>NZ_CP053590.1:40000-351250 GCF_013365535.1 Aquimarina sp. TRL1 | reverse complement strand
GCAGATAGTGAATATTCCTCCGGCAGGAGGAGGAGACCTTCAGGTAGATGAAACCAATCTATTTCTATCTGGGATTTATTTTGTAAATGATATTATAGCCTGGGAGAATACTACTGAGAACCGAACAGAATTATTTGTAGGAGTAGGGGCGAATATATATCTTCCTTCTAATGAACCTAGAAATTGGCTAGGAGTTCAATCTGCCGGGATGTATCATTCTATTGATGGAGGAGCTACTTGGAACCGGATTGAATCAGCAAATATGCGATACCAGCAGGATAACAATACCTATTACTATATTCCGAATGATTTTGAAATTGGAGCCGATAATCGTTTGTGGATGGGGACAATTAATTTTGTGAAATTCGATAATATAGGTGGAGGTCGTGTGTTTAGTAGTGTAAACGGAGCTACCTGGGTAGAAGCAGCTGCTTCTCCTCTGGGAGATTCAAATCGGGTAGAGCTAGAGCCATCTGCTACAGATCCGAATAAAATATATGCGCTTACGCAAGGGGTTTTAAGAGATGGAAATAACAATGTGATAGAACCTGTTCATATTTATAGAACAACAGATGGTTTTGCAACCAATCCGGTAGCAACAGCACTTCCTGTAGATCATGATCGTGCAATTCCTATAATTGGGTATGATGGAATTCCGGCTAATGATTTTACTCGGGGTCAGGCATTTTATGATTTGATGATTGAGGCAGATCCTACCAATGATAATGTTGTATATGTAGGGGGGATTGATTTATTCCGTTCTGCCAATGGAGGAAATAACTGGACACAAATATCTAAATGGTCTAACAATAGTGGGTTGGCGCAATTAAGAGCTTCTTTAGTGCATGCCGATCAGCATGCAATGGTGTTTAGACCCGGGAATACTAATCAGGCTATATTTGGAAATGACGGTGGAGTGTATTATGCGTCTGATTTAGCAAGAGCAGGGGACTCCGATGTGATCAGTAAGCGTGTAAATAACTATAATGTTACTCAGTATGTAAAAGCCGGTATCGGACCGAATGGAGCTAGAGACCAAAATGGAATATTTACAGCAGGATCACAGGATAACGGTTCCCAGGCATTTAGAAATGCAGTCGCCGGAATTAATGGGTCTGAACAATTATCAGGAGGGGATGGGTTTTATACTTTTGTTGATAAAGATGGAGAATATATGATTAGTACCTATGTTTTTAATAATATTCATAGATATAAACTTCCCTGGGATGGAAAAGGACAACAAGCAGGAGGGGGAGAAGCAATATTAAGTGAAGGTACAGGAGATTTTGTGAATCAGATGGGGTATGATAACGATGCTAATTTCATCTTGTCAAATGCCTCAAAAAGGGGTGGAAATACCTCAATAAAGACTATTGATGTTGCTAATAATAGAAACGGAAATATAGATAATCAGATGCTAACGGCTAAGCCAACAGCATTTGTAGCATCTACTTTTGCGAATAACACCTGGTATGTAGGAGCAGCCGATGGAAAATTATTCCGTTTAACCAATGTTGGAGTAGGTGCTGCGAATTGGGCAGAAATCAATACTCCTTTTGTAGGATCAGTATCTTCTGTGAGATTAGGAGCAACTGCAAATGATCTGCTAGTGACAATTCATAATTATGGAGTAACCAGTATATGGTACTCATCAGATGCAGGAGTTAACTGGGTAAGTAAAGAGGGGAATTTACCGGATATTCCAGTACGAGATATTCTACAGAATCCATTAGATAGAACAGAAGTAATCGTGGCGACACAATTAGGAGTGTGGATGTCGAATAATTTTGATAATGCAAATCCTGTATGGCGACAGTCCTATAACGGGATGAGTGATGTTAGTGTGACATCGTTTGATTATTGGGCAATTGATGGAGATGATGATAATAATATTGTAATAGCTTCTACTTACGGTAGAGGAGTTTTTACAGGAAGTTTTACGGCTAATGGAGTGGTTGATAATGAATCGCCTACAGCGCCTACGAATCTTGTTGCGTCGAATGTTCAGGAAACTTCTTTGGAGTTGAATTGGGGTGCGTCGAATGATAATGTAGGAGTAACAGCTTATGATATCTATCGAGATGATGTTGTAGTTGCGACAGTAGCAGCAACTAGTGAAACAATTAATGGACTCACGGCAAATACTGCATATCGATTTAAAGTCAGAGCAAAAGATGCAGCAGGAAACCATTCCGCATTTTCTAATATCGTTTCTGTTAAAACATTAGGAGGAACAGGAAGTGATTGTCAGAAAGTAACAGGGGTTACAGCTACTGATATAAAAGACGTGTCAGCTATAATTAATTGGGATGCTACAGCTGGAGCTGCTCCTTATACTGTAGAGTATAAAAAGACTTCTGATAGTGGTTATGCGGTAGTTGAAGCAACATCAAATACGTTAGAATTAAAAAATCTTAAGTCGGAAACAGCATATCAGCTACGTATAAAATATACCTGTAAAGGAACTACTGGAGATATCTGTGATGGAGTAGCGCCATGGAGATCAGGAGTAAATTATCAGCCAGGAGATAAGGTGGTGTATGACAATGTTTTGTATCAGAAAAATAGTTTGAATCGTTGGGATAGTATAGGGAAATGTGGTACAGCAGGGAATCAGCAAGAAACAGATGCTCCGTATTCAGATGTAATAACATTTACAACCAAGAAAACTACAGGAGGAGGAATTTGCGAAGGAGTAGCGTCATGGAGGTCAGGTGTGATATATCGACCAGGAGATAAAGTAGTGTTTCAAGGTTTCTTGTTTCGAAAAAATAATTGGAATAGATGGGATAATTTAGGACCATGTAATGGAAGTAAGAAGCTAACCTCTCTGGCATCATCCCCTCCATCGGCTATAGAGCTGGTAATTTATCAAGAACCATTTTCTGATATATTGTCCATCTCCCTGCCGGAAACTGTATTGAACTTGTCGTCATATCAAATATTTGATGTAACAGGAAAAGTTATTATGAGAGGAGAAAAGGCTAAGAAAATAGATGTAGGAGCTATGGAGAACGGAATGTATGTGTTAAAAATAACATCAGGAAAGAATAATTATATAAAACGTTTCTTGAAACATTAATAATCTAGCCATATAAAAAACAAAAAAGCGCCTTAAAAAAGGCGCTTTTTTATTCTTAGGTATAAGTGAAGGTGAGGAACGCTTGATTTTTTAGTGGAAGAATAGCTTATGGTTCGGGAAGTGCATCAAAAAAATAGAAATACAGTCAGGTGTCTGAAGAAATCGTTGTGATTAAAAAACATTCAATAGGTATAATTGACATGTTTTAAGTTAGAGGGGGAGTAGGGGAGTATAGTGAGGGGAGACGCTTCGTTTTTTATGCATTTTTAATAATGATAGAAGTTAATTAAGGTGATTTAAAAGAAAGAATTATGTAAAACAAAAATTAACTAAATAGAATCATCTAAAAGAAAAAAAATAAAAATTGTATTGTTTTAAAATTAAATAGCAGGAATATTTTTTTTGAGTAAAAAGAAGTGAGATTTTGGGTAAAGAAATATAGTAAAAAGAAATTAAAGAAAAATCTTACATGTTTTAATTATGTAAAAAATATAGTTGAACGACTGTAAGAGTCTTTCAGGAGATAATTTTTGTACTACAAAAACAAAAGTTAAATATAAGTTAATAAAAATTATTTTTTTAACATTTCTATAATAGGATTCTTTTTGTTTTCAAAATGGGTGTTATGGTTGTTTGTATGAAAAAAAGAGGGGGGTAAAGTTCTAATATATACTTTGTTGCATTAGTAAAAGTTGCTACAATGATCCTAACATACTGAAAGTTATGGAGGTTTGGTTTATTATATGAGTTAATGTGATTTGTTGATTTTTGTAAGTAAAAAAATGATTTTTATTATTGATTTTTTTATTTTTTGCACAAAAAAATAAC
Source organism: Aquimarina sp. TRL1 (assembly GCF_013365535.1). NCBI lineage: Bacteria > Pseudomonadati > Bacteroidota > Flavobacteriia > Flavobacteriales > Flavobacteriaceae > Aquimarina > Aquimarina sp. TRL1. Next base: position 347,340 of record NZ_CP053590.1, on the reverse strand, counting down.
AATAATATAATTTTTATATATTTGTGGCTTAACACTAAAACTCAACTTATATATGAAAACTACCTTTTTAAAAAGAGGGGTGCTGTTTTTTTGTGTCGTATTTTTATCATCTGTACTGTATTTATATCATGCAACAGATGCGCCAAAAAAAGAAAAGTCCTTACAAGATGTAAGAGATAAACATCTACGTTTTTTAGAAAACAGTCCTTTTAAAGAAACCTTAAGTCTTACTAAAAAAGCACGAAAAAAAAGAGGTATTCCCCCAAATAAATACTTCGAACAGATGTGGGAATTGACGATTAATCCTATGACTGGGCGTACAGAACCAGAAAAGCTTTACGACGTTCAAAAACAATTAAAGTCGAGGAATGTAAAAAGAGCCCCGGGAGAAAATAATGCAAATGCCTGGGAAGAAAGAGGTCCCAATGATGTTGGGGGAAGAACCCGTGCTATCTTATTCGATCCTAATGACCAAACTAACAGAAGGGTATTTGCAGGAGGAGTAAGTGGAGGATTATGGGTTAATAATGATATTACCTCAGCAGCTTCGCAATGGACAAGAGTTCAGAATGTACCGGGTAACTTATCAGTCACTTCTATTACAGTAGACCCAAGGAACTCTAATATATGGTATGTCGGTACAGGAGAACAATATACAGCAGGTGATGTAGTTGGTACTGGAGTGTATAGATCTAATAACGGAGGGAATAATTGGCAAGCGGTAAATATTCCTCCGGCAGGAGGAGGAGATCTTCAGGCAAATCCCACCAATTTGTTTCTTTCAGGGATTTATTATGTAAATGATATTATAGCCTGGGAGAATACTACTGAGAATCGAACAGAATTATTTGTAGGAGTAGGAGCGCATATATACGGAGCAGCTTCGGGACCTAATAACTGGCTTGGAATTCAATCGGCTGGGATGTATCATTCTATTGATGGAGGAGTGACCTGGAATCGAATTGAATCTGCTAATATGCGATACCAGTGGAGTAACAATAACTACTATTATGTCCCGAATGATTTTGAGATAGGATCTGATAATCGATTATGGATGGGAACGATCAACTCTCCTATGGGAGAAGGAGGAGGTCGTGTATTTAGTAGTGTAAACGGAACTGCATGGGTAGAAGCAGCTGCTTCTCCTCTGAGAGATTCGAATCGAGTTGAGATAGAAACCTCAGCTACCGATGCAAATAAAATATATGCACTTACTCAGGGAGTCTTAACAGATGAAAATAACAATGTAATAGAACCTGTTCATATTTATAGAACAACGGATGGTTTTGCAACCAATCCAGTAGCAACAGCACTTCCTGTAGATCACGATCGTGCAATTCCTAGAATTGGGTATGATGGAATTCCGGCCAATGATTTTACTCGAGGTCAGGCATTTTATGATTTGATGATTGAGGCAGATCCTACCAATGATGATATTGTATATGTAGGGGGGATTGATTTATTCCGTTCTGCCAATGGAGGAAATAACTGGACACAAATATCTAAATGGTCTAACAATAGCGGGTTGGCACAACTGAGAACTCCTTTAGTGCATGCCGATCAGCACGCAATGGTGTTTAGACCCGGAAATGCTAATCAAGCTATATTCGGAAATGATGGAGGAGTATATTATGCATCCAGTTTATCAACGGCAAATAATAATGCTAATGCGATTGGGAAGCGTGTAAATAACTATAATGTTACTCAGTATGTAAAAGCCGGTATTGGACCGAATGGAGCTAGAGACCAAAATGGGATATTTACAGCAGGATCACAGGATAACGGTTCTCAGGCATTTAGAAATGCAGTCGCCGGAATTAATGGATCTGAACAATTATCAGGAGGGGATGGATTTTACACCTTTGTAGATAAAGACGGACAATACATGACAGCCACATATACCAATAATAATATTTATCGATTTAACCTTCCCTGGGATGGAGTAGGACAAGAACAAGGAGGAGGAGAGGAGATATTAAGAGAAGCTACAGGAGATTTCGTGAATCAGATGGGGTATGATAGCGATGCTAATTTCATCTTGTCAAATGCGACAGTTAGAGCTAACAATGTGAATCATACCTCAATAAAGACTATTGATGTTGCTAATAATAGAAATGGAAATATAGATAATCAGATGTTAACGGCTAAGCCAACAGCATTTGTAGCATCTACTTTTGCGAATAACACCTGGTATGTAGGAGCAGCCGATGGAAAATTATTCCGTTTAACCAATGTTGGAGTAGGTGCTGCGAATTGGGCAGAAATCAATACTCCTTTTGTAGGATCAGTATCTTCTGTGAGATTAGGAGCAACTGCAAATGATCTGTTAGTGACAATTCATAATTATGGAGTAACCAGTATATGGTACTCATCAGATGCAGGAGTTAACTGGGTAAGTAAAGAGGGGAATTTACCGGATATTCCAGTACGAGATATTCTACAGAATCCATTAGATAGAACAGAAGTAATCGTGGCGACACAATTAGGAGTGTGGATGTCGAATAATTTTGATAATGCAAATCCTGTATGGCGACAGTCCTATAACGGGATGAGTGATGTTAGTGTGACATCGTTTGATTATTGGGCAATTGATGGAGATGATAATAATAATATTGTAATAGCTTCTACTTACGGTAGAGGAGTTTTTACAGGAAGTTTTACGGCTAATGGAGTGGTTGATAATGAATCGCCTACAGCGCCTACGAATCTTGTTGCGTCGAATGTTCAGGAAACTTCTTTGGAGTTGAATTGGGGTGCGTCGAATGATAATGTAGGAGTAACAGCTTATGATATCTATCGAGATGATGTTGTAGTTGCGACAGTAGCAGCAACTAGTGAAACAATTAATGGACTCACGGCAAATACAATATATAGTTTTAAAGTGGTGGCTAGAGATGCAGCAGGAAATACCTCAGCTGATAGTAATGTTATCAATGTGCGAACTCAGGTGGTGGCAGCAGATCCATGTAATGGAGGAGCTGTACTTACAGCAATTAATGGGGCGTTTACAGATGGTAGTGGAAATCAGGATTATCCAACAAATAGAAATTGTAGCTGGTTGATTAGACCAGAAAATGGAGGTACAGTAACCCTTCGTTTTGATGCGTTTAATACGGAGGCTAATTATGATTTCGTAACAATATATGATGGAGAAAATACAGCAGCACCTCAGTTAGGGCGTTTTTCAGGAAGAACAATTCCTGCAGCGATAACTTCTACAGGAAATGCAATGTATGTACAATTTACATCTGATGAGATTATTACAGCTTCTGGATGGTCAGCTCGCTATGAAGCTAATGATCAGGGGAATAATAATGAAGGATGTGCAAACGGAATCAATGTTTTTCCTTATTCTGAAGGTTTTGAAGCTGGGTTTGGAGCTTGGACTCAGGCAGCTGGTGATGATTTTGATTGGACACACCAACAAGGAAGAACGTTTTCTAATAACACAGGACCTTCCAGTGCACAAGAAGGAAGATTTTATGTGTATGTAGAAACATCTAGTCCAAATAATCCGAATCGTACTACAATTCTGAACTCGCCATGTTTTGATTTAAGAAATCAAGGAACAGCCACTTTTACATTTACATATCATATGACAGGAAATGCAGTGGGATCCTTGAGATTAGAAGCTAGTAGTGATAATGGAGTTACCTGGGCATCTGTTTGGAATCAAGCAGGAAATCAAGGAAATGTATGGAACAACGCCAATGTCAACCTTAATGCTTATGCAGGAAATTCAGTACAATTGCGTTTTGTAGGAACTTCCGGAAACTCATGGCAGGGAGATATGGCTGTTGATAATCTTCGATTGGCTACAACAGCTAATAATAATATTGCTACTACAGAAGAACTTGGCAAAGAGTTATTGGCAGATGGTGTTAAAAAAGAAACCATTGAGGTAACTGTATACCCGAATCCGGTACAGGGTGGAGTACTCCATATCGGAGGAACTGGAATAGAGAATATGAATTACAAAGTAATGAATCTATTAGGACAGGTTTCAAAACAAGGAAAGCTGCAAACGAAAGCAATTGATGTACAAGGGTTGCAAAATGGAGTTTATATTCTACAATTGCAAACCGAAGGAAAGACGACCATAATGAGACAGTTTGTCAAAAAATAAGCAATGGTAATTTTAATAGTTTTGTAAAGAAGAGGGATCGAATTCGATCCCTTTTTTTAATGTGTAAGGGATAATTGCCAAAAACTGATCTGTCTCCTTGTCCTGAATCCCAGCTTTTCATATAAACGGATGGCCCCGATGTTGGTAGAAGCTACATGAAGATAAGGGATCTTATTTTGAGCAAAAATAGCGTTCGCAGTTTTTGCAACCAATTGTTTGGCGTATCCATTTCCTGTATGATCAGGATGAGTAACTACGGCGCTAACTTCTGTAAATTGATTCATTTTCATACGTTCTCCAGTAACAGCTACCAATATATTATCAATATAGATTCCATAATACTGTCCCATACGACATGTATACTTTTTAAAATATCCCGGTTGTACAGTATTGACCAAATCAAAAAGATCTTGATGATGTTCGGTTCCAAGGGCAGTAGTAGTATGAGTATGTATTATGGGAATAGGAGAGTCTAATACCATTTGATTGCAAATAAGTTCTTTGCAGACTGTGAGATGAGGCGGACAACTGGGAGAAGTTCCGACTACATAGAAATCAGTAGTATGTTTGCTGTACTCACTAAGTGCAGTTATCATTTCCGAAGGTTTAAAAACACCTCCAAAAGGACAGAAATCAGGATGATAGAATGCAATGTCTTTATAAAAAACACCTAGCTCATGATGTGTCTGTTGTAGAGAATACCATACTGGATTGTCCAGAGGTGTGTAATTAATGTCCATGTCCGATTTATTAGAATCCAAATACAATAATATGAAATCTATATTCGAAGTGGACCTCGAGCATTCAAAAAGATAAAAAAACAACCACTTTTACCATATCAATATAAAAAGAAAAAAGAAAAGGTTGCTCTTTTGTCTCAAATGGACAAACACCTCCTAGAGAAGGTAAATTATTTTTGGTAAAAAATAAAAACCAGATGATACGTAAACCAAACAAAAGTGTATACCTTTTATTAGTATTAGTTTTTTCTGTAAACTATCTAGCTGCTCAATTAGCAGGAAAAGAACAATGCTTATTTGAACAATGGGAATTGGCATATTACAAGATTGGAAATGAAAAATACCCTCCTTCTAAAAAGGAAAAAAAAGACTACCTCAATTTAGGAACAGATATGAAATTTATTTCCATGTCAGAAGAAGAAATAGATCGTGGAACCTGGTTGTTTAATACCAATGGGAGTTATATAGAAATGCAGAATAGCAAAGGAGAAAAGCTCAAAGCACATATCATTTCGATTACTTCAAAGAACTTGGTTCTACAATTTGATATCGATGAGCTAAGAGCGATAGAAGTTCATTATAGTGCTTCTGTAGGCGAGGAATAAGTAGAGTTTGTTATGAGATGGATGCAATTAGGAGTGTTTCTGTTTTTTGTAATACAAACAGTCGCTCAGGAAGATGTTGTTTTACAAATGGTTCCCATTCAGTGGGGAACACCTCAGACTTTTCATATAAAGGAGGTCATAGACAAACGACAAGAAAAATATTTAGGAAGGTTTAAAGATGTAATGTATCAGAAAAGAAGCTTTCGCTTGGCTCCGGATGCAGCAAAAGCAATTCGTGATTTCTTGGTAGTATCATTACCAGATATTCCAAATACCAAGGAAATCAGTATTGTGATTGAAAAGTTAGCTGTACAACAGGCACAGATTTCTCCCTCAGCATTGAAAGCGAGAGTGTTGATACAGCTGTCTTTTTTAGAAGAAAGGGATGATAAGGGATTAAAAGAAGTGTATAATCTTCGACATTATGAAGAAGAAATTTTCCCTTTAGGAAAAGAAGAAGAAGCTATTAAGACCCAGGAGAAGAGAATTAGAGCAGCATTGGAGTATTGTATCAGACAGTTTACCTCACATAAAAACGGAGAAAAAACAGCGATTTTTTCAAATGTAGCAGTGATGAGTCGCTTAGGAAGGTGGTATGATCTGTTTACCTATACCCGTCGATATAGTAAATATTATCAGGGGTGGGAAGTTAGTTATATCGGATTTTCAGATAATGATAAAGAGTTTATAATCCCTTTTGTGATGTCATATGGGCAATCTAAACCTATAAATAACATAAAAGAAAGAAAGGGGTATGTCGATGTCGATACCTATGTGTTTAGTCCTGGTTTTCATGGGTATGTAAAAATGTTTCCAGGGATTTACGGAGTGTTAGGGGCGCAATTTCCAGTAGGGATAGAATTATTAAAAAGAAAGGAAAGTAAACGAAAGGGAAGTTTTTTAATGGGGGTGCGTACGCAGCAAGGGGTAAAGTTAATTCCGTGGAAAGATATGGGGCTTGTAATTGGTATTGGCGCCTTTCAAAGAGTACAAACTTCTAAAGTATATACATTCGACTATGGTATTGCCTTCGAATTAGGAATTCATTTTTAATAAGAGAAATGGTTGGTAATATATTAATGAATTGTGATTGAATTTTATAGCTAAAGAAAGGAACCCTGACACTGTTCTATAATAATTTATATACGACTCTCTAGATTATTATATCACAGAAGACTAGTTGTTTGAAATTTATTGCACTAGAACCATTTATTTACTATTAGGACCAAAATGTGCTTAAGGTATGTTAGTTCGTAATAAAAGATAAAGTTGTCCTATAAAAGTAATTAGTGTTTAATAACTAGAATTAACGTTTTGACTTTCTGGTTTTTTGTAGGAAAAAACTTGTGCTATCTCTTTTGTTAGACACCGGATTAATAGGTACTTTAGCGTTTTAATTATTAACCAACTAATTAATAATAATGACCACAGCCTTAAAAAATGATTGCCTTTTAGAGTTTAAAAAATATATAAAAAACTCTTTTTTTCTCATTTGAGCTTTGTTTTAAAATAACATGTACTTTACATTTTTAGATCATTCGTGATAATAAAACTATTATACTGTTTTTATTATTGGAAAAGCTAACATTAGTTAACAAGTATTAGGCAAAATATCTCCACTGCTTTTTTATTTTTAATTAAAATACTTTTAGTTATAAAAGGACGTAATTGTTCAAAAAAGTCAACTCTTACTATTTATGGAGTAAGAGAAAGATACTTTTTACATGAGTTCTATTTGTAACTGGATTTCTATACGGATATGTCAATATGATATAGTTATTGGCGGAATCTTTCTACTTAAAAAAATAAAAAAATATTGCTTATTAGTTAATTGTGTGGGCTTTTAGAAAAATTTTCTAAAAATATATTACCTCTTACTCAAGTGATTTAAACACTTATTTATACCAATTTTAACTAAAAAACTAATGAAAAAACACAAGATTCTTAAATGTTGTATACTCGTTATAATGAGTATATGTTTGAGCTGCAACACTAAAAATAATTTATCAGAATTCTCTTTTGATATTAATAGGAAAGAGGCTTCTTCATATACTATTGCTGCTAATGATTCAATCCTTAGCTATTTAAATTTTTCCGATAAAACAGATTCTATAAATGCAACTAAAGGATTTATGGGAACGATAGAATCAGGGGAAATTGTAAATGATTCAGGGAATGTTGTATATAATATGAAACAATACGACTTCATAAAAGGAAAAGCTCCAGGAACAGCTAATCCCAGTTTGTGGCGACAAAGTAAACTAAATAGTCTTAACGGATTGTTTAAGGTGACAGATAGTATCTATCAAATACGAGGATTTGACTTGGCAAACATGACATTAGTAAAAGGGAAAACAGGATGGATTATTATAGACCCTTTATTGTCAGAAGAAACAGCAAGAGCAGGGTTGCAACTTGCTAATGAAAAAGTAGATAGTTTGCCCGTAAAAGCTGTTATTATTACCCATAGCCACATAGATCATTTTGGAGGTATTAGAGGGGTGATGAAAGGAAGCGATACAATCAATGGGAAAATACCGATTTATGTCCCTCAAGATTTTTTTGAAGAAGCGGTAAGTGAAAACGTGATGGGTGGCAATGCAATGGGAAGAAGAGCTTCATATATGTATGGGAATGTCCTTTATAAGGATATAAAAGGAACTTTAGGTACAGGTTTAGGGCAAACAACTTCAACAGGTATTTCAGGAATATTAAATGGTACAGAAATTATTAATGCAGTAGAAGGAGTAAAAGATACAATTGATGGACTGACAGTTGAGTTTATTTATACCCCAGAATCAGAAGCTCCTGCAGAAATGATGTTTTATTTTGAAGAGTTAAAAGCTTTCTGTCAATCAGAAGACATCAATCACACGTTACATAATTTATATACTTTGAGAGGGGCTAAAGTGAGAAATGGACAAAAGTGGAGTCAATATATCGATAGAGCAATTTATAAATGGGGAAAAGATGTAAAATATTCTTTTGGTTCACATCACTGGCCCACTTGGGGGAATGAAGAAATTTATAAACTATGGGAGAACCAAAGAGATTTATATCGTTATATACATGATCAAACGTTACGGTTGGCTAATCAGGGATATACCCCGTTAGAGATCTCAGAAATGTTACATCTGCCAGACTCATTAGATAAGCAGTTTTATAATAGAGGATACTATGGATCTGTTAGTCATGATGTCAGGGCACAGTATCAATTGTATTTTGGATGGTTTGATGGGAACCCAGCGAACCTTCATAAATTACCTCCTTCTGATGTAGGAGAACGATATGTAGCTTTTATGGGAGGAGCTGATTCTTTGATAAAAAAAGCGAAAGTATCTTTTGATGAAGGGGATTACAGATGGGTAGCCGAAGTAGTAAATCATTTGGTGTTTTCAGATCCTGATAATCAAAGTGCTAGAAGGTTATTGGCAGATACTTATGAACAGTTAGGGTATATGGCAGAGTCAGGTCCGTGGAGAAACTTCTACTTGTCAGGGGCTAAAGAATTACGTCATGGAGTAAAAGAATGGGATACTCCTAATACTGCAAGTCCAGATATGGTTAGTGGGATGACTAATGAGTTGTTCTTTAATTATCTAGCAATGGGGTTTATAGGGACAGATCAGGAAGCAGTTGACTTTGATTATAATTTTAATGTTAACCTGATTGATGTTAATGAAAAGGTTTCTTTGATTGTTCAGAATGGCGTTGTAACTCCTCGTATAGGGGCATTAATAACAGAAGATGTGACTACAACTGTAACTATGAAGAGAGCAGACTTAAATAGAATTGTAATGAAAGAAACAACTTTTGAGGAGTTGATAAGGAACGGAGATGTTATTCTAACAGGAAATGAAGAGGCATTTATGTCTTTTATTTCTAAGCTTGATACCTTTACATTTTGGTTTCATATTGTAGAACCTTAAATAATTTTATAAAAGAGTGTCTGGCTTTTTAGACACTCTTTTTCTATTTCTTTTAACATCCATCAGGGATTACAGTTATTTGTAAGGAGATTTCTATCAATTTTGGGAATGATAATGCTGAGATAAGGTGAGGTACCTTCTGAGTACTCCATAGCATAGGATCAATGACCAAATTTGATGTGATCACCTCATAAAGCTCCTTTTTTTTAATGGTTGATAAAAAGGTGATGGGCTGCCGTATGCCATTAATAGTTAAATATCCAGTAGAGGAAAAAGAAGAAGGACCGGTATACGCTGTGTGAAGGATATGTAAAATTGCTCCGGGGTGTTTTTTTATATCAAAAGAAGCCCTGGAAAAAAAAGGAATGCATGTTTTACTGTCATAGGTATAAGATTGTAGTTTTGAATATAAATCAACTTCGAACATGCCTTCAGTAATCTGTGTATCTTTTTTTATTACATGACCTTTTTGAAATGAGATTTTTCCATTATGTTTCCCTCTATGATGATCATCTGTGGCGGACCAGTGAAGGGTACTTTGAGAAGCATCAATAAAAAGTTTTTGCTGAGCAAAAGAGGATAAAGAACTATAAAAAAGAACGAATACAATTATTGTGTTTTTCATGATATATGTTTTTTGTAAAGCTAAAAGAGGAGTTGTTGGAAGGTGAAAAAAAAATGTAAAAGAAGTGCAAAAAATTGTAAATTTTACCCGTATTAACTTGTTTACAAAGTATTTTGTGAAATCGAAACTTATATATCGTATACTATTTATGGGAGGCATACTAGTTTTTTTTACAAGTATGTATATGGCGCGATCAAAAGAACCATTATATTTTTCTGAAATAGTAAAAGTAGCATTAAGAGATGTAGGGAATCAGTTACTCTTGTCGGATAAAGATTCTATTTCATTGATAAGTCCGATAATTCAGATTAATGAACATACCTATGAATTGTCTTTTGAGGCAGACATATCCATTGTTCCTGATACCCTGGTGGCGAATATTCGTCATAGTTTTGAAAAATTAGAATTACCAGAGCGTTATATCGTAGAAGTAATCAATTGTAGTAACAAAGAAGTTTCGTATAGTTATCGGGTAATGATGTCGCAAGAGGAAAGCATTATTCCATGTCTGGGAAGGAGACTTCCGTATAATTGTTATAGAATTCGGATATTGTTTATAGAAGAAACAGCTGTTTTAGGGGGGGACAATGTACTTGTATGGGCTTCTCTTTGTTTGATCAGTATTGCAGGAATTGGTTTTTTATATGTAGCTAAGAAAAAAAACAGGAAAAATAATGAGGCTTCAGAACAAATACGAATAGGGAAGTACTCGTTTTATCCGGATAAAAACTTTTTAGAAAAGGAAGGAAGGCGCATTTCATTAACGACTAAAGAACGTGAGCTAATGCAGTTGTTTAGTCAGCATCAAAATGAAACGATTAAAAGAGAGGTATTGGTAAAAGAAGTATGGGAAGATCAAGGGGTCATTGTTGGGAGAAGCCTGGATGCTTTTATTTCCCGCCTTCGAAAAAAATTACAGGATGACCCTTCTGTGAATATTATAAATATTCATGGGGTAGGTTATAAACTGGAGGTGCTTTAAATATTATTTTCTAACCGATGATGGTTTAGAAATATATTAATTCCCTTATTAATACCTTATATGTCTACAGGGGAGTTTACTTTTATTCGTGCTTTTTTGGATTAATCGTTAAGCTCTTTAAGTATGTTCGTAATGTAGCAGGTTGTTTGTAAAATCAACAGAAAAAGTACATGATATAACCATAAATCTTATTTTATGGTTTGTTGTTTAAGTTGTTGATTTTTAGGTTTTTAATTTTTATTTTTTGTGGTTTTTCTGGTCTGTAGTAACAAAATATTTTTCTAAATTTAACTTCGTAATTAAAAAAAATGAAATATTTCATTGAGTAGCTACTTTTAATTCCTTTTGATTACTAAACTATTTTTTATCCCTGTCAAATAGCTTAAAAAGTCTCCAGAGGGTCTGGGGCTCTTATGTGTTATTTAGCCATAGCAGTCTAAATATAACAGAACAATAAAATTTGAAAAATAATGGCAACAAAGTTTAGTACCACAATACAAATGAGTGCAGAGACCGTAGCTGCACTAAAATCGCAAGGGTATTCATTATATGGATTCAAGTCAGTAGAAGCTTCTGGTTCAGGAGAACCTACAGTTTGGTTTAAATTAGAAAAGGATAAGTTATTAACGAATACAGTAATTCATTGGGAGGAGCAGTTTCAAGGGTATAACTCTACTTCACAAGTTTCAGAAAGTGTTACCATCACAGCTAGTAATACGATAAATGCAGACTTAAACGATTTAATAACAATTGACTCGGCAGGAAATTTAAACGGGTCGAGTAGTGGACCGAAAGGGGCAATATCTTTTTTGAATAAAGCATCGCAGCAATTTACAGTAGGAATTAGTCAGGTTGTAGAAAATACGCCTAATATCTTATGTGCGTTCCCTATTTTAGGGAGTGGTTCTGCAAGGTCTATTACACCAATAACTACAATTGCACTGATTTTTTCTACTAATATTGTAGAAACAGCAACTGTAATTACAAGAGCAATGTCTTCAGGGGCATTGATAGATCTTACCGGGGCGCCGAATAATTCTCGTACTTTAGACTTTAGTCTGGATACAGGATGGGGAGCAAATGGAGCTACCTGGCTTAAAAAGTTCAACGCTTTCACCAGTATGAGCAGTCTGTTAATTAAATCCCCATCTAATAGTGTGGACAGAGCTATAGAAAAGAAACATAGCCTACAGGAAGCTTGATAAAGTGATTAAATAATACGAAAAGCCTTCTCTGTATTATGAGAAGGCTTTTTTATGGGGGCTATTGTGCTGATTATATATGGATTGTAAATGATGCTGTCAATCCAACACTAAAATTTTTGGGCAATTTTTCAACACCAAAAATTGCTCGGGAGTGTTTCCCTTTTTCTTCTAACACTTTTACAAAAAGATCAGAAGCGCCATTGACTACTTCAGGCGATTCATCCCAATTTTTTCCGGATTGGAAATAAGCATCTATATGATTAAGACCTATAAGCTTATCAAAACCAATTTTTTGTTTTACTTGCGATAGTACATTCAAGGCACACATTTCCATAGCTTTATACCCTTCTTCAGTAGAAAGCTCTTCTCCTAATCGTCCTTGATAGGTATATTCTTTGTTCCAGATAGGAAATTGAATTGCTATATAAGCAATATTTCCCCTGATATTGACAGATTCATAACTTCCTCCGGGAGAGGGTGTATCTGGTAGTTCTTTTCCAATTTTTTTGAGATTATCCTGTGCTGTCATTATTTTTTTCGTACTGTTTTTATGCTTATTTATAAGGGACTCTTGTTTTGGTAAATGAATACTTACATGTTCAATGTAAACTAATAAAAAAACTTTTTTATATAAAATCATGTTATACTCTAGAGAAAAAAAAGGGTAACGCTCTTTTTTCTCGACATATAGATGAACCCTTTTTTTATACTGTAATGAAAGTAGTACGTAAGCAAGTAGCAGCCCTTTTTTATTTTATCGCTATGATGATGTATGCTCAGGAATATACTCCACGTTTTGGGATTAAAGTAGGAGAAAACTTTTCTTTCGTAACCAAAAAACGAGAGGAACAAGTAGCTCATAGAGCAACACTTCATTTCGGGGTATTATTAGAAGTGCCCTTGACCGAAGTATTGGCTTTTCAGCCTGAGATTGTATATTCTCCTCAAGGAGCAACTATAGAGCGAATAACCGCAGAAGGAATGACATCGCATAGATTGCAGCTGGATTATCTGAATGTCCCTCTGTTGTTTAAATATTATGTGTTTAAGGGGACGAGCATACAAGTAGGGCCTCAGGTCGGGATATTATTGACAGGAAATTCAGAGAAAGAAATATTTCGTGACGGAGCCAAAGAACGTGTAACACAACACATCTCGGGGGTAACTCCCTTATTGGATTTAGGAACAACAGTCGGTATCGGATATCAAATGCCTCAAGGTTTTTTTGGAGAGGTAAGGTATTATTTAGGCCTTTCTACCAGTTATGATGATATGACTCATGAAATGAGAAATGCTGTTTTTCAACTAGCTTGCGGTTTTAAATTCTGATTCCTGTTGAATTTCAACGATATTATAAGATAAGAAACCCTGAGAAATCAAAATCGATTTCTCAGGGTTTTACAATTAATACATATACCTCGTTTAGTGATTGATTATTTGATAAAACGTTGTGTATACTCTTTTTTGTCAGAAAGAACTTTAAGAATATAGACCCCTTTAGGAAGTGGAGTTACATCTATTTCCTGACTAAAATCTCCTTGTAGAACAATTTTTCCTTGTAATTCTATGATGCGGTATGTCGCATCCTTTGAAGGAACAAACAAGGTGTTCAATGTGTTCCCCTTTATTGGATTTGGCTCGATAATTAGAGCATTGTATACAGGGGGATACACTGTTGATGAGTTACTTTCTTTCGTACTGTATGCCATTGAGGTTGGGCAATTTCCTATTCTTCTCCATCCGGAAGCAACTGTGTTATCACGTTGGAAAAGAGTGTTTTGGTGAATTACTTTGTCACCAATCTGGTATGTCCGACCGTTTACATATGTCTGAATACCATCACAGATATTTCCTGTTGTTCTGGCACTTTTTAAAGCAAAATTATCAATAGCAATATCTGCTTTCCAGGTAGCTCCTGTTAGTCTGTTAAAACGAAGTTGTACCGTTCCTCCTGAGTATGCAGACAGATCAATACTGGCAGATAGCCAATTGTTTCCTTTGTTACCAGTTTGGCTCCATAGGCTTACCCAGTTTGCACCGTTATCTTTACTTGCTTCCAGAGCGATGCTTCCCATGTCATTATCTCCATACATATGGTAGTTGAAGCTTACAGTTGCCTGAGCCAAATTTGTCAGGTCGAAACAAGGAGAAGTAAGAATAGCCCTTTTATTAGGATTTCCATTTATTCCATTTGTATTTGAGGCTTCTACATAGATATAATAGTTCCCTTGATGTGCACTGGAAGGACCTGTGTTATCCGATGGGGTGTTCCCGTTTTTCAGCGTCCAGTCAATATGATCATGCTTGCTTTGCTTCCATGAACCAAAGGAGTTTTCGAATCCCTGGTTATAAGGGAATGTCTGTACTGCTGCAGTACATTGGTCTCCACCGGTACCACTTGTTGTAGCAGATACCGCATCACTCAGAGCGGATTGATTTCCTGCTGCATCTTTAGCTCTAACTCTGAATTGATAACTGGTATTTGGAGTTAACCCTGTAATAGTAGCAGAATTTCCTGATACAGACGTTACAATAGTACTTCCCTGATAAACATCGTATCCTGTTACTCCTACATTGTCTGTAGCGGCATTCCATGATAATGTAAGAGAAGTGCTGCTGATATTAGAAGTGACTAAAGCCGTCGGAGTAGTTGGAGCTTGTGTATCTCCTCCGGATGCTCCGGCAAGAGGAACTTTCCATACACCACGACCGTAAGTAGCGGCTATCAGTACCTGATCTTTTAAATTAACCTCCAGGTCTCTTACAGAAATAGTTGGCAAATTCGAAGAATAGTTTACCCAATTGTTATTACCACTTTTGTAATATACCCCCAGGTAAGTTCCCAGATAGATATTTTCTGTTCCTTTTTGGTGGCGTACTACCAATTTTGCTTCTCCAGGAAGACCTCCTGCAATATTGCTAAAATTAGTTCCCTGATTAGTAGACTTAAAAACTCCTCCGTTACCAGAACCACTGGTGCTTACATAGATAATGTTAGAATTGTCATTATGAACTTCTACAGAAGAGATATTTGTTTGGAAGGTATGGATAGAACTCCAATTAATTCCTTTGTCCGTACTTTTATATAAATTTCTACCTCTTGCCGCATACATATTATTGGCATTGTTAGGATCTAATTCTATATGGTCTATTTTTCCACCAAAGTTAAAATTAGACACTTTTTGGAAGGAATTGTTACTCACTTTGTAGAATTTGCTATATCCAGCATATAATACCCCATTTTTATCTGAGACAAGTGGAGTAATCCAATTTCCTCTTTCTGGTCCTCTTGCTACTTGACGCTGCGTAACTCCTCTGTTGGTCGTTATATGTAATGTTCCTCCATATTGAGTAAAACTATAATAGGTGTCAGAATTATTACCACTTACAGCACAATCCATTCCATCTCCTCCATGATGATTATTCCATTCTGTTCCGTTGAGGGCATATCCTCCATTGTCCTGTAGGCCACCAACTAATCGATCAGCACTACTGTTTTGAGCTACAGATATTCTATAGAATTGACTAATCTGTAGTCCTTTTGTAAGACTGTTAAAACTACTTCCGTCGTTTTCAGAAAGGTATACTCCTCCATCACTACCACAAAATAGTTTTCCGTTATAATATCTCAAAAAGTGGATATCAGCATGTGTATAAGTTGCTTGTCTGGGGGAGCTCCAATTGTTGATTTTGGTAAATCTGTTTCCTCCATTAGTTGATTTCCAGATGTTAATGCATCCTACAAAAACAATGTCAGGGTTTTTGTCAGATACTCCAAGAGCTAAATCATACCATGCTTGATCTCCTTCAAAAATATTTTGAGTTTCTTGCGTTTTAGTGAAGCTTTCTCCACTGTTTGTCGATTTGTATAGGCCTTGAAAAGTGAAGCCTGTTTTGGCACTTAATACATATACATACTCAGGGTTAGCTGGAGTAATATCAATCACTAATCGTCCTGATCGGGAAGGAAGACCACTCTGTTTTTGACTAAATGTATTTCCTCCATCAGTAGATTTGTAAAAATTAGAACTGGTAACAGCATAAATCACCTTAGAGTTTCCGGGTTTTAGTTTGATGTCTTTGATGTTGCCATTCAGTGTTTTTGTCCAATTTGTTCCTGCATTGGTAGTTTTATAAACTCCCGTATCGGTGGCTACCCATAAGGTATTGGAATTATTCGGATCAATGTAGATATCATTACTGGATGCTCTGCTACTGGTGAAGGTCAGTCCGGTTTTGTTCCAGCTAACACCTCCGTCAGTAGATTTTAATACTCCAATACTGTAATTATCACTGCTGTCATCATCTCCTGTAGAGATATAAATAACTTTAGAATTATTCGGGTCAATAGCAATTCCAGAAACTCCTATTTGAGGGAGTTTGTCGGATAGTGGCGTCCAGTTAGCTCCTCTGTCTGTAGATTTCCAGATTCCTCCTCCCGGTGCTCCTACATAAAAAGTGCTAGGGTTGTTAGGATCTACGATGGCTACATTGACACGTCCTTGTCCCGGAGCCCAAGAACCAGTTTGATTGTGATCAAATGGCCCCATAGGAGTCCAGGTAGCTGCTGAAGCATTTTTGGTAGTTGCCGTCATTTTTTTTCTTTGTTCCCAGGCATTCCAGAAGAACTGAGGAGTAGGCACTGTTCCATCAGGAAGTAATGCATGCTTCCAGTACTCTCTCCATCTCATAAAAGGCTTGTATCCACTTCCTTTTTTGGTATGGTCTTTATTTTTCCAATAAGAGTCAAAAGCTTGACTTACTTCTTGGAATTCCATCGTTTTTCCTGATTTGGCTTTGTTCCCCTGGTTTACCCATGGTGCATCAGGATTAAATTGAGCCTGACTGATACCACAGGTCAGGCCAATTAAGGCAATTAATGTTTTTTTCATTAGTTGAGCTTGTGTTAAATAAATTAAGTTGGTATATGTGTTAGTTTGTTTCTTTAAAAATTTTACGCAGAGAACAGGTTGGTATATGAGGGAATATATCAGAGATCATACGACTTGCGTAAGGAAAAAATGTCAAAACAATTCATTAGTTTTTTCACTAACTATCGTTTG
Organism: Aquimarina sp. TRL1; assembly: GCF_013365535.1. Lineage (NCBI taxonomy): Bacteria > Pseudomonadati > Bacteroidota > Flavobacteriia > Flavobacteriales > Flavobacteriaceae > Aquimarina > Aquimarina sp. TRL1. The sequence goes on along the minus strand of NZ_CP053590.1, from coordinate 330,065 downwards.
TTAGTTTATAGGAAATAACTATTAATAAGGAAGTTGAATTTGTGTAATAAAGTGTCATAGTTAAGTTGAGTTTGGTTATCGTGGTTCAAAATTCTAAAAAAAAAACATTACAAAATTCTTTTTTCGATAAGATGCAGATATTTAAAGTATTCGCTTTTGTTTTATGAGTTTATTAATAAATATTAGTCTTTTATTAAAAGAAAAATATGACATGAAGGGGTGGATTTTTCTTACAATTTTATAGAAAAAAACTCATTTTAATGTTGAATTTATTGTTTGTTTAATCTTAGTTGTTTCATTAAACAAGTTTTTGAAAAGTATAATTTTATGCATAAAGGAATGCTGTAAAGTCAAAATTGCTAAAAAATAATAAGCTGATTAATCATGTTTTTGGGTGCGGCCAAAAGGGATACTACCTCAGGGCTTGCCTTGAAATTGAAAATTTGTTTCCAACGAATGCCTCGTGGACTTATCTCTGAGTGGTTTACTTTTTAAAAGAAAAGAGGGAGGTTCTAATTGCTGTAGAACCTCCCTCTTTTCTAAAAACTAAATTTACTCCTTTTTTAGGGTTTAGGAAAAGGATATGTGATATTGGTGCATTTTCCATCAGGTACCCATTTAAGGGAACCGTCAACTTTTTTTAACTCAAATACCTCTCCTTCTTTAATAACTCTGTTACCTTCTATGTATTTAATGTTAGGATCGAATTTTACAGCCTCACAATGAGGGTTAAAATCTTCGCAAGAGGCTATACGATATGTGGTTTCTTCGGCACTGTATTGGTAAGTTGTGTAATAATTTTCATTTATTAAAAGCTCAAAATCTGATGTTTTTCCAAAAGATTGAAAATAGTCTTCCAAATGAATCTGTTTAACTACTTTTAGTTCCCCCGTAGGGTTAGGACCAATTAATGAACTGCCGATTCCACTATAGTCGGGTTTGTCTAAAACGGCTATGATTGACCCTTTAACTTCATAGTGAGTCATGTTTCTATAGTAGTGATTAGCAGGTCTTCTATAAACTAGCCAGTTTATAACTCTATCAGCACTAACATTTATTCTGGTACTTTGTGATCTCAAAATGCTTGCGTTCTCGGTCTCAGTTTTTCCTTCGGAGTTCGATATTGATATTGCTTTAGAGAAATTATAGGAAAAATTTCCATCTCCTCCTAGTTTAAGCTTCTTCGCCATTTCTGCTAGTGCATTGGGTTGAACACTAAAGCCGAATGAATGAGTAGTGGTAGTATTTGAACTTTTGCTTATAACTGTGCTGGATTCTATTCCTTCAATCACTGTAAAAGTTACTGTTTTATTAATTCCATTACCATCATTGTTACTATCACCGTGACAGGTATTTATTGTTCCTTGATTTTTATAACCAACTTCTCTTTCTCCGAGTTCAGTTCTTAGGTATTCTGCATGCCCAGTTTTTTTTAATTTAGCCCAAATTTTAGTGTCATATCTACTAGGTTTATTACTTACAGATTTGTTTACTCTGTTAGGGTTGTCTATTTTTTTTCCATTCATAAAAATCATTAAACAGTCTTCTCCTGTTTCTTTTTCGATATATCTAAAAAGATGAGAAAGGTCTTTACCTGTTAAGAATGTAAAAAATGCTAAATTAACTTTACTTATATCCTTCCCCTCTGGTTTGATATCGATTGTGTGAGGAGGGATATTTATGCGATTTCGGCTCTTTAAATTTTCTTTTTTACTTACATCTTCAGGGGAGAGAATCGAAGAAGCCGAAGGAGGTTTCACATGAGTCTCCTGCGTGTTTTGTAACTGGTCTTTTTCACAGGATTGAGATGATAAGACTACTGCTATCGCTAAAATAGCCTTAGTAATAAAATTGGTTTTCATAAATTGTTTTTTTTAAATGATTTTGTTGTGTGATCACGAGACCGAATGTAATTATAAAAAGGATATTCTTCCCTTTTAGAGAGGTGATTTCAGCTTTTTTTAACTAGCGATTGCTGTTTTTAACTTTGTTTAACTTATTGTTTTGTTTTTTTTATAAACACCTTATTTTTTTTGTCTTATTTTTAGTTTTTATGTTAATAAAATTATTTTTTGTTACTATTTTTTGTTTTTTTATTTTGAATTTGTTTGACAGGTAAGCTTGTTTTGTTTAATGTGTAAGAAATGATTTTATCCCCTAGATATGTTCTGGTTTTATAATGAATTTTTTTTAAACCCTTATATAGGTCCTTTTTATTAAGTCTGATTTGTCTGTATGAAGATTTTTCACTTTAATAATTGTACAGTTTGTATTAATTGGATTGACTTGTCGATTTTCCTTTTTTAGGAAATTATTTTTATGTTGTAAGATTCTTTGTTACCCTAAATGTATCAAAAGAAGTAGAGAAGGGATAATACCATTTATATATGGTATTACACCTTTAGCGGGCAATTGGTTTCGGCAGGAAAGGGTAGAGGAATAATCCATGAATCTCCAACGGAGATCCAGAGGCGTATATACGACACCTAATAAGAAATGTCAAAATGTTATAAATGCCTCTTTTGTTAAGTTATAAGGCTATATTACACGAATAGATGATTCTTATAAAATAAAACCGTGATCGTGTTTACTTTATAAGGAATGTTTTATAAAATATTCATTCGCTTATATAATTCTTTTTTAAAATTTTTAGAAATAGGTAAAGCATCTTTGTTTTGCATAATAATAGCTCCTCCGTCTTCTTTTATTAGATAGTTAATATGTTCTAGGTTAACTAAATAAGATTTATGAACTCTTGTAAATCCGTAATTGATTAGCTTTGTCTCAAAGTATTTTAGGTTTTTTGATATGATGATCTCTTTCTTATCGGACAAAATAAAAGTAGTATAGTTTCCATTGCTTAGACAGTATAGAATATTATGTACTTCTAATACATGAATTCCTTTGGCATCAGTAACAGATATCTTTTTACTCATAGGATTAAAAGCTGTAGCGGCATTTGTAGGGGGAAGAAATAGGTTGTTTTGCTGAATTTTATCAGATATTCTTTGTATGACTTCCGTAAGTTTGTGGATGTCTATTGGTTTGAGTATGTAATCAATAGCATTGTATTTATAACCGCGAATAGCATATTGATCGTAGGCAGAGACAAACACAATATTAAAAGAAAGTTCTTCTATTTCGGATAGGATTTCAAAAGCGGTGAACTCTCCGATTTGTATATCCATAAATACAAGGTCAGGTTGAAGAGAAGTTAACATTCGTACAATGGTATTTTTGTCAGAAGCTTCACCTAAAATTTGTACTTGAGGACAGTACATATTTATTAGGAGTGTTAAGTTCTCGCGATCTTTTTTTTCATCATCAATGATTATACAACTAAGTTTATCTTTCATAATTAGAGGTGGTAATGATAGGTAATATTATTTTTACAGAAGTTCCTTTAGGTTTACCTTCTTTCGTAAAAAGGTCTTTTGTAGAAACAGTAGTATTTTGATACCCTAATTGGGTTAAAATGGCTAATCTTTCAGAAATATTTCGCGTGGCTATAGATAATCCCTGATGTTTTCTCTTTTCATTGTATTGTCTTCCAACGCCGTTGTCTTTAATAATACATATAACTTCTTTTTCGTTTAAAACGAGACGGATTGTTAATTTTTTTTCTTGGTTAGATGGGAGAAGTCCATGGATAATTGCGTTTTCTACATATGGTTGAATGATCATTGATGGAATTGTTAACTTTGAGCCTTTTAGGTTTTCGTCAATGTGATATACAACCTTTATTTTTTCTTCTAATCTTCCATTTTCAATTTCGATATATGATTTTATAATCGCTATTTCTTTTTCAAAATCACTGTATACACTATGAGAATTAGACAAAACATTTCTAATAAGCCCAGATAGTTGAGTCATATATTCATTAGCCTTGAGATGTTCTTTTTTTAGAATAAAGTTTTGAAGTGCGCTAAAGGAATTAAATAAAAAATGAGGGTTCATAATTGTTCTAAGTGACTGTAATCTACTTACAGCAAGGCTGTTATTTAATTGGTAAAATTTAACCCGGGTAATGTGGTTTCGGTACCCAATAATTCCTATGATGACTACTATAATTCCTAAGAGGGTATAAATGGAAAGTCTGGTTTTTGTTACAGAAGCCTCCATCTGATGATTTTTGAATGTTAAAGAAGAGATTTCTTCCTCTTTTTCTTTAAGTAGATTATTAAACTCAATGGCGGCTAGCTCTTTTTTTAATTTAGAACTATATAATAAGGGATAATAATATTGATAGTCTTTTAGATAAGGAAGGAGTTGATCTTCCTGTCCAGCTTTTTTAAAGCTAATCGCCATATCTTCTAAAGTCATTATGACACGCTCTGCATTTCCTGTTTTTTTATAATATGACAATGCTTTTATATAAAATGAGATTGATTGAGAATAGTCGGCTACTTGTTGATAAATAGTCCCCATAGTATGCAGTATAGCCGCATAGTCATTTCTATACAATTCAATTTTGTCAAAATCAATATACGTTTTAATAATTTCAAGGGCCTTATGAGGTTTGTTTTTTTTTACATAATACCAGGCGATATTATTATACAATGTGTAACAATTTTTTTTTGAAGGATCACTGCAAAATACTGATGCCTTTTGCAAATAATATAAACTAGAATCTGATAGAGCATCATTTTGAGCATACGATAAGTTTATATATGCAGTTTTTCTATATGTGGAATCAGTAGAACGAGTTAATTTTAAAGATTTTAAATGTTCTTTTTTGGCCTCATCAAATGAACCAATATCTTGGAATAAGATACCCTTTGAAACATGAATATCACTTTGTAAAAGACTATCGTTTATCTTTTTGGCTAATTCTAAAGCTTTATTATAAAATTGTAACGCCTTGATATAGTTGTTTTTTTGAACTTCTTTGCCCCCATAATTCACTAACCGTATAATATAGCAAGTGGTATCTCCTCTTTTTTTACAAATTTGCAGAAGGTGATTATTTAGTTTTTCTGCTTTTTCATAATTAGATAGACGTGCTCTATATATATATTCTAATCTATGCCCAAAAGTTTTAATCCCATTAAAATAATTCTCTTTTTCAGATAGTTCTAACCCTCTCTTTAGGTAATATGCTGTTTTTTCATAGTCGTGATTTGCTTCTGAGGTTAATGCTTGTTTATAAAAATGCTGAATAGAATCCGCGCTGTTTTCTCTTTCCAAACATTGATTTGAAGGATCTTCTTGTAACGAATAGGTGTTAGGAAAATAAAATAATAAGATTTTGAATAATAGGAGTTTAAGAGTCATATTTATAAGAGTTGATTACTTAAAAATAAGTTTTAAAAACATGCTTATTCTATTCAAAATTGCTTGTTAACTAAAATTTGTGATTTGTTTAAAAACGATGATTTTTATAATCTTTTTACTATTAGAGTTTTAGTTTTTTTTTACAAATAGTAAAATTAATAAAACATGTTTTTTTAACATTTCTTTATAGAGAGTGAATTTGAAATAAATGATACGAGAGAATATGCTATTTTAATACATTGTAATCGTTGGTTAATACAAAATCAAGTATATTTTCTGTAAATAAGAAGTTTTTTAATGCTTTTTGGATAAAACAAAGAAAATCAAATATGATTACTTATGAATTTGGGCATAATATTGGATTCCCTATATAGAAAGCTACATCAGATACGAATCTAGTTTCTGGAGTGCCTAATAATGATCCTTGATCTATTTATGGGAATATGTATAGAAGATGGTTTGACTATCAGTCGTATAAGTAGGTTTATCGGAGGTGTTTTAAGAAAGTTATATGGACGTTTTAATCCAATATGTGATTCAGGTATGTTTTTTTGACTTTTCTTATTTAATCCTAAAAACAGATCTAAATGGAGTTGTTTTTTTATTTTCTATAAGGTAAATACTCCTAGAAGTGTGTCTTCATCTAATGATTAAAGTTTTAAAAAAACCTGTTTTTATAAAATGCTCTTTAGGTTTGTTTAGCAGAAGTTTACTTTATACATAAAAACATATTGTTTATACATTTTGAAGGTGGTTTGTTTAATAATGAGAGGAAAGAGTTCGGAGGTGCTTATACTTTAGCAACAAATTAATCTCAAACTTTTTATACATTATGAAAACAAAACTTTTAACCTTACTAGCTGTTGTAGCATTTACAACATTTGTTAAAGCAGATTGTACAGTAACAACGGATTGTGAAACAAGAACCTATCAAGTAGATAGCGTAAGTGTGAGCTACGATGGGGCAACTGTAACTGTTAAAGATGGAAATGGAGTAGTAATCGATTCTTTCTCTTGTGAAGGAGATAATGTGAGTTCAAGTTGTTCTACAGGAGATACCGGAGGAGATTTTAATATTTGTGATCATCTTCCTGATTCTCTGAAACCACTATTTGGATGCTAATCCATCAGTAAGAAAAACACCAGGTATCTATATAGCCTACCTTTAATATATTCTTATTATTGAATTAAATGCAAATTATCTCTTAGTAGAGAGTCGTATTCCCCCCTTCCTACTTCGAATCAGATAGCATATGATACCTGGTGTTTAATAGATTTATCAGGAACGATTTTTTAGCCCCTATAAAGTAAGTGATTTGTCCACTTACTTTTTATGTATTTGATCAAGTGATATTGGTTAAGAAAGCTGCTCTTGTAGAGAGAATAAATAAGCACAAAGAGAATTGATGACGATAGGAGGATGTATAAGTTTTAGAAATATTTTTTTTGTTTTTCTTATAGGGGGGTAGGTAATGATTGCACGACATGAACATGTAAAATCATAACAAAAACATCAAAATGTACAAAAAACAATTAAAAAGACTTTTATTAGTAGTAACCGCAGTATTACTTATTTCATGTGATCAAAATGATGATACGACTGTTTTGGATGAGTCCCTATCTAAAATTCTGACAGAAATAGTAGTACAAAGTAATTTGGCAGACAGAACGAAAAAAGCCGGGAATTTGACAAACTTTAAAGACTTGGGAGAACTACCGTTACAATCAGGAAGGTGGTTTAAAAAGAATAAGATATTTAGAACGGCGCATTTGGACAATGTAGACAAGAAAGGAAAAAAGTTTTTAGAGAGCCTGGGTGAGACCGTTTTAATAGACTTAAGAAGTGATGAAGAGATTGATTCGAATATCGATTTTTCTACCGTTCTTCCAAAGAATATTACAAGAGTACATCTACCGATTCCTATAAGTAATGCACTTAGTAATGGAGAAATTATCAAAAATGTATTGGGTATTGGAGTAAAAGAAAATGAGAACTACATACAAGAACAACGAGAAATACAGTATAAAGGATTCGTCACCAATACGGAATTATTCGAACACTACAAGAAAATAACTAAATATTTACTTGGCGATAAAAAAGTAATACTTCAGGGAGAGATGGGGAAAGATAGAATAGGGTTTCTTACAGCTTTATTATACAGTTCATTGAATGCATATGATAAATATGTTATTGATGATTATATTCATGCGAATACAACTCTGAAAGAAGTATTCAAAGATTATAAGGATAATGAGGTTCCAGAAATAGTAGAAATGGCAAAAAATGAACTACAGGCAGCTCCTGACTTTAATAAATTGTCAGAAGAAGAAATAGATAAAAAAATACAGCCTTTAGTAACCTCTTTAGAGACATCTTTATCTGTGAAAAAAGAGGATATAAATTTAGCGCTTGCATTGATCATAAAGGAATATGGATCTTATGATGTATATTTAAAATTGGCCTTTGGAATTTCTCAAAAAGAATTGGAAGAAAAGTTATCGATTAAGAAGCAAGGATAAATTCCTAAAAATATATTATTGATAAAAAAAAGCAAGTGATTACTATCACTTGCTTTTTTAGTAGTATATGTTATCCTCCAAAAGTAAATAACAATCCAATATTGAAGGTAAGATCCCCAACGGTAGATTCTTCTACTTTTCCGGCATTCAAATAAGCTGTGTGTACATTAAGGATTCCATACTTGAACCCGAGAGCAGGGCGGAACGCAAAATTAGACTCGTCAAACCCGGTTACATTTACATTAATCCCATTAGAAACAATCGAATAATCACCTTGTTTTATACTAGCCAGTCCTATTCCTAATCCTACATAGGGTTGAAAACCATCTTCTCTGAAGTAATATCGAGCATTAGCCAGGACAGTTCCCATTTTTACCGTGGCCAGATTAACTCCTCCAAGTTTTTCTTCAGCAAAAATATCAAGTTGGTACAATAAAGAAACATCCAATTGTTTTAGGACCCCATATCCTGCTTCAGCAGTAATGGTAAGTCCCCCTTCTGCAATATCGGCTAGGTCACCAGAAGGAGAAACAAATCCTACTCCAAATCCGGCTTTAATTTGTGCTTGTGAGGTGGTAAAACTCAATAAAGAAATGATAATAACAATCCATGTTTTTTTCATAGTAGTATGTGTTTTTTAGGTGTATGAAATTATAAAAAATCTTTTTTTCACAGTGTAAAAAAAGAGATTCTTTTTCTGTCTTTTGTAAGAAAAAAAAATGATGCTTTATCAAGGTTAAAAGTTGTCATTTAATGAGAATTAAAAAGAAGGATATGTTAAGGTAGCTAGAAGCGTATAATAGCTTTATCATATGATAGCTATTTGAAAAAAGTATTTTATATAAAAAAAGATAAAGGATATTTTTGCATCACCAACTTATACACAAATAATAATGAAAACAAACTTTTTGCTAAAAGTTGTATGCGTGCAGATGCTCTTTTTATCTTGTACAAGAAGCCTGAAAGATCAACACCTACCTCATAAAAAGAACGTACGCATATCGACTCGTGATAATACTTCTTCTTTTGTAGGGAATACTAAGAAGACTATTCCTGTAGATAACATGATGAAACCTGAAGAGAAGTTGATAGTATTATTTTCTGCTTCAAAAGAAACCAAACAAAAAGAAGCAAAATGGATGGATCTGGTATTATCTCCTATAGGTTGTAATAGACTTGTCAAATAGATGTAAACACCTCAATTATTTAATAACAACTATAAGTCGCAGTAAAAGCCCCTTGGAACTAGTTCCAAGGGGCTTTTTATTTGTTTGTCATCATAAAGAATAATATGATGTAACTCAAGAATAAATGAGTTGTATAAACAGAAACCTTTTAACCATTTATTAGTATTTGTAGAGGATTTTATTAACACTATTTCAAATAAACAGCTGTGTGTTTTTTGTAATATTGCACTTTATTTAGAATAAATAAAAATAAAAAATCATCTGCGAGAATAGTTCGATACCTGTTTGTGGTATTCTCAAAGGTTACAATACGATTTAAAAAATGATAAAAAAGATAGAAAGTTAGCCAGGTAGCTACTAAATATAGATTATAAATAGTAAACATAAGACCAGTAAAAATAAAAGCCCAGTGTTTCTGTCTCTCAAAACTTTGCACTGAGCTAATAATAAAAACAATCACAAATTGTGATTGTCGTTAAACGACAAATTTATGAAAAATCTACCTATTGTAGGAAGAAAAGATAGTGCTGTAATAACCACTATTACGAATCAAACCAAAGGAGTCACTATCGACTTACGAATACTAACTAACAGTACAGCTGATAACCAATCATGTAGAGAAAGTAGTGTGTAATTTCTGTATAGCTGACTTTGAAAATAATAAATTTTATAGAAGAGAATTCAAGAGCTTAGTATTCGTAATTATCATGTTATAAAAGAAGTATATACCGCTTTCGCGATAGAGATTTCTTTGAGTATCTAATCCTTTTTTGTTTTATTAAAAGGGCTGTTAGTATTGTTTCTATTAAAGAGCAGACAGTGCAAAAATAGACAAATTAAAGTAGATAGTAGTATTGGTTTATTGAGCACATCAAGTACCGAAATAACTAATAGCGAATATGGATTTCTTCCCCAAAACAGCAATTGAATTTTTATAGTAGTAACGTATTTGTTTGAATACCATTCCTTCAGAAACTTATAGAGAGCAGCGCTACGAATAACGAATAACATCAGGGAATCATCAGATTATCTAAAGAGTTCAACTCTTTGTGGTAATTATCTGATAGGTAGGGTCCTGAAAAGATAGAAGAATAACATAATTATATTTTATAACAATGAATCCCCTTAGTAAAGTAATTAAGGACGCTACAAAAGAAGACCACCAAGCGTTGGAAAAGAAAGTAGTAGAAAGACTCAAGAATATCAAAAGCAAAGGAGATTATGCGGACTTGCTGAAGTATTTTCATAATTATTTTGATCATCTGGAAAAAGCGATAGCTCCTTTTTTGACAGAAGAAATCAGACCCAATTATAAAGATAGACGTACGTCTGAACATCTTAGAAATGACCTGCTTGCGCTTCAGGATGTACCTGTATCTTTTCGAGATATAACAATTCCGGTAATTAGTAATTCATTAGAAGCGATAGGAGCTTTATATGTTATGGAAGGTTCCATCATGGGAGGAGGAATAATTGTGAAAATGCTTGCTAAAAAAGGAATTACTAAAGGAGTTTCTTTTTTTTCAGGTTATGGGGAGGATACTTTAATGATATGGAATGCTTTTCAGAAAGCAATGAATACCTCCGCGTATACTCAAGAACAAAAGCTGATAATCATTTATACCGCTCAAGAGACATTTCGACATTTTTCTCAATTATTTGACGCAGTACCAACCTTTTCAGAACCAGTCATGCTGAACTCAAATGAATTTATAAATACTCAAAAATGAAAAACCACATTATAAAAACAACAACAATATTCGCCATGGGGCTTCTCTTATTATCATGTTCCAATGATTCGGATGAAGTAATAGAAGAGGAAAAACAGACGCCTCAACAAGGGACCATTATTAAAGAAGAAATAACGTATAATCCAAATCCTGTTGGAGAAGCTCCACTTTATTTGAATCAATTGTACATTGATTTGGATGATATGAAAATAGGTAAAACCGTAACGTACGGATCAAAAAAATGGGTCAATTTTGATTTATACGGAGGTAATGATACCCCTTTGATCGAATCTTCGCCAATCACAGAGAAATGGCATTTGGTTGCTACAGCTTATGAACAATTATTACCCGAAGGGATCCCCTATACAGTATATGGAGTATTATCTAATATTAACGAATCAGTAGCGGTTTCTAAGTTTTCTGATATGAATATGAGCGAGGAGGAATTCAAAGAAGTCTATCAGAACTTTACTATTGACAAAGCTAAAACATTAAAATACGATGAAAGGATTAATACAATAGGATATGATTGGAAAACATTTGATATGAGCAATTCTTTTTCCATCAACCAACGGCTATTCTACCTTATCAAAACAGTAACGCAAAAATATTACAAACTACGTTTCCTTGGTTTTTCAGAATCGGAAGGAAGGTTTTTACATATAGAAATCACAAAACTATAAAGATGAAAATAATAACAATACCCATGCTGTTGGGAATGTGCCTCTTCTTTTCTTGTAGTAAAGAAGAGACAACAGAAATACCTGAATTTAAAGAAGATATTTTTAATAAAAATGTATTAGTAAGGAATCTGGCAGCAGTAAATTATAACAAACCAACTTATTTTAATTTCAGAAAAAATAAAATTGTAGAAAAACCAGAGGGGAATAATTGGGATCTGGGTTTTAAAAGGCATCAACTGCTGATCAATGGAGGAGCAGATACGGATCCCATAGAAAGAACCGGTAAGGCCGAAGGGATGATCATAGATGAAAACTACGAAACTATTATTAATGTACCCGCCCCATTGAATTTAGTTGGTGATGAGGGAAATGAAAAATATGCCTTTGGCTATGCCAGAGGAACTGAATCCTGGTATGAAATTATTAATGCAGCCATTTTTAAACCGTATAAAAACAGAAGTTTTTTTATGACCACTGCTGATGGTCAATATTATGTAAAGTTTAGGATTTTGAGCGGTTACAAGGATATTTATGAAGGGTTTGACTCGTTAAGCTGGGAAACAATGAGATGGCCGGACTACTTTACTTTCGAATATCAAATCATTAATAAACAAGATAAATTTACTCCATGAAATCCAATTGTTTTTTCATCATTTTACTGCTACTATTAACCCATTTTTATGGTTGTAGAGATACAAGTTTAGATGCAGAATTATATAGTGCTTATGAGGATCAAATAACTCCTCCATCTATAAAAACAGAACTCTACCTAATTCATTTTAAAGATAAAGGGAATCAGGATATAACAAAAAAAGAAGCTTTTTTAAGTAAAGAAGCAATAGATAAGAGAGCGAAACATGCAATTACTACTGATCAATTAGACCTCCCGGTTTATCAGGAGTATATCGATGAAATTAAAACAACAGCAGATATTGAAGTAATGTTTGCAACAAGATGGTTTAATGCATTGGTAATTGCGACAGGTAAAGATTTTGATAAGAAGGAGTTAGAAGCATTAGGTTTTGTCCAGAAGATTGAAAGTTTTGGAGAAAGAAAAGAACTGCATTCCTATGAAGAAGGAGCAAATAGTACGGAGAGAATAACACAAAAATTAACGGGCTATGCTAGTAATTCGGAATACTTATCAGGTACTGAAATCAATTTTGGGAGTGCCCTTAATACCTTAGAGTTTTATAAAAATGAGTTGCCTCAACAAGGGTTTTTAGGACAGGGAATTACTATTGCCTTAATGGGACAAGGCTTTTTATTAGACTTTGAAATAGATCAAGAAGGAGAGGGAACGAATTTGGAAGCTATAGCTCACCTGGGAGACCAACGTCAAATTATTGATACGTATAATTTTCATAGAGGAGACCATGAAGTGGATACCCGATCATGGGAAGGGCATATAGATTTGGAGTTTAGCGCTTCGATACTTCCGGATCAATTTGTCGCTCCGGCATGTAAAGCAAAATACGCATTGTATGTGCCTGAAAGTTCTGATCAAGAAGAAGCTGTTGATGAATTACTATGGGTTAGTGCTTTGGAAAGAGCGGATAGTTTAGGAGTTCATATCGTGAATTCGAGAAATATTTTTGGAAGTCATTTTGATGATCCAAATAGAAATATACCTTTCGAAAAAATGGATGGTAAAACAGCTTATTCCTCAAGAGCCGTTAACATTGCTATGTCTAAAGGAATACTTGTAATAAATACCATGCCTTCTACAAAAGTACCGACTCCCCCTACTGATGCTTCTTATACAATTGTGGGAAGTGGAATCTCACAAAAATTCTTTGGGGAAGGGTATCAAAAAGCTTGGAGTTTTGAAGAAGTAAAAACAGTTGACGGACGCTCTAAACCTGATTTTTTTAGTATTGATCAATCTGTGGATGACATCCGTGGAAAAAGATTAAGTTTTATAGCGACAGGGAGTATTTTTCTAACAGCTAATATCGCTTCTTTATGGTCTGCTCTACCTAATAAATCAGCAAAAGAGATCTACGATTTACTTCATGAGTCTAAAGAGAACGATGATACTAGCTTGACTAATTATATAAACATAAATAAAGCATATGAAATTGGTAAATAATTCAATAAAAGAAATCATCCTAATACTGGTAATGTTATTTTTTATAGGATGTGTTACTGAAGACAGTCATATTGATATTTCAGAAGAAAGTACTTATGAAAATGGATATGATGAAATCCCTGATAAAAGAGGGAGAGTTAAATATTTTTTTAATTCGCATGGGCTGTATCTGTATAAGTATAAACCTGTTTATGATGATTTAGGTAGGGTAATAGAAATTCATTACGGAGATAGGTATACCTTAGATCATAAACTAAAAAAAATGTACTCTTTTGTGTATCATTCAGAGGAGAGTAAAAAGATGAAAATCAAAAAAATAGGCAGGTTTAATACCCATGGGAAACTTACGGACTATATAGACCCAGATTACTCTAAGATTGTTGAACCGCTCTCAGAAACTGAAGTTTTGTTTCCTGATAAGATAAATTTTTTCACCCAACTAGAAGGAGGAGAAGCATTAATCTTATGTGCTGGTATGGAGAGTTCTTTTGAACTTGCAGGGCATGGAGGAGGGAGCTCAACCTTGGTTTCCTTAGATCAGGTCAAGTATGTAAATGTCGCCATGTTTGATGCATCGCGAGATTATAAGGGAGGGTATGCCTATGGTATTACAAAAGAATTTAATGATGATGGGCTACCTGTTATTTTTTATAGAGGAATAGTCAGAGACGCGCAATTTATAATTGAATATTATGATTAAAAAAATAAGTTTAGCTATACTAGGAGGACTAATAATAATAGCTTGTGAGACAGACCTGGAAATACAAAAAACAAATAGAAAAGACATTGCTGCTGATTTTAGATTATTAGAAGTGCAAGATGATCAGGAGAATGTAATAGAGTCATACGTGTATGGGAATAAACAAGAACTCACTAAAGTAAGGCTCAGAGGAAGTGATTTGTTTAACCTGCGATATCAGGAAGGAAAAATTAATACTATTAATAAAAGAACAGTACATATCACAGATGATGGATATATAGTCGTATGGGGTGATGATACTGAAGTACAATTAGAAAAGAAGGCTACTTCATGGAGGATTAATTATCTACAAAAAAACGAAGAAGGAGTGATGGTGATTTCAGATTATTTAGATTTGTTTTTTGATGATAACACTAATATTGTCAGGAGCTATTTACACTCCCATAATAGGAATGTGTTTTATTTTTACGATTCCATGTTGACTCCCTATCATGCTATTCAGGAAGAAGTATTAATCTGTTTATTAAATTATCCCTTACCACGTATGGAAGAAAATATCACAAGGATCATCAGTAATAATAATGTAGTGAGAATTAGTAAGCTGCCTAAATCTGAAGATATATCCACTACCATAGAATATAATGGAGAAATACAGGAATTGACATATCGGTATATTCATCCATTATATGACGTACCGGTAAAAAAGAACATCTTTCCAGGAAAAAAACAATCATTCACTTATAAATATAATCAATAGAAGTAAGCTACAAGCAAGTACATGAAACGCATAAATGGTTGTAGCCTCATATGGAGGAGTCAAATAGAGCGTTCCGCCAGATTATTAGAACCATAGCCAATCATTCTATTGCTGTATAATTACCATAACACTGTTATAAGCTTAAGGGCGAACTCTTAAGCCAGGAACAGAATTGACTGAAATCAAAAGGTATTACTTCAATATAAAAACAAATTACGTATTCATAAAATACCATGAAACAAACAAAACATATATTACTGTTACTGCTATTGCTATATAGTATGAATGGTATGTCACAACACATAATTAAAGGAAAGCTTATCAATAGTATTTCCCAACCGGTGGAAGGCGTTGTACTGAAAGAAATTAATACAAACAAAAAAGTGATTTCGAATAAGCTAGGGTATTTTGAGTTAGAGGTAGAGACACTACCTAGCACAGTTGTTATTTTGTCAAAATTCTATCAGCAAAAAACAATTCATTTTAAGACAACTGCTTTTAAAAATATCAGCTTAGAGAGTATACAGATAGAGGAGGTTTTGTTGATAGGAACTAAAGAGAATAAGAAAACCAAAGAAGTTTTTTCCAGTAGTAATACATTGGGAAATAAAGCAGTTATTAATACGGTAGAAGCTAACCCGATCAATATTCTTAGAGGGCAGATTGCCGGTTTGCAGATGAGTGCTACAGCGGGAGGAGTTACATCTGGTAGTAGTATGATTATCAGAGGACAAAAATCAATAGCAGGAAATAATCAACCTCTTTTTGTAATTGACGGAATCCCTATCCCGAATGAATCCTCGGGAGCGAATGCTAATGGGGGACAAGATTGGGGAAATGCTCTGAAAGATATAAACCCTTTTGATATCGAAGAAATCAATGTGCTAAAATCTGCGATGGATGCTAATAAGTATGGAGCCAGAGGATTGAATGGTGTAGTAGAAATTACCACTAAAGGCAACCGAATAAAAAATGGCTGGAGTTTTAATGCCAATGCAGGATATTCTATAGGAAAGACCTTTGGAGCTCCAGAGCTTATAGATATCAACGATATTGATAAAAATGACAAACGCTCTTTTTTACTGACAAAAGCAAGTGAGAATTATTTAAACCATTTCGAGGATGCGAATTCGCAAACCCTCCATATTTCTGCATCAAACGGTACCAAGATTAGTAAGTCATACCTATCTTATACCTTACATGCGAATAAAGGAAACTATCATGAAAATACGTTTGATAAACACAACCTCTTACTAAAGAACATACTTCAGGCATCTGACAAACTTCAATTAAGTACAAGGTTGTCTTTTATTTCCTCTCTAAGTCGAAATGCTCCTAGTATCGGAGCTCATAAATTTTCTTCATTAGGGAATCAATTTATTAATGCCCCGATTAATATTGCTGATAATGTAGGGAAAAGTGCTTTGGAAAACCAGACAAACTGGTGGCTTTATGGACATAGAGCAGAAAAAAGAAATACCACATTTAGAGGGGCTTTTAGCCTTAATTATGAATTAACACCTACACTTTTTATAAATGCCAGTACGAGTTACTCAGGATATAGTATTAGCACAGAAGAATTAGCCCCCGGTTTTTTTAGAGACCTGGATTCCGATAGAAGAGAATATGTTTTATATCTCGATGAAGATACCCATAGCTACTATAATACGGCTGAAGAAAAAACAGATGAAGTATCCCTTTATATCGGATTTAAACAACAGTTGCAATTTAATCAGTTTACAATAGAGAATGAACTTTCCTTTGATTATTTTAATACAAATTCAAGTATTATAGGAGAAGCTTATATCCCTAAAACATCCATACCCATTCCATTTTATCGAGGGTTTGAAAAAGAGGTCTTAGCTACCTATCGACAGGCAGATCAAAGAATATTAAACAGTTCTTTCAAGGCAAAAAATGCAAACCAAAACAGTATTTATGGTTTTTATTTGAGCCATACAAATTCATGGAGAGAAAAATTATTCCTGCATTTAGGGCTTAAATATCATATCAATAAGACGTTTAAATCTTTGGGAGATTTAAGTGAAATAAAACAAGCATATCCGGCAGTTGGGGTCTCATATAATGCATTGGACGATGTAAGAAAATTGCTCAATAAGGAGATTAGGTTTATGTCTAATCTATCTATAAAAACAAACTTTGCCAAAGTCGGGAATGTAACAGGATTATACCATATTTCGAACCCTGTGAATTCTGATTTGGAATTGCCATACCCTTCTCATCAGACTATTATGAAGCCTTATTATACTCAAAATGCTGTTTTTGGAGCAAAAAATGACTATCAGATAGGGTTTTCTGTAGAGAAGTCATGGGAAAATGAATGGGGACTGGATACCTATTTTTTTAAAGATCGAATAAAACTATCGACAGCTTATTATACAAGATTGACCAATAATCACTTATATGAACTATTAACACCTCTCGAAAATAATGAATCAATTATTAGACAAATGGAAGTTGATGTTGTAAACAGTGGATGGGAAGTACAGCTGCATTCAAAAATTATTGAAACACCTGATTTTACATGGGAAAACATCATTAATTATTCCAGTAATAAAAATCGTTTTAAAGAGATAAATGGCGGCGTACAGCAATCTCAACTAGGGCAGGAAGAGGTAAATCTCAGAGGAGCGCTGACCGGCAGTTTCGGAACAATGGTATCTAATTATTCTTACTTAAGAGAAGGAGGAAATAAAGTATTTGATGCAAATATGCGGTATCTGCCCAGTGGAAAACCTGAAATAATCGGAGATGCTACTCCCGATTTTCTATTAGGGATGGTTAATGTATTTAGGTATAAAAATCTGGAATTCTCTTTTGTATTGGATAGTAAATTTGGAGGGGATATCCTCTCAGGAACTTATGCATTATTATATAACCGAGGAGCCTTAAAAAACACAGCCTTTGGAAGAACAAAAGAAAATGGTGGCGTAGAAAGAGTAGAAACAGATACTCATTATAATCCTGAAACAGATGAAAATGAAATAAGTTATATAAGAAGTTTCGATGGAATCATACCAGAAGGAGTTTTTGCTAGCGAAACGATCCTTCATGGAGTAAATGTGGGAGGATTAACATTTGAACAGGCAAGAGAAAGAATAGGAACAGATAGTAATGGAGAATACTTACTTCAACCATTAAAGGCAAATGATTATTATGAAGGTTTTACAAAATACGCAGGAGTAAAAGAAGATGCGGTTTTTGATAATAGTTATATAGCTTTGAGAGAAATAAAGGTAACCTATAATCTGCCAGAAAAATGGTTGAGAAAATCAAGGTTTGCTACGATGAGTTTAGGACTAGTTGGTAGAAATTTAGGGTACTTGTACAGAAGTTTACCTTATAACTTAAACCCAGATGGATCTTATAATAACAGAAATGGAGGAGCTTTTGAATTCGGCTCCTTATTACCTGTTCGAAATTTTGGAGCGTTTATTAGGTTTAAGTTTTAAAAAACAAAAAAGAGAATTATGTTTTAATATGTATATCTACACGATACCTTCCTAATTTTGTTACTCGGTAAGGAGGGGTAAACGGAATAGGATTGCACTATTTTTTTATCGATGAAATGGGCTATGTTTTAAAAATATAGCCCATTTTAATTTTGATACAGAGATATTGATTTATTAAGAAGGTTGTTTCTCTAAATCAATAACTTTACAGCGCAAGGGTACGATTGGCATACTAGCACCCGTTGATAGAGTACGCACAAAATGGATAGCGCTTGCGAGGTCATTCGTTTCAATTTTCAGATCATTTGAGATACGCCCATCATTCGTCATATCAGTATTTACGACACTAGGGCATAAGCAACATACCTGGATGTTCAAAGGGGTTAATTCCTGATATAATGACTGACTATAACTAACGATTGCAGCTTTTGTAGCAGAATAAGCAGCAATTTTAGAAACAGCTTCCAATCCAGCCATGGACCCCAGGGTATACACTTCTCCATAACCTTGTTTTTTCATTTTTTCTATCACTAGATTGGATATTGTTATCGTAGAAATCAAATTTACGTTTATCAACTCAGATAATTTATCTACTGCTAAGCTTGTATTCCCAGGAAATAGCACTCCGGCACTATTAACCAACACATCAATAGTTGAATATTGCTCAATAATTGATTGAGCTTTAGAAGAAACCTCAAATGGCTTACTAAAGTCTATAGAGACTGTTTGGATTGTTACATCTGGGTGTTTTGTTTGTATTTCTGCTTTTACCTTATCTAAGGTATTTTGATGTAGGGAAATTAAAATAAGAGAATACCCTTGTTCGGCAAAGTAATAAGAGAGTGTTTTTCCAATACCACGACTGGCGCCGGTAATTAGTGCGAATGAATCCATAGACTATTAAATTAATCGTTTTTTTTAGGAAAAATACGATATTATTTATGGGGTTAATCAACTTTTTAGAACTACAACATTTTTTTAAGATAGTGAATCGTTTAGAAACCATACCAATGATTTTTATGCAAGAGGATTTTGTTTTTTTATAGTATTTGGTACTGATGATTAATAGAGGGGGAACAGCTACGGTTTAATTCTCATTTTTTGTAAAGCACTAAATACAGAAGTATGCATGGGGTATATATTGATGGTGCTTTTACGTGTTTGTTTAATAGTGTTTTATGGTTTGTTTTGAGAGCTGTTTTTTGTTTTTTTTCTTGATTAAAGAAATACCTTTTTATAAGAAAAAGGCTCAAGCAAAACAACCGTTATTTCTCAAATAAAATCTTGTTTAACTAGCTTTTAATAATCGGATGAATGTATGGAGGAATTACTTGTGTATTAAGACCGGTTTAACATTTTTTGATTGAATAATATCATCAGTGTAAAATTTTGGTTAAACAGCTGTTAAAAATTGAAATATAAAGAAAAATATTTACGAGTTTAAACAGTACTGTTTTTACTGTTTTTTATTTCTTGTTTGTGATTTGATGTGTATAATTAAATGATTTAAAAGTAATTGAACTTATAACTTCCTTTAAAAGCTTGTGTTAATGCTACAAGTGTGATTTTATTTACTATTTGATCTCCTTTACTTTATCGATGTATTTATTTAATAATTTAGTAATGTCTTAGGATGTTAAGGAACTATATGATTTGCTAAAACCAGAATTATCAATACACTTTCTTGAAGCGATAAAATGGTAAATAAAGTGTATTGGCATACGAAAGAAAATGGAGTAAAAACTTTGAGAGGTGATAGTGATCGTATTTTACAATCTCATACAACCAATTGATAAAATTAGCATAAAACAGCCGAGTATCGTAATTGCAGAAACTCATTTTTCCGGACGAAAAAGCTGTTGTTATCAGTTATAAAATTAGTCAAACCAAAAACAATTTATATCTAATATTTAAAATAAATCAAAAATGAAACAACTAAATATTTTTGCAATTTTATTAATGGTACAGAGCGAAACAGATCCTGTTGAAGGAGGAGAAGAAATGCAACAAAAGAAAGTCATATCCCAGAAGAAACCATAAAAGGCTTGAATGCGTTAGGGTTTAATACTGTAGATTTTGAAGTTCTTCAGAAAAAAGAAGGATATTTAGTAGAAGGAGACATTATTGTTTCTACCTAGGTAATTTTAGATGCAAACACAACAGTTACCAAAACAGAGAAGGTTTGGGTTTATATCGAGCTGTGATGAGGTTAGAGAAGTAACTATTCAAAACAACATTCCTGATATTGTCATTAATAGAAAGATTAGAGAAGAAGAACTGGGAAGATTTCCTACCGGAGATGGAAAGCTGAGGAGACTTATAGAGATTGATCCAGGTTTATTTGATGTAATTATGCCAGAAACGAGAAGAAGACAGATTTTATGATTTGTACTCAGACATGAAATAGGTATAATATAGGTTTTGGTCACACGAATCGAAACGACCCAAACTAGTAGTCACATCCCAGAGACAGCGGTTGAAGATCCAATTTCTATAATGAATACAGAAGTTCATGCAATATTGGATGGAGGATATATAGATGTACCATTAGTTCAATCAGGGAGTTTGAGCCAGCAAGATATAATAGTTGTAAGGCAATTATACGGTAACAATGACCCAATCTGTGAATAGCTTTTTATCACATATCATATTCAAAATTGAAGGATTTTTATACTAGTTTACCTAAAAGAAAGAAATAGAACAAGCGTTTTGGTATTCATTTTTGATGATCAAAAACCTAAAAGTCAGTGTTTTATTAAGAACTCCAATTGTATGATGCCTCTTAGTATATAGAGGCATCATTTTTCGTATAAATACAGTATTGAATTCCTTCAGGAAATTCAATGTAATCACATTCATTTTTTAATAAATATTACCAACGACGCAGCCTATTGTGGTTTTATTACATTACTTTTTTATAACAAAAAAATGTAAGGATACCTCTAGACGATTAGAATGATGATCGAGATCATTCATTGTCGATCCTTGGGTAAAGCCGGGTGTGTATATAAAAACAGCAGAAGATAAGAATGGTATTAAAAGATATACTGGATACGAATCCAAAACTATATAAAACATTAAAAATTAAAGGAGAAGAAAAGAAATATGCCCCCGGGGAGTCTATTGGTACACAGGAGGCAAATCAAAATAGCACAGCTTTTATTTTGAAAGGGGTATTCAAAGTTACACTTAAAGGAGAGAACCCTTTATTATTGTATCATATTGATGCTAAAAGTCAGGGAATTATAAGTTTTATGAATTTTTATAACGATACAATAAGAACTTCTGTTACTGCTATCAAAAATAGCCGTTTGTTATGGGTGCCTAATACCGATATTCTGAGGTTAGGTAATTCTTATCCATTATTAAAAAATACGATGTTATCTTCATATCATTATAATAACCAGGAACTCTTACAAGCGATGGATACGATCATTAGTTCATCTATTGAAAAACGATTTATTGATTATCTGTTAAAAAAGAGTAGTATTTATGGCACCAATAAACTTTATATCCCCTGGAATGAAATCGCTTCGGATTTACAAGTTTCAAAAACAACTGTTTTTAAAGTTGTGAAGAGGCTCAAAACAACCAAACAAATAACTCTTAGTGGAGGGCAAATTGTATTAAACAGGTTTAGTGTGTAAACAACCAATTGTTATGGATTGTCTGTAATGTATCCGATATATGTGCGGCATTGACATCCATGCTTATATAATGCAAGGAAGAAGTCTTTCTATAATTAATTTATTTCATTAATAAGATATACCATATGATTTTAAAGACAATTACTGATCAAGTAAAAACATCAGCGGTTTTCAAGAAATTTCCATTCTTGTTTGAATCCGATAACATCATACAATATTACGATACAGAGTTCTTTTCTTTTAAAGAGAACACCGCTAATTTTTATAAGTTTTTAATCTACGGTTCTTTGGAGCTTTACCTAAAACATTATGAAAAAAGGAGGTTTTTATATAGGTTAGAAAGCGAACAACTTCCTATTGTAAGTATTAACTCTTCATTGAGCAATAGTTCTATTGATTTTTTTTGTAAATCTCTTAAAGAATCTGCAATATTATTCATATCTCTGGATAATATAAGAAGGTATTCAATGGAATCAGAAGCCTTTAGGAAAAGCTTTATCAAATCCCAGGAATATCATTATTCATCCATGTTAACAGCAATAGAATCATATACAAAAGATGGTTTGGAAAAACGGTTATACAACTATCTTTTGACGAAATCTAACTTATACAACAGTCAGGAGTTATCAATTTCACAACATGAAATTTCTGAAGAATTAAATTGTTCTCGAGAAGCAGTTATTAGAAACCTGAAAAAGTTAAAAATCAAAGGAGTTATTGAAAATAAGAGAAACGTAATCTTCCTTAAAAAATAAACATTTTGTTTTTATTCTTTGAGCAGAGGGACCTATTTGTCTTAAGAATGCTCTTTTAGTGTAAGAGGCATCTGAAAGAATCCATAGTATTGTTTTAAGAACCCTATAATAATACAGTGTGATTTGGTTTCAATAGTGGATCGTGAATATAGTTTTTTTTTTTGTGTTATTTGTTGATATTCAGTGGTTTTTGTGTGTTTAGTTAAGTGTTAAAGTAGGAATTAAACACGAAGGATTATAATAATATAACGTATTAATAAGTTAACTTACTAACACAAAAACTATTAAAACCATGTTTAAAACAACAAACTCAGCAAGAATTAGTACAATTAATTGCTCGTGGCGGCAGTTAATTTGTACATTTTTATTCCTATCTGTAATTTTACCTGTTCTCCCTCATGGAACAGTAACTTATCCTCCAAGTCGTATTTGGACTTGTTTTCAGGAAGACCCGGAAAGTCCGGATTCAGCAGCGTGTATTGCAGCGGTAGCTTCTCATGGTACGCAGCCTTTATACGATTGGAGTGAGATTAATCAGGCCAATGCGAATGGAGATCATAGAAGGTATGTAAAAGATGGTAATTTGGCGAGTGGAGGAAGACCAGATAAATATGGGGGGATGGATCAGGTTAGATCTGATTGGTTATCTACCCTGGTTTCTCCTGGACCATTCACTGTTACCTGGACCAATCATGCTCCGCATGCAACTGCGTATTATGAAGTATACATAACCAAAGAAAGTTGGTCCCCAGGACAACCATTGACATGGGATAGCCTGGAACTTTTGGTACGAACACCTCCGAGTGGTCCCGAAAGGATAGTCAATATTCCGGTAACATTGCCAACCAGAACAGGAAAGCACGTTATCTATAGCGTATGGCAAAGGTCAGATAGTGCAGAAGCATTTTATTCGACCAGTGATATTCATTTTGATGGAGGAGATACGGATACGCAGGCTCCTTCTATTCCTACGAATTTAAGAGCTTCAAATGCGACACAAACGACAGTTGATTTAGCCTGGGATGCAGCTACCGATAATATAGGAGTATCAGGATATGATGTATACAGAGCAAATACACATGTAGCTACAGTGACAGATACTTCGTATCAGGTAACTGGATTAGCAGCAAATACTGAGTATTTCTTTAGAGTAAAAGCCAGAGATGCAGCAGGAAACCTATCAGATTTCAGTAGCTCTGCAAAGGCAACTACCCTTCAGGATACCGGAGGAGGAAGTTGTTCCGGCATCTCACGATATGCAGCAGGAACTTCCTATAATCGAGGTCAGGAAGTGCAGCATGCAGGAGGAAAATATAAATGTACTGTAGCCGGCTGGTGTTCCTCGGCATCTGCCTGGGCATATGCTCCCGGTACTGGAACCTATTGGAGACAAGCCTGGACAAAAACAGGAGATTGTAATGGAGGAAGCTCAGATACACAAGCTCCTTCTGTTCCTGCTAATTTGAGCACATCAAATATTACACAAACAACTATTGATCTCTCCTGGGGAGCAGCTACTGATGATACAGGAGTGATAGGGTATGATGTGTATCAGGGAAGTACTGTGCTCAGCACTGTATCCGGAACATCATATCAGGTAACAGGATTAGCAGGAAGTACCACATATTCTTTTAGAGTAAAAGCGAAGGATGCAGCAGGCAATCAATCTGATTTTAGTAATACTGCAACAGCAACAACACTTACAGATACCGGAGGAGGAAGTTGTGCAGGAGTATCACAATATGTTGCAGGAACATCCTATACCAGTGGTGAGGAAGTGAAAAACGCAGGAGGAAAATATAAGTGTACGATTGCAGGTTGGTGCTCCTCTGCAGCAGCTTGGGCATATGCACCTGGAACAGGTTCGTATTGGCAACAAGCCTGGACAAAAACAGGTGATTGTAATTCAAATGCACTGTATGCTCTTTTCCCTACAGTAACACAAGGAATTGTTAACTTTAGCGTAGCAGATAAAAATGCTGAATCGATACGAATAAACTTGTATGATATTACCGGGAAATTAATGAATTCGCAAATATATCAAGGAAACCAAAAATCTATTGCACAAGACTTATCTACCCTTAAAAAAGGACTATATATCTATAGAATATATATTGATGGAAAAGTGTATGTAGAGAGAATTCTTAAAAAATAATTGTTTTTCGAATTATACAGGGAATTACATTAATAGTTAATTACCTGTTACTATTTTGAAGGTAGTACAAAGCTATCAAAGGATAAATCCTTTGATAGCTTTTTGTTTTTAGTTGTAAGTACGTCCATTGGGGAATAACTGATACACTCAACTGATATGAAATTATAAGTTGATACAAAACAAGCCTTGTTTTATGTATCCAGATAAAGAGGTTATACAATCGAACTATTTTTAGATTCTTTCGTATCTAAATTTGAGATAAACCAATAAAAAATAAATAATGAAAAACAAATTTTTAATTTTCAGAAACATTTCTCTAGGAGTTATTGGGGGCTTTATGATTGCAAGTTGCCAAAAAGAAAGTGTAGAAGAAGTTTCACTATCTACAGAACAAGAGGACGTAATTACTTCCTTTGATACAAATAATATAAAAGGAGAGTATATCGTAGCACTAAAAAAGTCAACAATTAGTCTGGATACCAGAATAAAGACGATACTAAGTACTAGCGACATTGATGCTTTTAAATTGATATCTAAATTCGAAAATATTTTTCAAGGTTTTGCTGTAAAAAACATTACTGAAGCAGAACTGGCTAGGCTTAGAGAAGATCGTAATATTGATTATATCGCACCTAATAGAGCATATCAGGGAAACTCAGAACAAAGTATCCCTCATACAGTTTTTCCTAATCTTCCCAATACAAAAAGAACTGGAATTGATCCGCATCGCGGGCAACTTCCATTACAAAATATAGATCATACGCCTACTAGTAAGACTTCATGGGGAATTACTAGTATAGGAGGTTCCCGAGATGGTAGAGGGAAAGTTGCCTGGATTATTGATTCTGGAATTCTTGATACCCCGGAGTTAAATATAGATAGAAGACGAAGCAGAAATTTCCATCCTGGAAATGGAGGACCTGAAAACTGGCAAGATGGACCTACTTTACATGGAACAAAGGTAGCAGGAATATTAGCCGCAAAAGATAATGGAATTGGAACAACAGGGATAGCAGCAGGAGCAACAGTAGTGTCGGTTAGAATATCTGATGCTTCTAGTAATAGTAATGATTTAATATACTTAAGAGGTATAGAATATGTAACAAAACATGCTAAAAGAGGAGATGTATGGAATTTCAGTAATGGTTTTAACGGTCATTATCGATCAAAAACATTTAATGATGCATTTAAAAAATTAGCAGGAGTAACTTATGGAGCGGTAGCAGCGGGTAATTTTGATGAAGATGTATTTCTAAGAAGTCCTACAAATGAATATATTGATGGGATAAAAGTGGTAGGTTCTCATGATGGCGCTTTAGAACCAGCTTTTGATTCGAATTTTGGAGAAAAAGTATCTCTATGGGCTCCAGGAGTGAATATTCCTTGTATTTATATAGCAAATCATCCAGAAAAGTACATTATGGGTAGTGGTACTTCTTTTGCTGCCCCACATGTAGCAGGAATGATGTTGATATTGGGAGGAGATGCTCCCACAGCCGGACAGATTAATAAAAATGGTCGTTGGGCAGGAATTGCTCATTGGTAATGATATAATTTTATAAAAGAACAACTGCACTTTTAGTATATTTTAGGGAATATTCAGTGTTTAGTTATCGCATTATAATCTATAGAACCACCACTTTTTAGTGGTGGTTTTTTTGATATGATAAACAGTTTAAAAATGGTGTTAATGAATAGACTGTTTTAAGAGATATAAGCTCTGATTCGAAGAAGGTTAATGTGTTTTTTAAGTAATTTAACAAACGCAGTCTTTGAATTTTAGCAGTTTGTTATCAAAAGAATCATCGCTAGAGGAAATAGTATAAGTAAGTTATATAAAAAAAGGGACAAGTTAATTAAAACTTATCCCTTTTCAGTGCGTCCAAATATACTTGGTGCTTATCTGCTAGTATTAGACAGATAAGAAAGAAATAGTAACGAAGTATTTAAATTATTACAGTTTCTCTTTTATCACTTTTGGATCGTTAAGAGACGTAAACCCATTCTTCGTTTATATAGGCTACTTTTCGACCATTGTAATACCATTCGTTATTATTTCTTAATACAGTAAGACCATGTACCTTATATGTTTCACCATTTTTGTAGATACTTTTAGTGCCATAAAGTGCTTGTATCCCATTAATATCATCCTGATCCAATTGTACATTAGGGGTATATCCTCTGTAAAATGCAGCCATGATAGCATTGCTGTTTTCACTATGACGTAATCCTAAAGAATGACCAAATTCATGAATAGCGACCTGAAGAAGATTTGTTCCTATGTATGTGTTATCAGTAAAATTTTCAGAATCATCAAAGTGACAATCTCCTCCATATTGAGGGAAGTAGGCATGTGCCAGCGTTCCTCCTGGTCCATCAAAAGGATCGCCATCACCATGTTCGTGTTTACCAAATAAAATTTCAATGCCTTTGGTTCCAAAAACTTCGTTAGAAGTACTAGCTTGAGGAAACTTTAGATTGGTTACATCTTCCCAAAAAACAAAAGCTTCTTTAATTATCCTCTCTTGTTCGGCAACAGTCAACCCACTAGAGGCAGCCTTACTCTTATCAAAGTACCAAGGTACTGTTGCTACTCCATTTCTTCTTCTCCATTTCGAACCTTGAAGTGCATATTTAGCAGATGATTTTGTTTGATCAATCAGTTCAGAAATAGGACCAAATTTTGTTTCCGGACCTTGACAAAAATGGAACTGCTCCTCGGTTTTTACAATTTGCGGGGTTTTTTGAATAGCAACAACAAGGTTGTCTTTAGAAAGGGCGTTAATTTTATCAGAACTCAGTAAAGCTCTTATAATGAATGGAGGTAACCCATTTGTATTCTGTGTTGTTAAGTTATATTTGTTTTTGAACTGGGTTATTTCTTCTTTTTTTAATGCAGCCAGGTTGATAAGACAATCTTCTTCTTGACTATCCTGAGTATTAAAAAGAATTTTATACTCACCTTTCAGGTCGCTTACCATGGCTAAATTTTTTACCTGGTCAAGCTTAGCCTCTTTTGAGACTACAGCGTATATAGCTTGTTTATTTAGCCAATACTTGCTGTGGATTCCTAGTTTTTTTAAGTTTTGTGCGGTGGGTATTGCTCCTTCAAAAAATAAGATTTGGCGCGAATCCTTCCTTGATTTGGAACGTATTGATTTAGAAGGGGTAGGAAGGTATACTCCTTTTTTGAAATGTATCTCCGGAAGGTTACTATTCGAAATAATAACAGCATCAGATTCCGTATTATTGGTTTCAAAATCTTGATCTTTTTCACAGGAAATAATGAACATTCCCAGCGTGGCTAATGCAATTGTTTTATAGAATTTATTATACTTCATTTTAATGTAAAGTTTGTGTGTTTATGATTTTATAAAATCTTAATTTAAATGACGTATATACGATATGAGCGCTTTATTTGGAAAGCAAAAGTATATCTAAAAAAAGAACTAAAGAGCATCTGATAACAGAATTAACCTTCGTTTATAATAAAAAATTAACGATTAGTTAAAAACGATGTGTTTTGTGTTGTTTTTTAAGAATAACATTGTGATAAAAGTGTGTTTTTGGGAATATGGTTGTGAATAATAGTGATGTTTTTGGGGGTGTATATAGAGTTTCGTTTGCTTTTATGAGATGCTGATTAATTCTCTCACGCGCTTTTTTAATAGTTTTTAAGAGGCTGAATAAGTTCTATAGGAGATAGGTATTTAAAATACCTGGTGATAATCTCAAATTTTTTATCTAGAATAATTATTGCGGAAAGTGAAAATGGGTGATTTCTTCGTGAAACCAAAAGAAGTGGAATTTTATGTGTTGAATGTCGTTTTTTACCAATGTGCTCATTTATAAATATGTCATTACCAAATACAATAGTATCCGTACTTTCGGGATTCATTTTTATGGCATAATATTCATTATTTAATATTGAAATAATAGTTGAGCCTTTAAAAGCTGTTCTATCCATTTTTTGCAATAGATACACCAGTCAGTATAAAAATCAATAAATACTTTTTTTGGGTTTACGGATAGGGAATCTTCTAGTTGTTCATATGAGAGCCAGTTGATATGATTATTTTGTTATGCCTTTATAGTTTTGGATAAGAGTAAAGGATGATCATATATAAATCGTTTAATGATCATAAATTTTTAAACTAAAGGTCGCATCCTTTTTTACTTTTTGAATGGTAGGTGAAATTGATGATTACGACCTTTAATTAATTTTTAATGATTTTTTCCAAGCTTAATACCTACAAAAAATGTACGAGGCAGGTTAGGACCATAAATATAATCAGAATCTCTGGTAGGACCGGTATCGAAATCATCCTGATAGCTGTTGAAGAGGTTTTTTACCCCTCCCGTAAAGGTGATCATAAAGTTTTCATTAAAGTCAATATGGCTTTCCAGTTTTATATTGAGATCAAAGAAGGGGTGTACCTCATTTAACTGTAGAAAACCAGTATCACTAACAACTAACGGAACGATCATTTCTCCAGAATAGGTGCCAGTTACATCCACATTAAATTTTTTATTAGGTAACCAGGTTGCATTCAGGTATCCGTAAAGGTTGGGAACTCTTACAAACTCTTCAATGACAATATCACTTTCTCCAGGCGTTCCATCACTTTCAAATAGCAACTGAGGCTCATTGTATTCAGTACGTTGAACCGTTCCTCCTAATTGAAAACGCCATTGAGGATCTGGTGAAAGCCCAAATTCGAAGTTCGTTCCAAATACTGTTGCATTTTCTCCATTACGGACTTCTTCTAAAATAGAACCATTTTCCAGAACAGCACCTGTACTGATCAAGGTAAAAGGGTCTTCTATAATAGTATAAAACCCTTCTAGAAGAAAATCTATTTGTAATAAATCTATCGTTTTTGAATAATTCAGTGAGCTAGTGAAGGCGTTAGAGTATTCTGCATCCAGCTTATCAGACAAAATAACAAATTGTGGTTCACCTCCTACGCTTGAGATATGTAGATCTTCATTAAAGGCTTGTGGAGCTCTAAATCCACGTGCATACCCCCCGCGAAGTCGTAGCTTTTCTGTCAGCAGATATGATATTGTTAATCTTGGCGATAGTGCAGTCTGGCTGACATCAACATCACGAGCAATCCCACCAATGGTATAATCACCATCAACCTGTATATTGTCCAGTCGAGTTCCTAGAAGGGCAGTAAATTTTTCTGAAGGTTTCCACTCGTATTGAGCATAAGCTCCAAAGGAATTTACACTTTGGTCAATCATTCGTTTATAACCACTTATTACATCTTCAGTATTGGTAATGTTGTATTCTATACCAGTAGTTAATACATCTTCATTTTTAAAGTACTTGGTATATTGCGCTCCATTTATCCAGGCTAAATCTTTAGTGGTTCCAAAAGCGTTATTTGCCGTGATGCTATCCTGATGGGTGCGTGCACCACCAAGACCACCATAATAGCTGTCTCGATTGGTGTAGGAGGCAGAAGTGTACAATTGAAATTTATTGGTATTGTCTTTACTGTTAATTTCATAGTCTATACCACCGATAAAGGTATCATGATCTAATTCTTCTGTAATATCGGTAAATTGTGGTGCTAGATCTAAGCGATCACCACCACGACGGTACTCGCGAATAGCATTTAGGTTTATAGATACTCGACTACGCTCATTGGGTTTCATAAAAGCTTTGGTTCCTACAGTGGTATTGCGTAACTCGGTAATTTCTGTGAAACCATCGTTGTTTGCATCATATTCATCTCTATTGCGATAGGCACCATATAAGGTGACACCACTGGTAAGGTCATCAGCAACAGTAGTGACATTGAAGGTCATATTTTTGTCGAGAGCATCTCCATCTATTACACTCAGATTACTGCCTATTTCCCAGGTGTTTAATATGGGATCTTTAGTAATTACATTGATAGTCCCTGCAATTGCGTTAGAACCATAAAGGGCAGATCCACCACTGCGTACTACTTCTACCCGGTCTATGATATTAGTAGGTATTTGTTCTAATCCGTAAACGCCTAATAGAGAAGTGAAAACAGGCCTGCTGTTTAACAAAATTTGCGTGTAACCGCCATCCAGACCATTTAGACGGACTTGTGTAAAACCACAGTTTTGACAATTGGTCTCTATTCGCACACCAGGGGCATAATTTAATCCATCTGCTAATGACAGTGACTGTGTAGCAGTAAGTAACCTTGGCTTTATAGAAGAGACCACTACGGGAGCCGTTTTTCGTTCTACTCGATTTCTTGTTGCGCTGACCACTACTTCCTCAAGACCTAAAGCATCTTCTACCAGAGAGAAGTCAATGGTAATATTTTCAGATTGAGTATTATTTATTTCTTTTTTTTGAGTACGATATCCTTGTGATTGTACCACCAAGACTACATTTCCAGCAGGGATTTCCAATTTGTAATTACCATTGATATCGGTGTTTGTACCTACCGTACCATTTTCGATATAGACAGTTGCGAATGGTACGGGAAGTTCTTTGGATTGAACCTTACCAGATATAATAAAGTTATTTTCCTGAGCTTTTATTGTTGCTGCCGAAACTAAAATCAGCAAGCAAAATACTATGTTTTTCATTTTAAAGTTACAGTTATTATTGATTTGATTGAATTATGATGAATGGTAATGATCTCTGGCTGTTTTGAGATAATTACTGATTTTTAGTGTTATTCCGGTGATACTAATAGCTGTTAGATTCGTAAGTAGCCCCTTCTTTATTATCATTGATCTTTATCCCAATGAGATTTAGTCGGTCTCTGATATAATCAGAGAGCGCAAAGTTTTTATGACTGCGTGCCTGTTGTCGTACCTCGATCAGAATATCCATTATTTCCGGAAGTAGTTTATTTTGTAGGCTCGTTTTCGGGGATACACTTATGCCTAAAACATCAATAAGAAAACCTCTATAGGTGTTTTGGAGAAGAGTTAATGTTTCTATTGAAATGGTACTTTGTGTCTGTTTCAGTATTTGCGCCAATCCCAGAAGTTTAAAAAGGCAGGCAATGACCTCGGCTGTATTAAAATCGTCACTCATTTTTTGATAACAATATTGGCAGGCGGTCAATATCTGTGAAGATATGTCATGATCGATATTTTTTGATTGATTGGTTTTTAATTCATCGATGAGTTTTAGCCCTTTCTGTAATTTTCCACAAGCTATTTCAGCAGCCTTAAGTGCCTGATTTGAAAAATCAATAGTACTACCATAATGTGCCTGTAACATTACAAAGCGGACAGTCATGGGGCTATAAGCTTTCTCTAGTAATGGGTGATCTCCACTAAACATTTGACTAAGGGAAATAAAGTTGCCTTTGGATTTAGCCATTTTATAACCATCCAATGTCACCATATTATTATGCATCCAATACCGAACAGGAGCAGTACCAAATGCGGCATAGCTTTGGGTAATCTCTGCTTCATGGTGTGGGAATTTAAGATCCATACCTCCTCCGTGAATATCAAATGGAAGGCCAAGATATTTGATACTCATAGCTGAACATTCTATATGCCACCCTGGAAATCCTACTCCCCATGGGGAAGACCATTTCATAATATGCCCGCTATCTGCTTTTTTCCATAAAGCGAAATCAGCAGGGTGTTTCTTCTGTTCTTGTCCCTCCAATGCCCGACTTCCAGATAGGAGGTCATCCAACACACGACCGGAGAGTTGTCCATAATGATATTTTTCCGAATAGCCCAATACATCCAGGTAAACAGAACCTTCACTCTCATACGCAAAACCGTTGGCTATAATTTGCTCAATCATTTCAATTTGCTCAACGATATGACCAGAAGCTGTAGGTTCTATAGATGGAGGTACTACATTGAGTTTAGCCATCATATTGCGATACAAATTGGTGTAATGTTGAGCTATCTCCATAGGTTCAAGTTCTTCGAGTCGGGCTTTTTTGGCAATTTTATCTTCCCCTTGGTCATTGACTTCATCCTCAAGATGACCTACATCTGTAATGTTTCGAACATAGCGGACCTGATAGCCTAAAAACGTTAAATATCGATATACAATATCGAATGTAATAGCCGATCGGGCGTGTCCCAAATGTGGCTCGCCATATACAGTAGGACCGCATACGTACATACCTACCTTTCCTTCTACAAGGGGAGTAAATAGTTCTTTTTCTCCAGAAAGTGAGTTTTTTATATAGATAGTTCTATTGTTCATTTTTTAGCGCTTAAATATTGCTTACTGTTTGATTTCTTGATGATTAAAACATCCCGGACATATTCCCTTAAAATATCCATAGTACCTCTTTCGTATTCATTATAGACATCCAGATAAGTCATTAGAATTTATTCTACAATCCTTTTTTAGTATTTATAACTTTATATAAATCAGTCGTTCTTTGTGTTTGTAATGCATGTTAAGTGTATGATGTATGGTGTCATTCCATAGGGGACTTTGTTGCAAATATAAGGGATATTAACACAAATGCAACTTTGTTGCATTTGTGTTGCAGGTTTGATTAAAAAATATATGAGATCAGGGGATCAAAAACTATGATTTAGAGGTTTTGG
This sequence comes from Aquimarina sp. TRL1, assembly GCF_013365535.1. Classification (NCBI taxonomy): domain Bacteria; kingdom Pseudomonadati; phylum Bacteroidota; class Flavobacteriia; order Flavobacteriales; family Flavobacteriaceae; genus Aquimarina; species Aquimarina sp. TRL1. The sequence goes on along the minus strand of NZ_CP053590.1, from coordinate 296,551 downwards.
CACTGTATATTTGTAGAAAACCCGTTGAAGTATCATGAGATCCTTTTTTCGAGTAGTTCCTTTCTAAATGTAAATAAAACAACAACGTTTATAGTATTCTTCACTATTCTGTAATTAATAATTGGTGTTGTATAATGTATTGAAAATAAATATGTTATTTTGATGTGGCTTTAAGTTGTAGATACTCTTTTAAAGAGCTTGCATTGCAAATAAAGTACAGTAAAAGTATTGCTAATCAGTGTTTTGTGGTTGGTTTCGTGTGCAAGCTCTATTAATCTGTCCTATTGAGTGATTTCGATGAAATAATTATCGGTTTTTTTTGATATAAAATCAATGAATCATTAAAAACATACAAGTTTTTTTAACAAATCATTAATAAAAGTAGGGTTTTGGCTTTGTATGTCGTATAAAATTATGTTAAATCGATGGTGTAGGTTTAATTATTTACGAAATTCCCCGGATGTACCAACGTGTACTTACACATATAATCATGTTATTTTTTGCAGTTTCATTCCTTGCACCTAGGATTGCAAACTTGCATGTTTTAGATCATTTGTTAGATGATGATACTGCAATTTCTTGTGAGCTTTGTGATTTTATAGTTTATATTAATTATCAGGATTTAATCAATGATCATACTTCTTACATAGAAACGAAACGACAAAATGTTCCAAGTTCTTTTGTTGTTGAAAATCGATACAATGCTCCTAAAGAAAAAATTGTTTCTCCGATAACAATTTATAATAAACCTCCACCTCTTATATAAATAAGGATATACTAATTTTATTTATAGAGATCATTAAGAAATACTAATGGTGTGTTTTCTCAATGATTTTGTTTATTTCATTTTGTCCTGCTTCCAGGATATCATTGTTTAATGGTATTGAAAATGAATGTTTTATCGTTTTGAGTTCACATCAAAACAAGATATTACTCCATATAGAGTATGGTATTTCCTTCATAGTAGATGACTCTTAAGTTCTAACCGAACTTAAGCATACCAAGTATCAAACTTTTTTACATCATATATATGTTACAAGCTATAAACCTTACCAAAATTTATGGTAAGTATGAGGCACTGAGTCAGTTGAACTTATCGGTAGACAAAGGAGAGATTTTTTGTTTACTAGGTCAAAATGGTGCCGGAAAAACAACCACAATAAATCTCTTTTTAGGACTATTAGAACCGACTAGTGGGGAAGCTTTGGTTAACGGTGTTACTGTTAAATCCAATGATAATAAAACCACCGGAATGATTGCTTATATCCCAGAAGTTGTTCAATTATATGGAAATCTATCAGGAATTGAAAATCTCAATTTCTTCAGTAGGTTAGCCGGTTTTAAATATACAAATACCGAGCTGCATCATTTTTTATCAAAAGCAGGACTTCAGGAAACAGCACATCTTAAGAAACTATCTTCTTATTCAAAAGGGATGCGGCAAAAAGTAGGTATCGCTATCGCTCTTTCCAAAAATGCAGATTACATTTTTATGGATGAACCCATATCAGGATTAGATCCTAAAGCTACATTGGAATTTACTGAAATCTGTAAAGAATTAAGCCATGAAGGGAAAGCTATTTTTATGGCTACTCATGACATTTTTAATGCGGTAAATGTAGGTACCAAAATAGGCATTATGAAAGAAGGAAAACTGGTTCATACTTCAAACACTGATACTATTAGTGCCACAGAGTTACAAGCACTATACTTAAAAACGATCTAAACGAAAAAACATTAATAAAATGAAAATTTTAAACTCACTATTCACCATAACATTAGCATTATTGAGCTATGTTTCCTTAGCTCAGGTACAGGTGACAGGAACTGTTATTGACAATCAGGATATTCCGGTAACAGGAGCGACGGTTTTACTAAAGAGTACAGCAAACACCTTTGGAAAACTCACAAACAACAAAGGACAATTCGAAGCAGAGATCCCTTCGGGTAGTTATACTATTGAAGTCCGTTATTTAGGGTTTCAAGTCTATAGAAAAAATATTGAAACAGGAAATGGTACCACGTTTGATATTGGAATCATTCGACTGGAAGAAGGTACTGAACAACTACAAAATGTTGAGGTTATAGGTCGTGCCAGAACAGATTACAACAGTGATTATTCGTTTTCGTCTACTAAAGTTGCTATCAAAAACAAAGAATTGCCTCAAGCAGTATCAACTATTACCAAAGAATTGATGAATGACCGACAAGCTTTTCAAATAGCTGATGCAATAAAAACGTCCAGTAGTGTCACGCATACAGGATTTTATAATCACTTTAATATCAGGGGGATTATCCAGGCAGAAGATGGTCAGTTGATTAATGGTTTGAGAACGCGACAATATTATTTTTTACAACCGATTACTTCTCATATAGAAAGGGCGGAAGTTATCAAAGGACCATCTTCTGTAACCTTCTCTAGTGTAGATCCTGGAGGGTCAGTTAATTTAGTTACTAAAAAACCTTTAAAAGAGAAAAGAAGAGAGGTCAGTGCCACAACAGGAAGTTTTGGTACCCTTAGAGCAACAGCAGATTTTACAGGACCTTTAAATGAATCAGGAACTTTATTGTATCGTTTGAATGGAGCTGTTCAGGAAGCCAGATCTTTTCGTGATTTGGTAGAGAATAATCAGTTTTTATTAGCTCCTTCCATTACCTTTTTACCTAATAATACGACAGCACTAAATGTAGAGATGATTTATAGCAATGGAAAAGGAAATCTGGATCGTGGTCAACCCTTATTTGGAGCCATTAATGGTAACTTTGATTTGAATAGTACCAAAATTAATACAAATGTTGCTGCTGCAAATGACTTTTATACGTCAAAAGAGTTTATGGTGCTTAGTAATTTCAGTAAAGAGATTACGGATCATATAGGATTCAATGCCTCGTATATGAAACAGACTTGGGAAGAAGATCTTGCAGAGCATCGTGTAGCGGGTGCTGCAGCTGTTGATATAGAAGGGAATGCTATTCCTACATTGGCCGAGTTGCGATACGTAGAAAGACAGCAGTTTTGGATTACAGATAATTATACAGCTTACCTTAATTTTGATTTTGAAAACGATAGTTTTAGCAATAAACTTCTGGTAGGATATGATGGTAGTAGATGGGAGCGTACCGTCGGAGGGTCTTCCAATGGAGCACGTCGTTATAGGAGGCTAAATGGTACCGCAACTTCTTTTAACCCTGAAGAAGCTGATCAGTTTGAGACTATTGATATTGATGGTGTAATAGCACCTAAACCCAATGTTAGTCATTTTGATCTGGCAGATCCCAATAATACCTCAAGAGAGACTTCAGGTTATATCACCTCTGAATTTGCTATTCCGGCAAACCTGACCACTTCTAATGGGATCTACATACAAAACCAATTTAAAATAGGTAAATTTTCGGCGCTGTTAAATCTGCGATATGATTGGTACGAAGATATATTTGATTATGAATCAGATAGTGAACAATCTTATAAGAACGAAGCTTTTATTCCCAGAATAGGGGTGACATATGAAGCGACGGATCAGATTAGTGTATATGCATCTTATGTAGAAGGGTTTCAGCCACAATCTAATACTGTTACCTTATCTCCTTTTACAGAAGACTTTTTCTTTGCAGGTTCTCCAGCCAGTTTTGATCCCTTGGAAAGCAATAATATAGAATTTGGTGCCAAAGGAGAGTTTTTGGGAGGTAAAATGACCGTAAATGCATCGGTATATCAAATTACTCAAAAAAATCTATTACAACAAGATCCTAATGATGAGTCGATATTGACAGAACGAGGAGAGCAGCGCAGTAAAGGGGTTGAGTGGGATCTTTCCGGATACGTAATGCCAAACCTTCAGCTAAGTGCTTCGTACGCTTATATTGATGCGGAAATCATAGAAGATGATGATCCGGCTTTAGTAGGAGAACGTATTGGAGGAGCACCGGAACATAGCGCTAATTTTTGGGGGCGATATGATTTCACACATGGCGTTCTTAAAAATATGGGGCTGGGTCTAGGTATGGAGTACCGAGGAGATCGTTTATCCTGGTATGGAGATCGGCTAACGTTACCATCATATACTGTATTTGATGCAGCGGTATACTATCGTCCAACAGGAATCGATATGCAAATTGCAATAAAGCTTAATAACTTATTTGATGAGACGTACTGGAATGGAGCCCTTAATGCTACCAGACTTTTTCCCGGTGCACCTAGAAATGTATTGTTAACCACAACTTATAAATTCTAACATAATGCAATGGACAAATGTTAGGTTATTTGCATTGAATTTATGGAACAATGCAACGACACCAAAAACTTTTTATGTATTATATTCAGTTTTTATACTGCTAACAGCTTATGCAGCTGTTAGTGGTATAAAAAACTATGTTACCCAAAATAAAATTCGAACAGAGCATCAGGTCAAAGCCAGGCAAAGTTGGGAGGCAAACCCGGATAAACATCCGCACCGGATGGCTCATTTCGGTACTTTTGCATTTCGAATTACCCCAGCTTTAGGAATATTTGATTACGGTTTAGAAAGTTTTATAGGGAATGCAGTTTTTTTGGAAGCTCACCGACAAAACAGTGTGAATTTTTCTGAAGCGACTTTTTCAACGGGGATGCTGAGATTCGGAGAATTGAGTTTAGCGCTTTTATTGCAACTAGTCGTACCTCTGATTTTATTTTTTGTCGGGTTTTCTAGTGTTGCAGCAGATAAACAAAATGGAACGCTAAAAATATTGTTGTCTCAAGGAGCTACCTGGAAAGAGATATTGTTCGGAAAATCAATAGGACTTTTTGCAATTGCTATGTTGTTTTTTGTTCCTGTTTTATTGGTAGTGGTTATTACTTTTCTGGTATTAGGAGAGCAGACCGCAAATGATTTTAGATGGTTACGTTTATTATTGATCACTGGAGGTTACTTAAGCTTTCTATTCATTATATCCTCTCTAACAATAGTAGTATCAGCAAGTAGTAGTAATTCGAAAAACGCATTATTACGCTTATTAGGGATTTGGTTAGTATTGGTGGTATTTTTGCCTAAATCAGCTCAGGCGATGGGAGACTACTGGTTTCCTACCCCTACTAAGCTAGCCTTTCAATCGGCTATCGAGAAAGAGGTGATTCAAAAAGGAGATAGTCATAACCCAAATGATCCACACTATAATAGCCTTCGAGACTCTGTATTAACGGTTCATAACGTAAAAAAAGTAACCGATTTACCCTTTAATTATTCTGGGTTTGTAATGCGAGAAGGAGAAAGAATTACGACAGATTTATATAAAAAACATTATAGAGAATTAGTAGGTATTTATCAACGCCAAAATAATGTAACTCGAGTATCCTCTTTTATAAACCCCTTTACAGCAATCAAACAATTTTCAATGACTGTTGCCGGCACGGATTTTACATCTTATGTAGATTTTCAAAATAAAGCAGATGGCTACCGGTATCAATTGGCACAAACCATGAATGAATTACAAATGGAATATATCAGTCCGAAAAAAGAAAGTGGTTCCGAAGGAAAAACTCATGTAGTAGGGCATGAGCATTGGGAGGATTTTCAAGATTTTAAACATGAACCTATGGCTTTTTCTAATTCAATCAAAGAAGCTTTGCCCGCTATGACTTCGATAATATTGTGGGTTATAGTTGCTTTAGGCTTATTAGTATTTACCTCAAAAAAAGCAAGAGCGATATGATGTTATATAAATTATTTTTGAAACAATGCATTCGATCAAAAGAGGTGTGGATTAGTCTTTTGCTTATTGTAATGTTAGGTATTGTTGGAATTATTATTGGAAATAACCATCTCAAAAAACAGCAAGATGCAATTGCTGAGGTCAAAACATATCAGGAACAACACTTTGATCGACAGGTGTCTCTTCATAATGATGATTTAGGGTTGTTATTGTATTATGCAAAATTTGCCTATATCAATCCCTTAAATCCCTTAGCAGGTTTATCCATCGGTCAGGCAGATGTAAATCCAACTATAAAGCGAATTACTATAAAAACTTTTGAAGCTCAAAAGTATGATACAGATTTGATAAATCCAATGAGCCTTCAATCTGGAAACCTGGATCTTTCTTTTGTGATCATTTATTTATTTCCCTTACTGGTCATTGTAATGGCTTTTAATGTAATTTCTGAAGAGACAGAAACAGGTACCTGGCGTTTGGTTGCTATTCAGACTAGGTCGAAGCTGAAATTTATTATTTCTAAGCTTTTGATACGGTTAATGTTGTTGTATGTTATATTGATTTTTCTTTTTTTAGTTTCGAAGCTAATCCTCAACCTGGTTTTTAATGCAGCCTTTTTTTGGATGGTTGGATTATCAATGCTTTATATCTTTTTTTGGTTTGCGATCTCCTTTTTTGTCATTAGTTTTAAGAAAACTTCAGGTTTTAATGCACTATTACTTTTATCAGTTTGGTTAGTGTTGATTATTCTTTTACCGGCGGGGATAAATGCTTATATCTCTTCTAAATATCCCGTTCCGGAAGCTTTAAACACAGCAATTGCACAACGAGACGGGTATCATGTGAAATGGGATACAGACAAATTAGCTACGATACAGAAATTTTATAAACATTACCCACAATTTGAAAAATACGGGTATCCAACAGAAGGGTTCAACTGGTTATGGTATTATGCCATGCAACAGATGGGAGATGATGATTCCAAAGAAGAACAAGAAGCTTTAGGAGAAAAAATCAAATTACGAGAAGAAGCCAGCAGACGGATTGCATCTGTAATTCCTAACATGCATTTGCAACTTGTTTTTAATCAGTTAGCAGGAACGAGTATGAGTCAACAAATGAAATATTTAGAAGGAACTCATGCATTTCATGAAAAACTGAGATTGTTTTTCTATCCAAAAATATTTGACGGGAAGCATGCTGATACTGTCGATTGGAGCCAATTTAAACCAGCGTATCACCAAACAGAAGTGATTTCAAAACCCATACGGGGAATAATACCGTTACTAATCGCTTCAGGCATTGTTATATTACTATCGATACCTATGATAAGGAGATTATAAGATCAAAAGCGTTTGATTTTTTTTAAAAAAGGGCAAGTTTATTATAAGCTTGTCCTTTTTTGGTTGTCCGGAGCATTCGAAGTTCGAACTTTTTGATACGAGATCAGAGAAAACCGGGAATCTGTAACAGAGAATAGTAGGTGCCTTACTTTATTATATGCTAATCGCTTCTTTTTTTTATAAAATCAATATATTATCAATTTTTTAAGAGTATTTATATAATCCTTAAGTATTTTCTGTAATTTTCTATACAAATACTTAAATTTACATTTTTTATAACAATTATCCTGGGGACCTTATGTATAGAGGAAAATGAAGTGCAAAAAATAATTAACGATACAATTCAAGGAAATGAATTTCCTTTTAATAAGTTTTTGGAAGAGACTTTTCTAGCATTGTACTCCAGATTAGAGATACTCATGACCACAGAAGATGATAGTAAGGATATCCATGAAAATTTTTATTACTAAGCACATTGTCAAATTATACAATAGGAAATACCACTACAGCTTTAACAATCTTCGATCGCCTTGTCAGTTATCCTACTGAAAAAAAAGTTAAAGTAGCACATTGGTTTCAAGGTATTATTTGTTTAGAAAGAGGGGGCACTAAAAAACAAACCAAGAGTTTATCGTGCTTCCTAGTGAGCCATCTTTAGAAATCAAACCAAAAAATATAAGGTTATACAACATACGACTACTACATACACATTGTTTAAAAAACCGCTATGATAAAAAAAATAATATATTGTTTCCTTTTCTTTTTCACCGGAGTTAATATTGCTCAGACATCAAAAGATACCTTAGTTGCTTTTACGTATTATAAAGAAGCAGATTCATTGTTGACGCATAAAAATTATAAAGCATCTATAGCTCTTTTTAATAAGGCATTAGTCATTTATAAAGAAACAGCATCTTGGGAGCGAGTAGCTAGCTGCTATAATAAGGTTTCAGAGAATCTATGGAGATCTAATGCTTTAGAAAAATCACTACAACAAGCAGAAAAAGCACTGGAAATTTGTAATAATCACCTCTCTGAAAATCATCCAGAAGAAGCGAATGCATATGCGAATATAGGGAACTACTACGAAGGAAAAGGGAATTTTAAAAATGTGTTGCCAAATTATGAAAAAGCACTGAAGATACGTGAAAAAATATTTCCAGAACTTCATGTAAGTATTGCCGATTCATACAAGGATATGGGAATCTTTTATTACTATACTAGAAAAAATAAAAAAGCAATAACATGTTATAAAAAGGCCCTGTCTATCTATCAAAAGGTTTTAGAGCCTGAACATAAAAAAATAGGGAATACATATAATAATATAGGAATTATATATGATGAGCTTGAAAAATATGATTTGGCGCTTATTTTCTATAAAAAATCTTTAGCTATTGATATAAAAAAGCGAGGAGAAAACCACTCGGATGTAGCATATACTTACGTAAATATTGGTCTTACCTATTCCAATATGAAACAATTCGATAAAGAATTGAGTTATGGTAAAAAAGCCCTTCGTATTTTAAAAAAGGAGCAAGATACTATTGGGTTGGGTGGGGTGTATCAAAACTTAGGAAACCTTTATGATAGAAGGGGCGAAACTAATAAAGCCTTACAGTATTACAAAAAAAGCCTAAATCTTCGTCAAAAAATTTATGGAGATAAGCATCCAGAAGTAGCGGGTAGCCTTATTAATGTAGGGCTAACATATCAAAATTTAGGCTTAGAAAAAGGATTGTCTTATTGTTATAAAGGACTTGAAATTTTTAAAAATGCCTATGGAGAAAATAATTCTATTATAGCTGATATGTATCAAAATTTAGGAACAACTTATCAAACCAAAAAAGAATTTGATACGGCACTTAACTATTATAAAAAATCCTTAAAAATACGACAAGAAAACTTAAGTAAAACCCATTTAGATATAGTTCGTTCGCATTACAACCTTGGTTCTCTGTACAAAGATCAAGAAAAGCATGTTATCGCTTTGGATTATTATAAAAAAGGGCTTGATATTATAAAAGAATCTGGAAAAATTTCAAAGTTTACTTCTATTTTCTATAACAATATTGGAAGGATATATTTTGAACAGCATGATTATGATAAAGCATTAAGCTTTTTTGATAAAGCATTAATATCAAACACAAAAAAACACTATACAGAAATTACAGCAAACGTTTTTGATCCTGAGCATTATTATTTTAAAGAGAAATTATTTAATGCACTTTTGGGGAAAGCAAAAACATTGCATGAATTATATAAAAAACATCAAAGAACGGACGATCTTAAACAGTGTATTAAAATATATCAAAATTTAGATGTGCTGGTTAGCCGTTTTAGGCAATCATATCAAAATTATAAAGACAAAATAAACTTTGCGGGAGAAGCTAAGGAAATGTATGCTCATGCTATTAAATTACATTTACACAGTTATCAGACAACAAAGGATAAAAATAGTCTGGAACAAGTATTTTATTATATCGAAAGAAGTAAATCTCATACCCTAAAAGAACTTCTCAATGATACAAATGCTAAAAACTTTTCTGAGTTACCCGAAGACATAATAGCCCTAGAAGCTACTTTAAAAACAAATAAAGCTTTTTATCAATCCCAAATTGTTAGACAACAAAGCAAAGATTCTATAGATCTAACCTATATAGAAGAATATGAAAATAAACTTTTCGATACTAATCATAAGCAAGACTCTTTAGCCAAAGTATTAGAAAAAAAATACCCGAAGTATTATAAGTTAAAATATAATAAAAAGCTTATTTCCATTAAAGAAATTCAGGATGCGATAAATGATAAAACAACGATACTGGATTTTTTTGTTACAGATAATACTATCTATGCCTTTATCATTTCTAAAAATACTATTTCAGTAAAGGAATTGTTCATAACTGATTTGAGTGAAAAAGTTCAAAATTTAACAGAAGCAATTGTTTCAAAAAATACTGTTGCATATAAAAAAGTAGCATATTCATTATACCAGGAGTTACTATTTCCTTTACGAGAAACCATAATTGGGGATGAATTAATTATTGTTCCGGACAGCTCTCTTTGGCACGTTAATTTTGATCTTTTACTTACAAAAGAAAATAAGACCAATAATCCAAGGGAATTAGATTATCTGTTGAGAGACTATGCGATTTCATATGCTAATTCGGGACATTTATTATTTGATTCACCAGAAAATGAGACGAAGCAATTTGAAACAAGAGACGAATGCCTTGCTTTTTCATTTTCAGATACGGAAACTGAGACAACAGAAACAATCAGTTTGGCTGCATTAAGAGATGTAGGGTATGATTTACCGGGTACGAGACAAGAGATTACATCTATTTCCAAAATTTTTGATGGACAGTATTATTATGGAACTGCTGCCAGGGAAGCCAATTTCAAAAAAAATGCCGATCGTTATAAAATTATTCATTTGGCATTACATGCAGAACTAGACCCTCAATTCCCGCATCGATCAAAATTATATTTTAATAAGGTAAACGATAGTCTAGAGGATAATTTACTATATGCCTATGAATTATTTGCACTTACTATCCCCGCAGAATTAACTGTATTAAGTGCTTGTAACACAGGATCAGGAAAAGTGGCTAACGGAGAAGGAATTATGAGTTTGGGAAATGCATTTCAGTATGCAGGTACTAAAAGTTTATTACTGAGTAGTTGGGAAGTTTCTGATAAGACGACACCTATTCTTATGAAAGATTTTTATGCTAACCTAAGAAAGGGTATGAGTAAAGCAAAAGCTCTTCAGCAAGCAAAATTAAACTTTTTTAACACCACAGAAGTTTTTTATACAAAACCATTTTATTGGGGGAGTTTTTATATTTTAGGAGATACCAGTCCCATTACGATGAATAATGATATGAATTATAATTATGTAGTGTGGGGGGGAGTAATTTTAATATGCCTCTTAGGATTCTTTATTTTGATTCTAAAACGGAAAGGAAAGATATTCAGGTAATTTTTACAATTTTACCTCTTTCTGACAACTTGTTGTGTATAGCCTCTTAAATTATAATAAGTAAAGAATATTACTTGAAGCTCTTTATTTAAGAAGCATAGTATAGTGCAAAAGGGGAGGCTATAAAGGAAATTCTAACTAAAGTAATCAAAGATTAGATTTCTTTATGAAAAAAGAAATTAAGAATAGTAAAATAACTGCCTGAAATTCTGTGAGAAGCTGTTTTAATATGTGATTATAGTCCACAAAACACTCCTTTTGGATTATAGAATGAGTTTCTATTGATTTTCGAAATAAAACCTTAGCCTCGGTAATATAAGGGGTACAGAAGGTAACAAAACTGGTAAAACAATATGTAGATAAGAAAAAGTGGGGTAAGTGAGAAAATTAAAAAGTAACCTCTATTTTTAAAGATTACTTTTTATTTATTTTTTTGAGCTCTTGTTAAGTAATAAGTCATTCGTTTCATATTTTTACTGTTTAAGAGGTACTTTGTTTTAACAACACTACCATTAGAAATATGATTTGCTAGGAGTTTGTAAGTAACACCAAGCTTCTATATTTATCTTTCTGTAGTGTTTAACAAAAGTCTATTGTTATTCAAGATATACAGTGGCAGATACACCTCCTCTATCTCGGCACCAGCGACTACCGCCTGTTTCTACTGAGCTTTCTGATTCTGCAGATGCTTTAAATGAGTCTCCATTACCACAAATTACTAAACCATACCCAGCTGCGTTGATTTTTGACAATGATTTCCTGTCAATTTGATACTTAGAAAAATTTTTTAAATACATAAAATTTAATTTTAAAATTATTATTTAATAATTTCCAATATAGTAATATTTTTTATTCCTAGCTAAGTATGGATGAAAAAGGACGCCTGAATGCTGATATCCATGAGATGGAGTTGTTGTCTTTGGTTTTAAGAACTTAAATGGACTGACTATAAGGGCATACTTTTTTATATAATCTTTTGTTACCTCTAATCTCTCTGGGTACTAAACTCAGAAAGGAGTCCTTGTAATTTTAAATTTATCTTAATACGGGATGTTTGTTGTTTCCGTACTCTGAAAAAGCGTTTTCTCTGTATTAATATATATCTAATTTCATGTTGTTTACTGTTTAATAAATGTTGTTGTCCTCAGTTTACCCCTCCCGATCAAAGTTCAGCCATTATCCGGGTATTTACTTTGAACTGAGTACTGATTTTTTTTTCGTTTTCCTTTCGTAGATATTGAATGAGTTTAAGTTTTATTTTTTGCCAATATGGTCTGATTTTCAGAGAATATTACAAAATTGGTCTATTCTGATTAATCGAACTTAAGTTAATAGTTATATAAACTTTATGTAAATTACGATATGTCCAAAAAACTATATAAATAAAAATATCATTTTGTTTTACTTTAGATTCCTGTAATACTTAAGTATTCGACAAATTATATAGGTAAATCAGACATTCATTTTTTTGTCTAAAAATCAGATAACTTTTTAAGGCATTACAACTTAGTTTTGGGTGAAATATTTATTAACTAAAATTAAGTCTAAAAATGAAAAAAAAGATTTTTTATTATGGCTTTCTCTTTTTGGGGCTTGCTGCTTGTCAACATGAGGAAGAATCTATTATGGATTATTCAGTAGTAAACGGCGATAAATCAGATCAATTAGGAAATGCAAAAGCAACTACCGATTGCTCTAATCATGTATCCCATACACAAACTGATTCGGATTTCTTTTTACTCGATCAAAAAACAGATTTATTATGGCCAGGTAATATCTTAGGTTCAAAAACAGTCAAAAGTGGGAGTCCATCTTCAGTTCCCATTTATGGAAAAGATAGAAACCCAATAGAAATCAAAATAGATGTCGTATCAGGAGCTTCAACACCAACTAATCGGAAAATTACTGAGCCTACGCCGGGAAAAGTTCAAAATAATATGAATAAAATTTTGGCAGAGTATTATAAAAGTGGAGCAAGTCTTCCTGCTAATTTCGAAGTTTCGATATCACAGATTTTTAATGAAGAACAATTGCAACTTGCTTTGAATGCTGGTTATGCAGGTCCTTCAGTTAATGTTTCAGGGAAATTAGGGGTAGATTTTAATACTAAAAAAACCAAGTTTGCAGTAACTCTAAAACAACGATTTTTTACAATTTCTGTAGCTCCGAAAGAAGGGCTTTCCGGAGATAATGGATGGTTTACCAAAAGCGTGACTCCAGAGAGATTAAAACCGTATGTGACAGATTTTAAGGGGAGCAGTAGCAGTTTAGGAGATAATCCATCTGCATACATCACTTCTGTTGATTACGGTAGATTATTTACAATTATTTATGAATCTGATGATGATGCAACAGATGTAGAAGCTTCATTAAAATTTTCCTACAACGCAGGAATAGTTTCGGCAGATGCAGATGCTTCTGCTAAATATAAAAAAGTAATGAAAAATACTAGTGTAAAAGTGAAACAATTAGGGGGAATTCCTCAAGATGGTCTCACTGCTACCTTAGCTGCATTTGCAAAAGATACAGATATGATATTAGATTTTATAAAAAAAGATACAAGTCCTACTTTAGAAAACCCAGGATACCCTATTTCATACAAGGTCAATAGAGTTTCTGATAATACCGTTTTTCAAGTATCTCAAAATATTTCATATACAGAAAAAAAGAGCTGTTCCTCTATAAGAATACAACCAGAATCTGTAGAAACGAAAGACCTAGCAGATCATGGCACTAGTGGAACAGAATTATATGGTCGAATTACAGTTGATGAAAGTATACCTGGTAAAGATTGGAGAAGGGTAAAGGAGTTAAATTGGGGATATTTGAATAATCCACAAATACCTGTTGATCATTACCCATTCTCAACACGTAATGCAATACAAATTTTAAATGGTCAATTTATAGATGTAAATCTTCCTGAAAAACCAGGTTCTAGATTTAGAATAACAGTAGAGACTTCAGAATGTAATGATAACTGTAATACTGATGTATTCAATCTTACACGAGCAGTAACTTATGTGTTCGAGTATAGTCCAACTACCCAAAAATGGGAAAATGAAAAAGACGAACATATTACAGTTGGCAGTAGCATTGATAAGAAACAAAGAATATCAACTTGGCAATCTATGCCTGATAGATCAGATTCTACATTTCGAGGAGCTGTTAAAGTTAATATCGCTTTACACCAATTTTAAAAACTATAATTATTACAATTCATAATAATACAAACAAAATATTATGAAAAAGAGCTTATTTCTATCCATTTTTTAATATCTATTCTTTTTTACAAAGTTGTCAAAAAGATGATGCAGTTTTAGAATCTGAAGATATATCTGCATCGGAGAGCGTCTTTGATGATACTAATCAAAAAATAGGAAACATCATATCAGTCAATTAGCTAAGTGAATTCTTTCAAAAGCCTTTAAACCTGAATAGAATTTAGAAACGTTTTATGCTAGATATGATAAAGGAAATGGATCTAATCCATCTGTAAATCTAAAACAAAAATATACAGTGGTCATTTAAATGAATTCTTTGGCGGTGACTTCTTTTTTGGTTACAAAAGAGCTCTAAATCGCTTTGGAAGAGATTTGGTAGGGAGACCTGATGGACAGTTTGTTTACCTATCATATGATTGGATCAATTACTGTATGGTTGCAGATGGGCATCTTTCTGAGATAGATAAAGAATTATGAATTGGAGGTTTTTGGAATAATAGAGAAATGATCCGAATTGATATAAAAGGTGCTGAGATATTAAAATCGCTAATTCATAGAATTCCAACAGGTAATGAAGGAGAAGCAAATGACCTTTGGATTCACGGAGGTGTTTTGCCAATTGGATTAAGTGAAGCTGTTTTAGATCAGGGAAACTTCTCTAGATTTAAAATAAAAAATCTTACACTTATAAAATCGCAGAAAAGAAACTAATTGTAAATAAGTTTTTTATACCTAGATACAGTAAAAAGGGAGTAAGTTATAACTTACTCCTTTTTTTAAATGTCAAACTTTCACTATATCATTACTCAGAAGTTATAGTATTTCTATGTTACTCTATCATTTAGTTTGTTCTTAATATATAAACGTATTGCTTGGAATTCAAAAATGGATCGTGTTTTAAAGAAAACCTGTTTGGATGTTCAAGATAGATATGAGACACAATTTTTAGAGATAAGATCAAACAAAGATCATGTTCATTCTTTAGTTTAGTTTACAGTGTTTCAAGAGATAGTTTTATTAGAATAACGTTGATTATAAATAGTTTAAGAGCGTAATAGGTGTTTTGTAAAGCATCTGAAGTAAAAAAAATCTATGGAGAGGTGCATTTTTGAAATAGTGGGTTCTATATTAATACAATTGATCGACTTAGGAACAAAAAAGTGATGGTAGAATGTGTGAGAAATTAAGGTTAAGAACAGGAATATGAGGTTCTTTACCCCTCCAAGTTAAGCCTGAGTTAAACCGAGTTAAACCCGAGTTAATTTAGGTTATTCCTAAAATTAAATACGCATAATTAATAATTTTGTAAACCTAAATCTATATTATAAACACTATATGATAGAATTAGTTCCAACTCTTAATTAACCTTAAATTTTTATGATTAACCCTCCATTAATAAACAATTTTCACATTATTCATATAAACCTAGAAAACATAATTCCAATTAGTTTTTTTATAGTTCTGATATTATTTACAAGAAGACATGTTTGTTTTAAAAAAAAAGCTAATCTGAAAGAAGTTATTGATGTTAAACCAGTACGATCACTACCTAACCTACAAACAGCAATTGATAATTCTTTTTTAAAAAAATTAAACGAGTTTATATATCAAAATGTGGATAATGAAAAACTCAATGTAACCTTTTTGGCAGCTAATTTTTCAATGACTCAAAGAACTTTTTTAAGAAAAGTAAAAAAAGAAACAGGGTTAACGGCTGTATCATATTTGAAACACATTAGATTAGAATATGCCGCCGAGTTATTACTTAGATCAGATTATTCTATTACAGAAATAATGAATAAAGTGATGTATAATAACCTTTCCTATTTTTCTTCTGAGTTTAAAAAAATATATTCTCTTAGCCCGAAAAAATATCGAGAAAAATTCAGAAAAATTGAATGTGTAAAATAAACTTTACGTAAACTGAAAACAATATTTTTAGGAATCTAGTGCTAGAAATATTAAGATTTCGTTCGGTTATTTTTTATTTGGAAAACTATTTCCAATAGTTGCACATTTGTTTAGTAGGATATGTTAGGATATAACTGAATGCCTCTTTTTTCTTATAGGACAAAGTATTATTTTTTGTGTTGTAAAAATTGAAAACTTCAGAAAAAACATATAGGAAAAATAAAATAGTATTAAAAAATACTAACGCTAAGTTTGGATATGCCTGGTGAATATTCTCTATAAGAATAAATGACATTGATATTATTTATGTACTCATGCCCCAGGGATTCATGTACTGTACTGCTATTATCTAGGGGGTTCAAGAAAGATCGTTAGACGAATATTTCAAATAATTAAGAAACCCAACATTGTGTTAATGTTTTCCAAGAGAGGATAAAAAAGCATGGAAAACCTGAGATTATCAATTTTGATCTGGGAATGTGGTTTGCCACACATAAATGGGCAAATTTCATTTTGCATAAAGGGTAAAGGTTTCTATGGAATGGAAAAGAAAGGATTACAGATAACAGGTGGATAAAAAGGTTTTGGAGAAGATCAAAGCATCAATACATTTATCTCATTCCAGCAAGTGATGGAGTGAAGTTATGTCAGAATATCAATTTTTATATTAGCTATTGCAATACGGAGAGAATACACGAAATAAGCAATACAATATCTAATGAAATTTTTAAAAAATAAATACAAAAGCAACAATCAAAAAAAGCCAGACAATATTGTCTGGCTTTTAATACTTTGAGACCTCGGCAGGATTATTGTCGAGCTTTTTTAAAAATAAAAAATTGATAATAAATAATTTAATGTCAGTCCTTTAAATTATTTAACAACTTATTGAGAATTTAAAAAATTAAACAAAAATTCATAATGATAAAAAGTGATCTTTATGTTCCTGAGATCACTTTTTATTTCTTTCCTGAACCTAAAATTACTATTTTTCAACTAATAACCATTTAAGAGACACTTTGTTTTAAAATAACGATGTAGATGGCAGAGCATTCGTAAGTATTCGCCTAATGCTTCCATTTTCCTTAATTAAGGACTTTAATTTAAAGACATTATTTGTCTTTATTTGTCTTTGCAAAAATAGGGTTATTTTGAGTTA
This sequence comes from Aquimarina sp. TRL1, assembly GCF_013365535.1. Lineage (NCBI taxonomy): Bacteria > Pseudomonadati > Bacteroidota > Flavobacteriia > Flavobacteriales > Flavobacteriaceae > Aquimarina > Aquimarina sp. TRL1. Next base: position 279,247 of record NZ_CP053590.1, on the reverse strand, counting down.
GTTCTACTATAGTGTACCCGCATAAAACATTATATTTTTTTATGGTTGACTATCATTTGAAACAAAATTATGGGGTGAAACATCCAATAAAATGATTTGTTTAAATGTATAATTTCAAGTTGAATTTTACGAGCAAAGTAAGTTAAAGAAGATACTTTTGAAAATTTCTTTCCGTACCACTGAATAAGCTTAATGATTATATTTCGGTTTCCAACTGTTTCTGAGAAACGCAGGTCTTCTATTTTAGCCATATTCCAAGATGTATTAATACTTCTTGTAAACAAAGATTGTATATGAGCTGTATTCTGCTTTTCAAGTGTCCATTCTTCTATGTTTGATTTGATAATGTTAGCTTGAATTGCAGATAAAGTTATTCCTTGTCCATAGAAAGGATTTGGAGCACACAAAGCTGATCCTGTTACAAGTAATCCATCTGGAAATTTTTCTAATTTTTCATAATGTTTCCAAATACCTCCTTTCAGTTTGAATCTATAAACGTCTGATATTGGCTGATAATTTTTTATTCGATCATAAAATTGTTTTACTGGAATTGAGTCTTTAGTAAATTTTAAAAAATCACTCACTTTCTTATCCGGAAAATTATTATGCCATCCACCAACAGATACTAGCCATTGATCATTTTCAACAGGAATTATCAAGCCAATTGCTTTTTCTTTTGGAGGCTTAGACCAGACAACAGTTGTTTCATTTTTGTTTGGAGTATTTTTGTCTCTTTTATAGAGTCTTGAAACATATCCAAGGTTTGTTATTATTTCTTCTTTAACAGTTGTTCCTAAACCTTTTAATTTTAATAGTTTATCTGTTTTTGATCCATATCCACTTGCATCTATGACCAAATCAGAGTATAAAACTTTTTCATTGTCATTTAGATAAATTTTTACTCCGGCTACGCAAATTGAATTATTTCTTTTCTCATATAAATAAGAATCAAAAGAGCTATTTGATATTATTTCAATTTTAGAGTTATTGAGGATTCTTTTTTTTACACAGTTATCTAATAGTTTTCTAGAAAAAAAATGTGTATATAAACCCATTTTTGAAATTTTTTTTTTCCACGATCCAAACTGGAACCAATCTATATCTATTCCCATATCTATATAGTTAGCACCTCCTCTTTTTAAATCGTCCATCAACTTCGGAAAAATTTCTTCAATTAATTGCTCACCTTTATTTAACAATACATGTACATGTTTTTCTTGAGGTACATTTTTTCTGTCTTTTTTGAAATTTTCAAATTGTTCTTTTTCAAGTATTAAAACCTTCTCAAACACCTCTGAAATTGCTTCCGCAATTAAACAGCCTGTAATACTTCCTCCTATGATAATAGCTACTTTATTTCTCATAAATTAATCAATGCTTGGTAAACAAACAGTTATTCCAGGTGTAGGACCAACACTTATTGGTTCTCCAATGATTTTGTCTGAAATTGGATCAAATATTATAATTTGACCATTTCCAATAATTCCAAAACCTACCCAAGCTGTTCCTAATATTGTTCCACCTGAAGGTCCTTTTAGATATGATAGACTTGGCCCCATATCACTAATATAGCCATATCTGCCATCTGAACTAAAAGTTACGCAAGTAGCAGATCCAGCTGTCTCAATTTCTGAAATTATAGTATCGGTTTTAGTATCAATAACTAATACTCCTTTATCTCCTAATAATGTAACATAAAGTTTATCTCCATTAGGAGATAGTGTAGAGGTAAATGCCCATGAGTCATCTTCTCTATTGTTTTTTGTAGAAATAGATTTTATAAGTTTCCATTCCTTAATGTCTATAACTCCTATAGAACACACTACATCTACATATAACTTATTTCTGTCTGAAGAAAATGTATACCAAGCGGGTAATGTTCCCCCTGTAAATATAGGTTCACGAATTGTTTCACCATTTTCTGAATCATAAACTCCTAAAAATCCATTTGCAAACCCAATATAAAGATTACCATCTGGCCCCCCCATACAAGCTACAGGAACATCATAGAAATTAAGACGTCTAATTATTTTGTCTGTTTTTGTACATATCACTTCTACACTTTTATTGTTCTCAGAAACATATAATTCTTTACCATCAATTGATAGAAATGTACCAAGAGGAACTCCGTTTATGATAATTGATTTAACGGTATTTGATTGCCTATCAATCACCGATATAGTAGTAGGTATTAAACCAAAGTTATCGGTGTAAATCTTTTGGCCATCTAATGTTGCTGTTAAAACTGTAGGTCTACTTCCTAATGGTAAGATTGGTGTGTCATTGATCGGAATATTTTTTATTATTTCATTGGTGTTAATATCAATGACGATTACTTCATTTAAGTGAGCTAATGGAACATATAACTCATTAGATTTCTTTATACTTTTCTTCATTATAATATGTTTAATTTGTTCTCCACCACCATTGTATTGATTTGATGTCTAAATGTATGTTACCTGAATCTTTAAAATTTGAACTTGACTTTAAATCTGGTATAATTTTGTTAGAAGTGTTATATCTTTTACATGTTTTACCAAATATTAAATTACCTGGGATCATTTGTTCTAAACTATTTAAGTAGTCGTATATACCATTATTCTCTGTTTTCATAAGTTTATCACGTTGGTTTACATAACAAAATAATATCTGATTACGTAAATCTATAACCTGATTTAATGAGCTAATTATACAATTGTTTTGGTACTTTTTATTAACCAGAGTTATTATGTTGTTTCTAATGTTTTTTTCTTCATACTCTTTATTATATGAGTAAATATCATTGTCTATTACTAAAACTAACAATATAGAATTAATCAATACTTGAGTTAATCCAGGTCTTTTTTCATTGATATTCGGTTCAACTTTGTTAATGCATTTTATAATTGAATTTGCGAAATGACCTCCTCCGTTTGTGGTCCTCATTAAACAATAGTCATCAAGAATTGTTAATGGATTACTTATATCTAAGAAAGATTCCCATTCTGCTACTAATATGAAATTAACAATTTCATTAATTATGCTGTTTACATAAGTTATTTCTGACCATAGCTTTATTCTTTCTATTACATCGTTTAATGCGTTTATTAGCTTGTGTATAAGTTCATCATTACCGATGTTTTCAAAATAAATAGAATTATAAAGTGTGTAGGATTTAATTTTAGCTACCAGTTTATGCAAAAAATAGCCAACGTTAGACACCTCTTCTTTCTTTATTTTTTTTTCAATAATTTCATCCAATAAACATACCCAGTTACACAAATCAACTATATCTTTTTCTTGAAATGACTTTATATTGGGATAAAATATTCTGACATGATAACTTCCTGTTCTAGCTAATGACAGTGCTTGAGTCTCATTCTGTACTAATTTAAATTTTAAAAGCCAATCCTTATATTCGTCAATTTTGTCTGTTTCTTTTCTGTGTTTTTTTAGAGCAAATGGTAAGTATACTTTATTTGGTGTTGGATTAAATAGCTTAATATCTTCCATATGTTTCTGATTTATAATCGAATTTTTCAATATACATTCTCTTAAAAATTATAAGTTTACATTCTCTGTTTTAAAATAGCTATGTAGATAGCAGAGCAATGTAGGATTAACTATTAAGAGAAGCATTTTTGTAGGCAAATAATAAATAAGTACTGTTCTGTATCTTTATTTTATTTTTTGCATGAATTAGAGAGAAAAGAGGTTTCAATCAATTAGAATATCAAATAATTAGTTTTATTTATAGAGAGAATTAAGAGCAGATATATCTCCACTACTCAGACTATTACCTACAATAATAGGCATCATATTGTCTTTTCGTACTATTGTATAATATGGTGCTGTGTCGTGAACTCTTACTGAAGAATAATTCATAATTGACTCATAATCAAATGTCCCTTCAAGCCTTCCACTTCCATCGATAGGCTGAGTATAAAATGGACCATTATCAGGATGAAACAGAATATATTTATCTCGGTCAGGTCTAGTAAATTCATGTAACAAACCTAAAGAATGTCCGAGTTCATGAATTATGGTCACTAAATCTGCACTTTTACCTATTCTAACATTTTTTTCTCCCATTCTTTGCTCATAACCAATAATTTCTACTTCTCCTCCTGAACTGTATATATGATTATCACTTATTTTAAGGTAATCCCCATTCCCTTTGCTTTCTATAAATGTAATTTTGGGAACTTTGCTTGAGATGTGATTAATCGCTTGGGTTGTTAAAGATTTAACTCTTGAACTGATGGAAGGAGCCCATTGATAATATACCTTTCCTTCTGGCCAAGGTTTATATTTTAGAAAACCTTTTGTGTTTTTAGAATAATATTTTATTACTTGAGCTCTAGTCATAAGAAGATCTCCTCCTATAATATATCTATCTTTTTGAGTAGCTGATAATGGTACTTCAATGGTTCGCCCTTCAATATTAAATGTCTCAGTTTCTTGATAATTATAATATTCTTGGTTAGTTATCTGTTCAGATTGATGAAAGTTAGCCTCTCTCTCACAGGAAATCATTCCTAAAGCAATTCCTATGAATATACTTAAATTAAGTCTCAATTTCATATTTATGGTTTTAAAAGTTTATACTAAAATTAGTGTAGATTTATTTAGTCTTATCGTAAACAAAATGATTAACTATACATTAACATGAGGTAAACCCGTGTAAAGCTTAATAGTTTTAAAAACAATTGATTACAATAAAAAAAATGTATTGTTTGTTAATGTTTGAATTATTAATGTGTTAAAGTTTTAAAAAACACATTTTTGTATAGCCTTGCTATCTACATAGCTATTTTAAAACATAAAAAAACCACCTGAAGGTGGTTTTATTTTATAACTTTAATATTTGTTTAATAGGTGTAAATTCCTCTGTCTTTTTAATACGGTTCGCTATTTCCAATACAGCACCTATTTTAAAATTTGACATTTCTTCACCGTTTTCGGTTTTAATTAAAATGATATTACCAAATAACATAGACGTAAGTGGGTCTAACTTCATTTGGTTCATAGCTTTTACCATTACTTCTGGCGAAGTAATAAAATTATTTAAACTGGCGTGGTAATCACTTGGTAAATTCTTGCTTTCTCTTGCTATAAGTTTTTCAAGACTCATTTTGCCTAAGCCTACAAACATTTTTTGATTGTAAGGAGTTCTTATAAAAATAGAATCTTTACCGTGATTATTAAGCTTTACAATACCATTTTTCATTCCTTTTTTTAAAGAACTTAAACTATCTAATAATCGTGAATAGGTATATTCTTTAATATTATTCCCATCAGCTTTTAATTTGACTGTATAGACTTTCAAAATTGTAGCATCAAAATCAGAGATTATTTTTTTATCTACTAATTTATCTATCTTATCATTTGAGTATTTGCCTATCTTATCATTTAAAAATGACTTATCAGATTGAGCATTTATAGTTAAGCCAAATAATAAAGTAAGTATTAATATAAATTTCATTATTCAGTTCTTTCAATTTTCATTTCTAAATCTAAGATGATTTCATTTACTCTCTCCCTAGTTAGTTCTCCATTTATCTCTGGGTTTGCTATTTCAAAAATGTATTCTTGTAAAACATCTGTTTCAAAATCAATATCGTCTCTACATTCTATCAAATTTGCCCATTTTACTAAGCTTTCAAAAGTAACTTTATCCTCAATACTTTTTTTAAACAAAGTAACAAAATCAATTCCTTTAAGTACTATCAAAGATTCTTCAACATCCCAAGAATAAGGAGAAAGTTCTTTCTCTAAAAGAGATAAATCTCCATTGATTAGAATAATATCTTTTAAAATTTCTTTTCTATCTCGCATACCTTAGTGTTTAGCTTTAACGTGAATAACTTTTCCGTCTGGCGCATAAGTTGTCTTTAACATTCTAGTAGTTTCTCCTTTATTATTTACCCATTTTTGATATACAGCTTTTGAACCAGGTACTTTACCTGGGGAAGTTGCTTCAAATAGATAATTCCCACTATTACCTAAAGGTGTCATAGTTGCATTTGCTTTAGAGTTTGAAGGTGCTTTTTTGACAAATCTTCTAAAATTACTTTCTATTGCCGCTTTATTTACATTAACATTTGCTCCTCCTGCAAGTACTGTAGCCACATAAAGATAATATTGAGGGCTTGATAATGCTTCTTTCCACATTCCACCCAAACCACTAAGGTCTCCTTGGGATAATGCTATAGTATTTTCATCTGGAGCATACCCATTTATATAGAAAAGATTTGCTGCTGTAGTATATATAAAAGCATTTTCTTGAAAGGCTCCTACACTTCCTGCAGCAATTATATATTCTAATCTATTACCTCTTGCTGCACCATAAGCTACAATCTCTCCATCTTTATAATATGGTGTTAAACTATAGTCTCCTACAGTAATAGCTTCATTTGCCCTACTTTCATCATAGTTCGGTAAAGTGTTATTATATTTTGCAGTTTCATATAATTGAACTGATGGACAATCATCACAATCAACTGTTGTTCCATTACTTCCAGAAAAAGTTCCATCATTATTGTTTGTGAATGTAGTAGTTCCATTACCAGCTGCGTTCCAAGCATCATTTATAAGTTTGGTAGCATCAGCTCCACTAGGGTCTGACCAAACTACAGGATTATTATCAAAAGCATTATATGGTGACGAAAAGAAGTGCGTAACAGGATCTAAAGAAGTAAATCTTGCGATAGCTGGGTCATATTGCCTAACATCCATTTCGTAGATATTTAAACCTAATGCTTCTTCGTGTTCTACTCCATTAAATGTATGATAATTATTTTCAGCGCCGACAATAGTATTATTGTAACCCTTGTGCTGTAACCCAAAGGGATAGTAGTTTACGCGATTTTTTTTAGCGTATCCCTTTTTTTAGCCTATACCTAGAGCTGCTAACTTATTTTTTTAAGAACGTTCCTTCTGCACCACCTTTTACATACCTAAAATAATGATTTGTATACGATCTGCACTACATTTTTCTGTATCTACAAGATATATTGCGCCACCCCACCACTAAAGTATATCATAAAAAAACCAGCTATATCTCTATAACTGGTCTTTATATTTATTTTATCTGCTTATTCATATGAAAGTCCGAGTCACAAACTCGAACTAGCAACATATTATAACCCTACAGGAATTTATTGCTCTATTTTCTTGAGTTAATCGTGATGTAACACGAATCATTTTCATCTATCAGACTAACTTCAATATCTTTATTAGGAAATAGTATTTTAAGATTTTGTTCCCAACTAATCTTTAATGATTTCCCTAATTCCTTAATTTTGCCAATTGATTGGTTTGGGCTATTAATATGAAATAGATCTTTTAGTTCATATAGATTACACATTTTTTCTATCTGCTTAATTTCCCCGTTAAATTCTTTATACCAATCTTCGAAAACACCTTCATCGAAACGGCTTTCTAATACAATACAACCTCTATACTCTATAAATGTTGGGAAGTATAGTTTAGAAAAAGCAATAGCTGCATTAATATCATAACTAAAATTTAGATATTTTTCAACATTCCAATCATCATTAACTTTTTCAAAATCTTTAAAGTCTGTCAAGAAATTCGTATCTATTTCTAGTATGCTATTCTTTATTTTATTCTCCATTATAACCTGGTATTTCATTAGATGTTGCTTTTCTTACTTTATATCCGTTCTGGAATTTTTCTCCCGTTTTAGGGTTTATATTATAACTAGGTTCTTTAACATTAGGACGTGGTATATCTCCATGATCTTTACCTGTACCTCTATATTCCTTAACTAGTTTACCATTTTCATCATAAGTACTATACTTGGTAACATTTCCATCTGAATCTCTAGCTTGTATTTCACTACTATTAGGCTTTCCTTCTTGTTTAGGTTTGTTTCTTGAAGGACGATTACTAGAAGAAGAACTACTGTTAGCATCAGCTTCCATATTGTTCTTAACATTATTAGCCATAATAGTACCAATACCTATTTCTGTTAATCCTTTTGCTAATAATGTACCACTAGCTGCTGCTGCTGGTCCTGTTGCAATTGATCCACTACCTGCTGTAGCCACTGTTGCCGCACCAGAAGCTACTAAACCTGCTGTTCCTGCTGCTGCATTTGCAGTACCATCTACAAGTAAAATAACAGAAATTGCAGCAGATGTACCATTAGCAGTATTAACTCCATTTCTAAATGCTTGGGTATTTCCTCTACTTCTAAGATTGGTTCCAAAAGTATTATCTACCATACCCGCTAAAAAACCTTGTAACTCCTCACAACACATCTCTACCTGATTTCCATCAGGGTCAATATAAATTATAGGATTATCTAAGGCGTAAGTATAAGGTGATGTAGAATAGTATTTCTCAGCTAGAGCATCTGGTGTAAACCATCTTCCTGTTGCTGGATCATAGAATCTTGCTCCATAATCAAGAGTTTTAAAATCAAGTTCATTTTCTTCCTCTTTCCCATTATACCCATAGCTATGCTTTCTCCCTGTAATCAAGGGGTTGTATCCGCGATGTTCAAGCCCAAAAGGATAGTAATGTTTCTCTTCCTTTATCACAATCCCATTTTCAGATCGATCCGATAAACGAATATCATCCAATTCTACAGTAGAGACTTCTGTATTTGCCTCAGACAATCCTATCTTCACCAAAATAGAAGCTACCCCTTCATTACGGATTGTATAGGTTTTATTATGAGTCCCACTACCAACATCTCCTAAGGATTTCCATCCCAAACTCACTGAATTTCCATCTAACTCCTGGATAAGAATTCGCATCTTATCTGCTTCATTAGCCATCGTTAGATTAAAGGATAAGGTCAATTGTTGCCCCTTGGTAAAATCTCCATAAATACGTTTATGGGTACCGCTATACATGTTTTTGACATCAATATGCAACTTTTGATCTACTACCTCTAAGGCACCTCCTGTCCAATCACTACTTCCCTGATCAAAAACATCCTGGATATAGGTTTTTACTCCTGCATATGACAGGCGTATATTCCCCAGGTGATCTTTATACTGATAGGTATAATCATATCCATTGTTCCCATCAGGTTCCACATAGCCTTCCGGATGATTAAAAAATGTTAACCTTCCGTTTTTATAGATGTAGTTCCCTGCATAATCTGTCGTTGTTAAAGAACCTCCCTCTGTTACCGTTTTTCTTAACTTGGTACCAGCGGCGTCGTAAATATAATTAATATTTCCTTTTCCTGCCAGCGTTATCTGTTTAGGTAAATTTAAATGGTTATACTGAATCTCTGTAATTCCTTTATTGCCATCCCTGGTCATATTCCCATTGGCGTCATAGGTATAGTCATCCTCTGTATTGGTCCCATCTGTAAACCCAAAAATTTTATTTCCGCTATCCGTTACCTTTAGTAATTTGTTTCCTCCATTATAAGAATACACTAATTTATCCATTGCTCCAAAGGCAGTGGCTGCTGCATTGGTATGCCCGTTTCTGGTAAGGGTCTGGATATTCCCATTCTTATCATAGGTAACTCCTAATAGGTTATAACTTCCTATATTGGCATATCCGGCAGTGATCCGGTTTAAATCATCATACTGATAGGAATAGGAACGTTTGGTGTTGTCACTGGCAGTTTTCCAGAGCGTCTCGCTGATATTTCCATTGTATAACCCATCAGCTCTGGAAGCATTTTCGGTCACCCTGTTATAATTAATCCCAAAGGCAAACAGATCTGATCCCAGATTGTTGACATCATTAATCCCGGTAAGCCATCCCCGTACATTATAGCTGTAATCTACTGTTTGTAATTCGTTCCCTACCTTTTTAGCGATGAGTTGCCCTAACTCATCATAGGTATTACTGGCAATGGTTTCTGTATATGTTCCAATGCTTTGTTGTTGGGTAAGCAAACGTCCCATATGATCATAGGTAAAGACATCCGTTGTTACAATGGGTGTATTATTCCCTTTGGTATGTGTAGTTTTCAAACGCAGTACCTTGCCTGTAAAATCCAATTCATACTCCATAATATCAATGGTATTCAGATATGGGTTTACCGTTTTGACATAGATAGGTCTGGCTTTATCATCATAGTACGTAATGGTGGTAATCCAGGCGTCTGTATCCAGTACTTTTACCTTACTGGCTGTGGCTAAGGATTTTGTTTTTGTCGTACTCTCTACTCCATAAGTCGTTACTAAGTGGGTATTGGTGAATCCCTGATAGGTATCGTAATACTGAATGGTCAACAGTTCCAGTCCAGTGGTAGGAAAATTGTCATTGGAATAATAGTTTTCCTGATCCACACTGACACGGGGTGTTTTTCGCTCGTAGTTTTGCTGTGTGGTTTTATCTTTAAAGAGCCTGCGTAACTGTGTTACTGTCTGATCCTGTGGGGCAGTATAGCTACCGGTATAGACCACTCGATCAAAAACATCGTATTTGGTAAACAACCATCTATTCGCCGCTCTGAGCAAACTGTCCTGTGTCAATACCGGTCGGTCCAGATTGTCATAGACAATATACTCCCATCCTTTTCCGGGAATTTTCTTTGTAATCAGCCGGTTGCGATAATCGTAGGTATATTGATAACACAGTTCTGCAAGCTCTGTAGCAGACACCCCGTCACTAACATCTACCTTGGGGGGTAGTACAAAACTTAAATTACCAAATCTATCATATACATAATAAGTATCATGTGCTTCTGATGCAGTATAGGTTCTTTTTAGAACTATCTGTCCCTGCTTGTTTTTATATTCTCTGGTGGTATGATTATCTCCATCAGCTCTCGTCCAGTTTTCATCTTTGATAATGGTAACCAGCAATTGACTGGGAGCATAGTTTCCATTTTTACGAAGTACTGGTTTTTCAGTATCCCCAGCTGTAAATGTAACCTCAAACAGCGGAATATCTGCCTGATTTGTTGTCCAGTCAGTTTTGATGGTATGATCAGCTGCCATGGCACTGATCTCACTGTTAGCTTTCCAGGCTGTTCCCGGAGCTGCCTGTTTGATCACCCGGTTTATAGGAGAGGCTTCAAAAACACTTTCTGAATAAGCATTAACACTAGTGCCTGTAAAATCCTGCGGGTAGTTACTTTTATAATATGCATCAATATCTGTAGCCACATTCACCGTTTTATAGGCTCCGGTAGCAGTAGTGGATACAAAGGGTAAATACTGTTTGCTCTGTCTTCCATAGCTGTCATAGGTAATATGTGTTACAATATCCTTATGACTGGGAGATTGCCCGATCCCGATTTGCTGAATCGGACGCCCTAAACCATCAAAATAGGTAATCTGTTTAATGGATTCGGCTGTGTCCGTATTACAATTGCTGTTTTCCAGATTTGCAATTGTCACTGCAAACTGAGGGGCAATACTATAAACATAGTTCTTATCAGAGAGTGCTTCCTGTGCCTGAATACTCAAGCTAATCAGTACTGTTATTAAAATTATAATCTGTTTTTTCATTTGTATTGTAGCATTACTAAATATTAATGTTGATCTCCTGTATTTCCATCACCTCCTCCATTATCAGAAGATACACTCCCTATGACTACCATAAGATTCCTTACTTGTTGTCCGGTAAGCTTATCTGTTACTGTTGCAGTAATATTATATTCATGAGTTCCTGTTTCGAAATTGGAAAAATGAAATTGGCTTCCTGAACCTGTTCCCAAAACCTTGGATGGGCTTATACTTTTGAACGCTTTCCAGGATACTTGAGTGCGAGATCCTGATCCTCCGGAAAGACTGGTTACTTGAAACGATACACTTGGATAAGTGCCCGATACTGAAGTAGCAGATTGGCTGGTTCTCATAATCATTTTAGGATACACCTTTAAAACAGGGGAATTAGAACTCCACTTATAATTCTCATTTTGCAGCTTTAAATCAATAACCTTACATTTAATGGTATAAGTTCCTGAATTAGGAAAATTATACGAATATGAGGTCGAGCTAGCACTTTGTTTTACGTTATTTACATACCATTCAATTTTTCTCGATCCTGATCCTCCTGAGATATTATTTACCCTAAAAGTAGTGTTGGTTCCTTGATTAATATGAGTTTTCGTTGCACTTACTGTTGGGGTGCTTAAAGGGGGATAAGCATATATCGTTACACTTTCTTCTTTAGAATGATCAGAAACTTTTTTATCAATCACTCTAAATCGTATGGTATAAGTTCCTGCAGAGGCAAAAGAATGAACTAACTTAACTCCTGTATAGGCTTGTAACGTATTATTAATATACCATTGGTAACGTCGATGCCCAGACCCTCCTGCTACATTAGAAGTAGGGAAACTAACAGAGGTTCCTTTAGTAAAATGCCTGTGACTGGGGTAGACTCCGGGAGTAGCCAAACTATTATATACGTTTACTTTTTTAGTTGTTGTGTTTTTAGTATGACTAGCTACCTTGGTATCTACTACTTTTAGATATACAGAAAAAGCTCCTGTAGTAGTATGGGTATAGGATAAGGTTGTGCTATTGACATTTTGCAAACTGTTGTTTACATACCATTGATAGGTATAGCTGCCTGATCCTCCACTAATACCCGAAGCGGTATAGGTTACCTTAGTCCCTTTTATAACTTCTGTTTTGGAAACTGTTAGTTCAGGGGTACTAAGGGCGTTATAGGTGTACACCTTTTTGACTGCACTATTTTTAGACGTTCCTGTTTTTGTGTCTGTTACTTTGCAATACACGGAATACGTCCCTACTGTACTATTAGAAAAATCAAAACGGGAATCGGTATCATGTTGCAAACTATTATTTACATACCACTGATATTGTAAGCTACCTGAGCCTCCTCCACTGGTAGTAGTAAAGACAATTGGAGTTCCTTTAATGGTATGTGTGCTACTGGCTGTCACTACTGGTGTTTGTAAAGCAGGATAGGCTATTTGTATATTTTTAGAAACCGTTTTTGCTTCTTTGGTTTGAGTGTCTACTACTTTAAGACGTATCTGATGATTTCCTTGCTGATTAAAGGTTCTGTTGATCTGTGATTGCACCCCACAGGAAACCTCTATATTATCCACCCACCAGGTATAGATAAAACGTCCACTGTTTCCATTTCTTGATACTGATGCTGTATAAGGTATTGCCTGCTCTGGTTGCCCCTGAGTTGCTCCGTCAATAGCAATACTAAAAGCCCCATAAGTAGCTTCCTTTTCTCCATCATAATTATATGAATATTTTTGAAGCACATGACCATTGTGATCCTCAGTGTAGGAGAGTCTGTTAAAAGCATCATAGGTATGATAGATCGTATTCCCTCTGGGATCAGTGATACTGGTAACTCCTATAAGCGGGTCATAGGTATAGGTAGTCACCATGGCATCAGGAAATTGTTCTCTTACATTGTCAAGCGCTTCTCTAAGGAGTTGTTCTTTACAACCTGGCTGACGACAGTGATCTGTATCAGCATTTGATGCTGTTTTTAGGCTTGCTATATAAGGAGCTATATCATTATAGCTCGCATTTTCGATTTTAGCAACAGGAAGCTGATTTTGGTATCCCCAAATAAGTACTTGAGAGCTTCCATTTTCTCTGGAAACTTCAATTGGATTTCCTGTCTCATCATATCGATGGTATCGCAGAGTTACTACGGCTTCTTTATTACCCTTGGCAACTTTAGTATAAGAGGGTAACAAAAGACCATTTTCCCAATTTTTAAATTCAGTACTTTGCGTCTGTAGCAGCTCATTATTCCTAGCAGTGCTAACTTCTATTGCAGTACTAATTCGATTTTGATGTCGTAATGTATTATTAACCGCCCCAGCCTTATCATATGGATATAAGTAAGTTGAACTAATTTCATTGTTCTGACTATCGGTAGTAACTTGTTTTTTTAATTGCCCATATGGCCTATCATAGGTATAAACAATATCTTTGGTAATGGTTTGACCATGATGTATTTCTTCTTGTTTTGATGTAATAACAGGGTATAACTCGGAACGATTTACGTAGCGAGTATATTGAGAATTATTAAGTCCAGAAGAAGCAGTTAATGGGTGCCCGGCAGCATCAAAGGTATACCTTACTTTACCTGCTTTTAAGTTATATGAATTCAAATGACTTAAGGTTCCCGTATAACGCTCTAAAGACTTATATATATTGGAGATTTTTCCATTTATCTCAAATGTATTCCCGTTTTTTATATAAGATTGTTGCTGTAATGTCAACCCTTTTCTCCAGTTTTTTTTCTCTGTAGGAGCATAAGGAAAACTTTCTGTTACATCTGTTGCTCCTGAAAAATAGAATCGACTTTTAAGTATTTCATTATTATCGTTTACCAATTGCTCTTCTACAGTAGTATATAATACTGGGCTGCCTATATAGGTGCTTAACGGAATAACACTGGAAGATAATCTTCTGGTAAGATTACAATCCATTTTTGGTCTACCATGAGGGGTTAAGTCCGGAAGATAATGATGAGATTCTTTGTTTACAAATACAGGTTTTGAAAGATTGATCCCTGAAGAGGTAACCCCATCTTCTTTCAGATACGAATACCGTTTAGTAGTACGCCCTCCCTGACTATCATAAGAATTTACTTCTTTAATTCTCAATCCTCCAAAGGGAATATTAATCACTTCTGGTTCCGCAGCAGGAGTCCCTGAATAATATTTTAATAGCACATTGGCTATAGCTCTTGGCGTTCTATCAGGGTTTGAGGGAGCTGCAATTCTTTCTAGCCTAACAATCAACTCGTAATCTCCAGGTTCCAAAGTATATAATGTTTGATCTTGTTGTTTGGTAACCGGCTCTTGTTCTGCCGAAGAAATTTCCGTTTTATAGTTGCAAGTTCCATTTCTCTCGCCTGTACAATGTACAAACATACCTGCTCCAACTTTTTTAAGTTCTACTGAGGCCAGAGAATACCCCATAGAAGTGTGCAAATAATAACCTAAACTAACTTTAATAGCTCCTCCACCTGGAAGGGGCTTGGGGGAAAAAGGAACCCTAATCGTTTTATTTATATTTTCATCCAGCGCATAACTATCTGAGGTAATAACCTCATTTACAGAAAAATCTAAACGGGCTTCATTTCCTATTTCTCCCGTATCTAGTTTTCCGAACACCTGATTCTGTTCATATATAAACTCTGAATACCCTTTGGTAGGATAGTATATCTTTTTCAAAGCTCCTTGTTGAGTATTGTTAAAATTAGGAGATCGATTGGAGTTTTCTGAAATAAGGCTACCAGTATTATTAGTACTACCACTATAATATCCCCAATAATCTTGCTTATAATAAGCAATATCAGTTGGAGGATTACCATAATATTCAAAACGATAATATTCTTGATATTTACTGACTGAATTTTTTCGCCTATTAATGGTGGTAAGGACTTTTCTCGGAGAGGTCTTATTATTATATCCTAAAGTATATTCCATTACTTTTTGCCCTATAGAGTTAGTAATGGTTACGGCATCTAACGTGGTTAAGTTTTGATTCAATGTTACGCTGGAAGGAATACTATAGGTAAGATCGATAGTCTCTGAAGGAGTAATAATTTTACTTGGTAAAAGCCCTGAAGTCTGATTATCTGAAAAAGAGTGAGAAACACTGTTTAAGCTACGTTCCTGTACACAACGTTGATAATCTGGAGAACCAATATCTACTAAAGTCCAGGTATCAGCATGAGTTCTCTGTCGTACCCTATAGTTTTGGTATTGAAAAGTAATAGTTTTGGTATTTGGCAATTCTATTTTAGTGATTACCCAAGCAGAAGGGTATATAGTGATTGTAGGCTCTGTAGCGCTTAAAGTTTCAATCTCAGTAGTTTCTTGTAGTTCAAAATAATATATAATCCCTGAATCATCAATAAGCTTAAACCCTCCATTATTAGGTAAACGAGTAAGTTTGTAGTTTTTATAGGGAGCAAAAACAGCTTCTCCATTATGATTAAAGTAAAAAGTAGCTGATAGAGAACCTACACTGATCATATATTTATCAGATTCTGTATCCCATTTTCCTGCTGCAGACTCGCGTATCAACACCCCAAGTTCTTCTGAGGACATATTGTGAGAATTGGTATGGAATTTATGTACTTTTTCTCCTATCTTATTAGGTCCGATATATCCTAGTTGCGACTCATCTGCAAGTCCCCGAACCTGTCTAGTAATCATTCCTTTACCAGAAAAATCCCAACCTAATCCTGTTGCCCCTGGAATCTCATCCACCATCAACCCAGAATAGTTATAGGACAGTGAAATCGGCAAACGAAAACCTGCTTCATTAATGGTGTGCAATGGAATTGTATGATTTATTCTTCCAGTAGAAAGATTAACAGGAATCTCTCCATATTTTCCTAAGCTTGCTGCTTCTGGAGAAGTTGGAAATATTGCGGGAGGCTGTGTAGTAGATTCTCCTTCCTGAGAAAAAGCGATAATTCTTAGCAAGAAAAAGAGTACTGTTGTAATTAAGTATTTCATAAAAAATGTTAATTAAACTAATGATATTAAGTAGTTAGGAACACTTATCATCAAAGCAAAAAAGACACTGCTTACCTAAAGTGTACGCAAATATTATATTCATTAAAATATAGTGTAACCAATAATAAAAGAAATCGAACTATATCTATAAAATCCAGCAATTTTTCGGTTGCTGGCAAGTCTTGCTTCTAAACTATACCTATCATATTTATAACCAAGACCTACCACAATATTACTTCGACTGTTAACCTTAGTCTCTCTAATAACACGTTCGTTTATAATTTCTTTATAGCTGGAATTAAAATCGAAATCAGTAACAAAGGCTCCACTAACAAAAAAACTTGATTGATCATTGAGATACATATAATGCCGTAAACCTATAGGTACTTCTATAGAAGTATAATTCAGTGCATATTTTCTATTTTGAGTTCCTAAAACATTTGTTCTGGTTTCCTTTGCTTCTGATTGGTAGGACTGATAGATAGGTTCTAAGAAAATTGACCATTTGTTTTTATAGAAAGGAAAGACAAATTCTGTTTCAACACCAAACTGAAAACGAACTCCAGTGTCAAAATCTTCTAATTCAGATGCCTTTGTGCTATTTTGAAGATAATAGTTTCTATCTTCAATAGAAATAGAAGGAATGGAAATACGAGGTCTAACCGTTATATTCACATCCCATTTTTCTATTTTATCAGCTAGCTCATAGGTAAACCCTTCATTTTTACACCTATTATATTTAAGAAAATAGCGAACCAACTCCTTTTTTTTATAGTCAAGATTAGCAGCGTCTTTTTCATTAATATCAGGACAATTCAACGTATTTAACAATTGTTGCCTAAAATAATTATTAACCCCAACCTTCCTACTATTTAATGTATTATCTGAAAGTCTTATCAAATATTCTTTATAAATTAATTGTTCTATATCGTTATTTTCTTTTTTAAAAAAATAAAGATTTAAATTTCCTTCTCTAAACAAGTATAAAGAAGCTTTTCCTTTCATTAGTACTTTTAGCAACAAAGTTTCTTCTGTAAATTCAGGGCTCCTATTTTCTGTCAAAGAAGAAAGGTCTCTACCTGATCTATCTATTTTTACATTCGCCCTTATATAATGTTGATTTCCTACTTTAAAGGATTTAAAATCATTAATAGAAAGGGAGGTATCACTGGAATCTTCACTTATTTTATATGCTATTGTAGCAGGGTTATCATGCCATTCTTCGTTTTTTATAAGGCAGTCTATTTTGTCTCCCTGATTGTTGATATAATATCCTTTTTCGAATTTTATTTGGGCTATTCCATTTACTCCCAAAATAGTCATGAATAATCCTAAAGTAATTTTTTTCATTATTTGATGATTAGGCCGGCAAAGATATACGCTAAAACCGTAATATGTATTGAAAAAAATACTTTTTTGCAGTAGTTGCAGTAAATAGTTCGCTGACTATCAGTATACATGAGATTAAATAAGAAATAAAACGAGAGTATTAGAAACTAAAATAGACTTTACATGATTAAAAAAAACACTCTTTAATTTTAGGATATTTTTTTGAGTAATCTATCTTACCAACAGTTTTCTAGCCTACGACAGGAGTCGAACACTTAGAGACAAGTAAATCAATTAGTTAAAAAATAAAAATAGAGGAGACCTAACAGGATTGAGTTCGAACTAAAAAAGAAATTAAATTACTGATTTTCAAACAAATAAAAAGAGATAAATTTAACATTTATCTCTTTAAGTGACCTCGGCAGGATTCAAACCTGCAACCTCTTGAGCCGTAATCAAGTGCACTATTCAGTTATGCTACGAGGCCGTTTTGCGGGGGCAAATATAGGATGTTTTATTTATCAAACAAAACTATTTTTGTGTTTTTTTGAAGTAAATAATATGGGGTTTTGATTTTCAGATTGGTATCTTTGATGCGCTTAATCTTAGAACTATGGAATTTAATCAGTTAATACGTGATATACAGGATTTTCCCAAAGAGGGCATCCTTTTCAAAGATATAACCCCCTTACTCGGAAACCCCAAAGCACTGGTAGCTGCAGCAGATCGATTAGCAGCAGTGAGCCCTGAAGGAATATCGATTGATAAAGTGATCGGTATAGAGGCAAGAGGGTTTATTTTAGGCAGTATGATAGCAGAACGCCTGGAAGCCGGTTTTGTTCCGGTAAGAAAAAAAGGGAAACTGCCATTTACAACCAAACAAAGACAGTATGGGTTAGAATACGGAACAGATGTGTTGGAAATTCATACAGATGCGATTCAACCTGGGGATCACGTGTTGGTACATGATGATGTATTAGCTACCGGAGGAACGGCAAAAGCAGTATGTGAATTGGTGGAAGAGTTAGGAGGGATCGTAGTACAGTGTAATTTTATAATGGAATTGACATTTCTCGATGGAGGATCAAAATTAAAAGCTCCGATTCAATCACTTTTACAATATTAAAAAAAAGAGGTAGCTGCTCTTGCATGCTACCTCTTTATCGCTATGAGAAGTTTATATTAAATATATATACTTACTTTTTTAAAGTGGCGATAATAGCGCCGTCTTTGGCTTTATCCCCGTAAATACTGATGGCGGTAGCAGGTTTCAAAAAATCTACATCCTCCAGTTTATCTTCTTTGGCATATGTGTCCAATGTTTTAAAATTACTTTCTTTCCCGTTAATAATGATTAGTTTCTCTACAGAAGGGTCATCTCTAAATCTGTATTTTGGACCTTGATGTAGTTGCTGAAAAGGATGCATTGCCTGTCCGTTAAAGAAAGCTTCCATATCACCTTCTTCGAACTGCATGGATTGCATAATCTGATCTTTTAATTGTTGTATATCAATAGCACCATTTCCAAAAGGAAAACCTCCATCTTCATTATCAAAGTTAAAATCAAAAGAAAGGTTGTGTTGTTTTAATAAACTATCAATTTTTTTTGCTGGAATTCCCGTATGTGATTGATTGCGAAATGAGGCAATGTCAAACATTCCGGTGCTGGTGATATAAAGATTTCCGTTTTTGTAACCCAATTCGATATCTGGAATAGGTTGGTTTGAGGAGGAAGAATAGTGACTTTTGGAACTTCCTTTTTGGATAACAATATTGATTGCGGTAATCAGACCTTCTTTATTGAAGTTTATTTTTTTAATGATTAACTCAATATCATTTTCTGCAAGAAATGCTTTTAGATCATCCAGTTCTTTTTGTGTCGTTTTTTTATTGATAATCGCTGTTATCTCATTCTCATTAGAAATGTTTTTGGAAACCGGAAAAGTAGCAATGCGATTAAAAGCAGAAACAGAAAGCATTCCCATTAAGCCGACTCCTATTAAAATCCATTTTTTCATACGGTTGTTTTTTATAATTCTAAGATATCAAAAAGAAAAGAGATAAAAAGTGTATCTATCTTCTTTACAGCTTTAAATACGAGCGGGTTAAAAAGATGTTGCAGATGCAGAGAATAAATAGTTTGTTTTATACACTTTTGAGATGTAAAAACATAGTGTTAACTTGTGTTAGAGCCTCTTGGTCTGCCTATTATTGATGTAAAGCCCGTTTAGTCACATAAAGGCGCCAACCAAAAATAAGGAGTTGAAATTTTGAAGCCTTACTGAGATCAAGTCGTTTTTTGGTGTAACTGGGGAGTAGTGTCTTGTTGATCGCTGCCAATATTTTAAAAAAAGAGGATTTCATGAGAATGTGTTTAGGTCGATTAGTTGTGCGATATTAGTACAAAATTTAAATACTATTCAGCAACATACGTTTTTTATCTCTGGAAATGGAAAGTGTTTTTCCATCACTCATAATAATATGCCCACCATCATCATTACATAACAATTTTAGGTAGTGAATATTGATAAGGTTGGATTTGTGAATTCTGATAAAATGAGGGTGACTTAGTTTTTCTTCCAAAAATTTTAAGTTTTTCGATACGACAATCTGCGGCTGATCTCTAAGGATGATTGATGTGTAGTTTCTTTCTGCAATACAATACATAATATCATCTACTTTAATCACATGAGACCCTCTGGAATCTGATAAAATAATTTGAGCCGGACCGTTTTGTGCATATATTTTTTGTAAGTTTTCAATAATCTCATTTTGAGAAGCTCTTTCTTTTTCTAGTATCTGAGCAGTTTTTTCTACAGCCTCCTTGAGTTTAATAGGATCTACCGGTTTTAACAGGTAATCAATGGCATTGTACTTATACCCTTTTAAGGCATACTCTTCATGAGCGGAGATAAAAACGATTTTAAAATTACTGTAATCAGCATCTTCAATAATAGTAAAGATATTGTTGTTACCAAGCTGGATATCCAGAAATACAATATCTGGAGTTAATTCTTTGAATAATTTTTTTACAGAAGCCTCATCTTCTCCTTCTCCGATGACTTCTACCATTGGACAATAGGCGCTTAATAAAACCTTTAGGCTGTTTCTAGCCATTTTTTCATCATCAATGATAATACATTTTAATTTCATATTCATAGCGTACTCATTTAATGATAGGAAGATCAATAATAATCCGGGTTCCTATCGGGTTATTTTCTGTATCATATAAATCATCAACATGCAGAGCTGTCTCTTTATAGCCGATTTTTTTTAACAGATTAATTCTTTCTGAGGTATTTTTTGAAGCAATCGATAAATGTGCTTCTCGTTTAAGTGTATTGAGTTCTTTTGATTTTTCTCGTCCGATCCCGTTATCTTCTACAATGCATTGCACAAGATTCCCCTTTTTTTTGAAATGGATCTTTAGTATCTTTTTGTCCTTATGGCTAAGTCCGTGTAGAATAGCATTTTCTATATGTGGTTGAATAATCATGGATGGGATTTTTGGATCCATGTTGATTAGTGTTTGGTCAACAGATTTGTGTAAGATGAACTGATTGTCGAATCGCTCATTTTCAAGTTTAATATATGTTTCCAGAATTTCCAGTTCTTCATTGAGTTTGATAAAAAGGCTATCCGCATTAAATAAGGTTTTTCGAATCAGCTGAGATAAAGAACGCATGTGCTCGCTGGCCTGAAATTTATCTTTTTGCAGGATAAGACTCTGAAGGGTATTAAAGGAGTTGAATAAAAAGTGAGGATTCATCATAGATTTTAAGGACTTGAGTCGGGTAAGGCTGATTTCTTCATTTAGTTGAGCAATTTTTAAACGGCTTTTTTGATAAAAAGCCAGAAATATTAAAATACTAAATAGACTAAAAACCCCGGTGGTAATCGCAATAATCCTAATGTTAGAAACCTGCTTATTGGTTTTTATGTTTTTTTCCTCCAGTGTACTGATAATTTGATTTTTTTTCTTCAGGACACGATGGTATTCTGTTTTGGCTAGTTCTTTTTTTATGTTTAATCGTTCAACTTCTTTGACATAGTTTTCTTTAGCTTTTAAGTAGACGTTCGCCTTTTTATAATCTCCTTTTATCTCATAAATTTCAGCAAGATCATTTAAGCTATATGTATTAGAAGCGGGGTGATTCTGAATAACTGTATCGATAGACCTATTGTAGTATTCAATGGCTTTATCATATTCTTTTAACTTGTAATGAAGCTCTCCAAGGGTGTGAAAAAAGAAAGAATCAAAAGAGTATAATTGACTGTGAGAAGTTTTGTTCAGATCGATGTTTTCTGCTATGATGCGTTTTGCTTTTAATAATTTTTGCTGTTTGATATAACCATAAGCAATATTGTTAACACTCGTTTTGATGTTTTGCTGTAAGTGAGGACCGCTAACGGTTTTTGGATCTATTTTTTTGAATTTATCCAGAGCGATACTGGAGTAATATACCATAGAATCCAAAGTTCCTGTAGTATATGTAGCGGAGATATTCAGGATAGAAGTAGCGGTTCTGTACTTGTTATTTGTACAATAATTAAGAGATTCGATATAGTTTTCTCTGGCAAGTTTATACTCATAGAGCTCTGATAGTAAAAGCCCCTGACAAATTAGGATTTCCCATTTCAGATTTTTGCTATCACTGTTTTGTGATAATTCCCGGGCTCTTTTGAAATAATCCAATGCTTCCAGGTATTGTTCTCCTTTGTGGAACTGCTTTGCGATCATCATATGTGTTTCTGCCAGACAATCGATATTTTCTTTCTCTCCACAGTAATCCAGTAGAGAAAAAAGAGCTTCAGTATCTGTATTTGTCAATTCGTAATGAACCTCTTGTCTTAGTAATCGTAAGCTGTATTGAATATATTTCTTTGCATCATTCCTTTCTTTGGCATTGTGTATTTTTTTTCTTAACCGTGCCTTTGCAGAATCGATTTTAGTGTCTTGAAGAGGAAATGAGTAAAAGTTTTTAGAATAGGCTGTTTGGAAAAGGAAACACCCTATAAGTATATATAATAAAGTAGAATAGTGATTAGTTGACACTTTTTTTGGGGAATTTATGACAAAATTACGAATTAGCTAATTTAAAATTAAATTTAGTTAAAAAAATGTTGTTTTGTTGTTAAAAAAATGTGTTTTGTGTATTGTTCTTTACCGTTGGTGTAGTCTGATTAGTATTTTTTTTTGATCAATCCTAATATTGTAGTCATAAACAAACTCAATATCTAATGAAAATAACAAAGTCAGTGAAAGCGATGGCTGTTACAGCAATCGCAGCATCCATGATGGTATCATGTGAAAAAGATGCCACAGCGAATTTTACACCAGAAGAATCCAGGGAAATTTCTAAAGAAGTAATAGCAAAGATTACCGAACTGCATTATAACCCTAATAATGTAGAAAAACGTATGATCACAGATATCGATGGGAGCCAGGAAGAAATGTATGTTATAGAAGGTGATATTTTAATGTCGTATGATCAATTGATGGGAATGGAATTGCACGGAGGAATAAGAAATAAACAGTATCGAACTACTAATATAGTAACCGCAACAAATATAATTCGAGTAGTTGGATACACGGGAAACAATCAGTTTGGGTTAAGTAATACAGCTCAGACAGGGTTGCGATATGCAGTAGATAATTATAACAATGAGAATTTAAGTATTCGATTCGAATTGTCTTTTGGAACAAGCTGGGGACCTAATGATATTCTCGTATATGTAGATAATAGTATTAATCCGAGTCCTAACCAATCATCTGGGATTGCAGGTTTTCCTAGAAATGGATATCCTTTTACACGGGTAAGGATTAATAATCGAGCAAATACTGGAGAAAGTAACCAGCAGTTAGAACATTTGTTAGCACATGAAATAGGTCATTGTGTAGGATTTAGGCATACGGATTGGGATACAAGAAAGACATGCGGAGAGAACAGTAATGAAGGAGTCTCTAATGACGGATTGGTGTATATTCCTGGAACAGCGGGACCAGGAGGAGATGCGAATTCGATCATGAATGCATGTTATCCGTTTAATACAGATGGCGAATGGAGTCATTTCGACAGAGTAGCCCTTAACTATTTATATTAATACATAGCGTGTACGACGTATCATAGTTAAGAAAAAAAAGCAGTAGCCGATTGGGGGTTGCTGCTTTTTTGTTTGGAAGAATTTCCATTTCAAAAACGGCTGATCCGGTAAGGAAAAATAGCTTTTCTAAATCTTGTCTTTTTTGAATAAAAGAATAGTATCTTCGCGGGTAAATTAGTTACTATGTTAGGAAGTATTTTATATGTCATTATAGGATTGGTTCTTCTGGTTGTGGGAGGCGAATTTTTAGTGCGAACCTCAGTTGCGTTGTCTTTTAAATTACAATTGTCCAAAATGGTTATTGGATTGACGGTTGTGTCTTTTGCGACCTCGGCACCGGAATTATTAGTAAGTATACAGGCTGCATTAGATGGATTGTCAGATATGTCGTTAGGAAATGTAATCGGTTCTAATATTGCCAATATAGGATTAGTATTAGGGATTACTGCGCTGATTGGTCCCTTGGCAATCGATAAAGATTTCTACAAGTTTAATTGGCCTGTGATGGTGTTATTATCACTGGCATTATATGTATTTCTTAATAATGATGGGGTTTTATCTCTGTTAGAAGGAGGTATATTATTAGCCTCTCTGGTTACCTATTTGTATTTGTTGATCAAAAGAGCAAGAAAGTCAGGGGGAGAGGAAGAAGTAGAAGAAGTTGATGATGCGTTACGGCAAGTATCTAATTTTAAAATTGTCATATGGCTATTAATAGGAGCAGTTGCATTGTTTTATGGGTCTGAGTTGCTGGTTGATGGGGCTAAGGAAATAGCACAAAGCATGGGGGTTAGTGAAGGAGTCATTGCTGTGACATTAATAGCAGTAGGGACCAGTGTCCCCGAATTGGCAGCTTCTGTTATTGCTGCATTAAAACAAGAGAAAGCCATTTCCTTGGGAAACCTGATAGGGTCCAATATCTTTAATATAGCATCTGTATTAGGGATTACAGCTTTGATTCAGCCTATAGAAGTAAAAGATGCAGCATTGATTGATGTGAATATTTTTTGGATGCTTGGTTTTGCGATCGTGTTATTGCCCTTAGCTTTTATTCCTAAAAAAATGGAATTAAGTCGTCCTAAAGGATTATTGATCTTTGCGGCTTATTGTATTTTTGTAGCCTTGGTTTTTGTGAAATAAACCACCTTGGATCTCTAATTGTTAATAATGAATCTTAAGGCTTGGTCCTATTTTAATTATAAGATAAAAACCATATGAATAATAGTATCTGGAGATAAGGCTGCGAAAGAAGCAGTTCCTAAGAATCGTCTTTGGAAAGTATAAAAAGTTACAAGAGCATGTATATCAGTACATGCTTTTTTTGTGTCTTTATATTAATTAGAAGTTGGGTTTGTACTTAAAAAAAATAAAACGATACCTGAGTTTAAAGATATTTATAAGAACTAAAACAAAATATCATTTTGGATTAAGATATTATTAAAAATAGGGGGTGTAAAATGTTTTTATTGTAAAATTAATGGTTGACCCTCATTTTTTTAGGGGTGTTTCTGTTTTTAATTATATATTTGCAGCAAAAACTCAATTATGTCAACACTTAGATTTCATGCCTTAAAAGAAGCAATAGGTCGTAAAACAGTAGTAGTAACTGAAGAAGAGCGACGTTCATCATTATTTGGTCAGAATGTATTTAATCAAGGAACCATGTTACAGTATCTTACAAAAGATGCATATAATAGTGTTATTGATGCTACAGAAAACGGATCAAAAATCGACAGAAGAATTGCAGATCAGATTGCTTCGGCAATGAAAGATTGGGCGTTGTCTAAAGGAGTAACGCACTACACACACTGGTTTCAGCCATTGACAGGAGCTACTGCAGAAAAGCACGATGCTTTTTTTGAGACTATTGGGAATGGACAAGCTATTGAGAAATTTGGAGGAGGACAATTAGTACAGCAAGAACCAGATGCTTCTTCTTTTCCAAATGGAGGAATTAGAAATACATTTGAAGCAAGAGGGTATACTGCATGGGATCCGACATCTCCTGCTTTTATATATGGAACAACCTTATGTATACCTACAGTATTTGTAGCCTATACCGGAGAAGCGTTAGATTATAAAACACCTTTGTTAAGAGCTTTACAAGCTGTAGATCATGCAGCGGCTGATGTAGCAAAATACTTCGATAAGAATGTAAAAAAAGTAAACGCATCATTAGGATGGGAACAAGAATATTTCCTGATTGATCGCGCATTGGCAGATTCCAGACCAGACATCGTTATGGCAGGAAGAACATTATTAGGACATGCTTCAGCAAAAGGACAGCAATTGGATGACCACTATTTTGGAAGTATTCCTAATAGAGCGTTGGCATTTATGAGTGACCTGGAAAAAGAATGTATGTTGTTGGGAATTCCTGTAAAAACAAGACATAATGAGGTAGCGCCGAACCAGTTCGAATTGGCACCTATTTATGAAGAAACTAATCTGGCAGTAGATCATAACTCATTAGTTATGGATATTATGGGGAAAGTAGCTGCTAAGCATAACTTCAAGGTTTTGTTACATGAAAAACCTTTTGCAGGGGTGAACGGGTCAGGAAAACACAATAACTGGTCCTTGTCAACAAATACAGGAGTAAACTTATTAGGTCCGGGAAAAACACCTATGAGCAATCTGCAGTTCTTGACATTTTTTATCAATACCATCAAGGCAATTCATGATAATGAAGAGCTGATGAGAGCGGGAATAGCTTCTGCGAGTAATGATCATAGATTAGGAGCTAATGAAGCCCCACCGGCAATCATGTCCGTATTTATAGGAGAGCAGTTAACAGCTGTCTTAAAAGAACTAGAAGGAGTAACCGATGGAAAGTTGTCTCCAAAAGAAAAAACAGATCTAAAGCTAAATGTGGTAGGGAAAATTCCTGAAATCTTATTAGATAATACAGATAGAAACAGAACCTCTCCATTTGCCTTTACAGGAAATAAATTTGAGTTTAGAGCAGTAGGGTCAACGGCAAACTGTGCAAACCCAATGACAATTCTTAATACAATTGTAGCAAAACAATTGGTAGACTTTAAGAAAGAAGTAGATGCTTTAATCGAGGCTAAAGATCTTAAGAAAGACGAAGCGATTTTTAATATCCTTAGAGAATATATCAAGCATTCCAAGAATATTTTATTCGAAGGAAATGGATATGGAGAAGCATGGGAAAAAGAAGCTAAAAAAAGAGGATTAAGCAATAATAAGACAACTCCGGAAGCACTAAAAGCAAAAGTAGCTAAGAAAAACCTGGAATTATTCGAGCAAATGGGAGTGATGAATAAGGTAGAGGCAGAAGCACGCTATGAAATTGAAATCGAAGAATATGTAATGCGTATTCAGATCGAAGGACGTGTACTGGGAGATATCGCAAGAAATCATGTGATTCCTACTGCGATTAAGTATCAAAATATGTTGATCAGCAATGTTACCGGTTTAAAAGAATTATACGGAGCAGACTTTAAAAAATATGGAAAAGAGCAATTAGATATTATAGAAGAAATCTCTCACCATATTAGTGTTATCAATGCCAAAGTAAATGAAATGACCGAAGAACGTAAGAAAGCAAATGCATTGGAAGATACGGAACAAAAAGCTGCGGATTACTGTAATAGGGTAAAACCGTTGTTTGATGAAATTCGATATAGCTGTGATAAATTAGAGCTGTTGGTCGATGATGAATTATGGCCACTGACTAAATATCGTGAATTATTATTTACAAGATAAGTAGGAAAGCGCTTACTAGTTAAGAAAAATTATGATAAATTAGTAAAAGATTAACATCCTTGAAAAACCTTTTAAAAGTCGTAGAACACAAGTTTTACGACTTTTTTTCGTTGGGTATTTCATCGAATTTTTTGAGAATGTTAAAAAAGGTGTGTTATTATTTTATAATTTTAGATTGTCAACGACACTACTATTAAGACAAAACCCTTAGATATTTGACTCCCCCCAAATGTTTTTTTATTAAGAACTTGCTTTTTATTGCAATAAAAACAGACTGTTTTTAGTGGTCATAGTTGCGTAATATTACTTGTAATTTTTAACCTTTAATTATAATTCACACATGAAAAAGTTGATTTTAAGCGCCGTAGCTATACTAGGCGCAACTACAATGTTTGCACAATCTAATTCTAGTAATGTCGGTCAGACTGGAGATGATAATAAAGCAAACGTTACACAGGTTGGAGCAACCAATGAGGCATTAGTAACTCAAGAAGGAGAAGCTAACTCATCAGAGGCTGTTCAAGGGAGCGACCTTTTTACTGCCAGAAACGGAAGTATTGTACAGACGCAAACAGGGATCAGAAATGTCGCTTTTGCAAAACACGAGGAAGACAATAACCAGGTAGTACAGGAACAATTAGGAATGGGAAATAATGCTTCTGTTACTCAAAACTTAGTACATTTTGGAGGCGATAATGTCGCAAATCAAAATCAGGAAGGACAGGACAATACTGCTACCATTTCGCAAGAAGGGTATGGATTCTTTACCTCTGGAACGGCCAATCAGGCAACTCAGAATCAATTAGGAGCAGAAAACTCTGCAGTAGCTTCTCAGAATGGAGAAGAAAACTTCAGTCTTTCTCAGCAAGAAGGTGTATCTAATGCCGTAACGATTGAGCAATCTGGATCAATTAACTATTCTGAGCAAACTCAGAACGGTGAAGCAAACTTAGCAGAAGGAACTCAGTTCGGAGAAGAAAACTCTTCTACTCAAACACAAATAGGAGGAGGAAACACAGCAACTTCTATTCAGGGGAGCAGTGCTTTTGAAGCTACCGGAGGAATTGTAGAGCAAACTCAGGAAGGAAATGAAAACAGCGCCTTCGCTCAGCATGAAGAAGTAGGAAATAGCGTAGTTCAGGTTCAGATTGGAGATGGAAACAGTGCATCTGGTACTCAAAACTTAGAGTATTTCGGAGGGAATAACAATATTGCACAAGGACAATCCGGAAATGGAAATATAGCAGAAGCTAAGCAAGAAGGAATGACAGGAGTATTTGGAGTAGAAAATACGATTACTCAGATACAATTAGGAAATGATAACAAAGCAACATCTGTACAAAACGGAGAAGCAAACTTCAGTGACATCATTCAGGAAGGAATAGAAAACATCGCTCAGGATACACAAAGAGGAACAGGAAACATGACGACAGTTCGTCAGAACGGAGTTTCTCACCAAAGTGTAATCATGCAAAATGGAAAGAATAACGCTGCTGTAGTTACTCAGATAGGAGGATAATACTACACCAGTAATTGTTTTCAGTAATCCCTGAGATTGCAGAAACACCATATTGTTGTGTTGGCATATTTCATATTATATAAGAGTATATAATATGAAATATGCCTTTTCCCACTACATAATGGTATAAAAAGAAAATTAGTATTCGTTTCATTTTATCATAAAGATCGTTGTCATGAAAAGAACACAGTTACTATGGATGATTCCCTTTTTTAGTATACACTTTCTTGTCGCGCAGGAAGAAAGTTCCTCGGATACACAGCAAACATATAGAGATTTTGTTGTGTTTTCACAGGCAGATCAATTGCGGCAGTATACAAATAGTCAGCAGACTAATGCGGTTTTCATTCAGCAAATAGGAGATAAGAACACTATCTTGTCCAATATACAATCAAATTCCTCATTGATTTCCATCGTTCAGAAAGGAAATGAAAATGATATCTCGATTCGAGAACAAGCAGATAGAACCGAAAAAGAATTGACCCAGTTGGGGAACCGAAATTCTATTGAAGAAATAGGTTTTAATGCAGGTCTTGTTACAAAATCGGAAGTCCTTCAGCAAGGAAGTGAATTAAAATTCAGACGATATGGAAGTAATTCATTGTCCAAAGATATGAAGGTAAAAATGACAGGAACTGATAAAACCATTATCATACGTAATTTTTAGAGCTGTCAGGACATGAAATGTATAGGGATATTGTGCGCATTATTGATGACTGCATCAGGGTGGACACAGTATGCCAATAACGAAGTAGTAGCAGCCTTAAAACAAGAAGCGGTTGCTGATGCGACTCAAATAACAGCCATCGCAACCAACACTTCTGAGATCTATAAGAGTTTGCGATTTTCTTTTAGCATTTTTACTACAGATGAGAACAATGTATTAACCAAAAATGTAAAAGAAGGTCGCTTTACAGTAAAAGCAAATGAGAGTATTGTACTTTCTAATGCTATTGTAGCGAATGATGAAACAAATAAAGTTGTCATTTTAGTACTGATCTACGATGAAGATCGGATTATAGGAAAAGACCGGGTCGCTTTTAATGAAGCCCCGGACAAAGTAAGCAGATTAACAGATGATCCGAAGGAACCGGAAGATGGTATTGAATTAAAAGGAATTGTAATAGAAGAAACCAAAACAAAACCGGGAAAAGATTTCTATGATTTTTTCTATCAATCCTATCTGATGAATCAGATTAATGGCAATAAAGTTGTAGGAATTTATGAGACATTGAGCTTTGGAAGAAGTACCATTATTCAGGTGAAAATAGAAGAAACCGTCTTACATGAGTTTTTAGGGAAACCAGATTTGGAATATTTAGAAGAAATGTCACGAGTCGCTATCCGAAAAGTGTACAAATATTTTAAGGACGCCAGAAACCAAAAAAAGGCTATTTTTCAATATTGAGAGGAAGTAGTCTATAGTATTTGTTTAAAACGGTCCATATGTAGTTTGTTCGCAGATAGCAGGATGATCGGTACGTTTTGTGACATTGATAACAACAGTATAAACACATGAAAATAAAAAGTTTAATCTTTGTTCTTGTATGCTTTATGACATTACTGGGATACGGACAAGATTTAGTGTACAAACCCATTAATCCGGCTTTTGGTGGAGATACTTTTAACTACCAGTGGCTGCTCAGTTCAGCCGAAGCCCAAAATACTTTTAAGGACGCAGAACGTTCCAGGGGAGAAGAATCAGATATAGAAAGATTCACTCAAAACCTAAACAATCAGGTATTAGGTCAGATTTCCAGATCCCTGTTTCAGGAGCAGTTCGGAAAAGACGGACTAAGAGAAGGAACCTATACATTTGGCACCTTGTATATAGAAATATTCCCATCAGCAGATGGACTGGTGGTCGATATTCTCGATACCAGTACCGGAGACCGTTCACAAGTAATAATACCTAATTAGATACGAATGCGCAGATCATTTCATTTAGTAGGCATACTGTTGGGTATTGTTTTATCTTTAACAGGATGCGGCAGTTATTTTAGCCAACCTTTCTCCGTGCAGGAAGCACGATTAGGCGAACAGACTTCAGTTACCAAAAAATTACAAAAAGCTCCGCAACCGGTAGAACCTATTGTTGTAGGAGTCTATAAATTCAGAGATCAAACTGGACAATATAAACCTACAGAAAACGGAAGTACCTTTAGTACAGCAGTAACTCAGGGAGCAACTACCATTTTGATAAAAGCCCTGGAAGATTCTAAGTGGTTTGTTCCTATAGAAAGAGAAAACCTGAGCAATTTGCTCAATGAACGAAATATCATTCGTTCCACCAGAAAAGAATACCGAAAAACAAAGAACCCTAATGAGCCGCAATTACCTCCTCTGCTATACGCAGGGATCATTCTGGAAGGAGGAATTGTATCATATGATTCTAATATCGTTACCGGAGGTCTGGGAGCTCGTTATTTTGGAATTGGAGGAGCAACCCAATACCGACAAGATAGAATCACAGTATACCTGAGAGCGGTATCAACTTCCAGTGGGAAAATTCTGAAAACAGTATATGTGTCTAAAACCATCTTGTCACAATCCTTAAGTGCCAATTTTTTTAGATATGTTAATTTTAAGCGGCTGTTAGAAGCAGAAACTGGATATACCCGTAATGAACCAGCACAGTTAGCTGTTACAGAAGCTATAGAAAAAGCAGTAAATTCTTTGATTGTCGAAGGGATAGAAGATAAGCTGTGGAAAGCAAAAGGAGATACAGCTGCTATCGATACTTGGGTTGCAGAATATCACGCAGAAAAGGAAACAGCAGCAAATACCCGGTTGTATGATCGTTATTTTAAAGAAAGACGGGGAAAAGCAGCAATAGCAGCTAAGGTAGGAGGGGCATTGATTAGTGGAGATTATGCTGATGCAGAACTTACATATACCACCGAATTAGGAGGAAAATGGTTTCTAAACCCCTACCTCAATATGAACTTGAGTGTACAGAAAATGGACTTGAGCAATGGAGCAGCTTTTGTAGAAGGACTTAATGCGGTTAATCTTTCTACAGAAGTAATCTTATTGCCCTTCGAGTCGTTTACCCCATTCCTTTTTGGAGGAGCCGGGATGGTGAGTAATGATGAATTCGAGAAGACACTGTTTAAATTTCAGTATGGGGCAGGGATAGAATACTTGCTATCTGATACTGTAGGAGTTCAGGTCGATGCGACCCATAATCTGGTAATGAGTGATGAACTGGATAATGTCGTGCAGGGAAAAAGAGATGATCAATATTTTACCTTTTCTGTGGGAGTCAACTGGTACTTTGATCGTTTGTTTAAGAAAAAAGAACACAAAAAAAAGATAAAAAAAGAAACCTCAGTCGATAATCAAAAGAAGAAATAAAGGATGAAAACTGACAATAAAATAACCCTTTTGATAAACAAGATGCTTATGTTGTGGAGACGATACCATTTGCGATCGTTGGGAGCAGGAATAATGCTGCTGTTTTTAGGAAGTTTGTTAGCTTGTAGTGAGGATACTATTGAGCTGGAAGGAGTAGGAAGTATTAAGGGGCGTATTGTAGAAAAAGGAAGTAATGAACCGTTGGAAAATGTAAAAGTTTCTACCAACCCCAGTTCGAGTACTGTTTTTACAGATGAAAAAGGATTCTACAAGATAGAAAATGTAGCCATTGGAGAATATTCATTATCAACGCAGCGAGAAGGATTGTTGACTAAATTTACTCCGGTCTCTGTAGTAAAGGACAAAGCAGTAGAAGTAGTGGTAGAAATGGAAGAAGAAACAGCAGGGAATCGCCCTCCAGAAGCGGCGATGCTGGTCTCTCCAAAAGATAACACCACAGCAGCTCCGGTAGAAGTGACATTAACCTGGATCGGAAAAGATCCGGATGCAGATGAATTGACCTATACCGTTACCTTAAAAAATGATGAAAACAGCTCGGTAGAAGTTTTTGAAAATATAAGCGATACTACCTATGTGTTATCAGGTCTGGGATATGGAATTAAATATTTCTGGCAGGTGACCTCCTCAGATGATATTAATGATCCCGTTTATAGTGAAACCTTTTCTTTTGAGACAGGGGTAGCACCAGATAATCGGATTTTATATACCCGACTTGTAAATGGTAATAGTGTGATTTATTCAGCAGATGAAAACGGAGAAAATGAAGTGCGGTTAACAGCATTGGATAAGAACAGTTTTCGTCCCAGACGAAGCGCACATACAGGAAGCATAGCTTTTTTACAGTCGGTAGGAGGGAAAATCCAACTGTTTACCATGAAAGAAGACGGTTCTGATACCAGGCAGGTAACCACTACGGTACCTGTTTCAGGGTTTAATTTAGAAGAGGTAGATTTTTCCTGGAGTTCCAGAGGAGCCACTTTGCTATTCCCTAGTCAGGATAAACTGTATCGAATAAAAACAGATGGGAGCGGCGTGCAGCAATTGTTCAAAACCGGAGATGGAAAACTGATTACGGAAATAGATTATAATGATACCACTCATACGACTGTAGTAAAAGTAAACGATGTCAATGGATATGAGGTAGCTATTTTTACTCTCAATGCCTCCTGGGCGGTAAAAGATACAATTCTAACAGGAATGCCTGGAGCTGCAGGTAGTATAAATCTGTCGGTTGACGGAACCAAAGTGTTGTATAGCAGAGATGTTTCCGGTTTTGAGCATGTGACATACAGACAATTGGATTCTAAACTTTTTGTACATACTATTGCAGATGGAACAGCAGTCGAATTATCGACAGGAAAACCAGCAGGAACCAATGACCTGGATGCCCGTTTTTCTCCTAATGAAGCAGCAGTTATTTTTGTGAATACCTCTAATGACGGACGTTCTGTAAAAAATATTCAGACTGTGGAAATTGGCGATATTTCTAATAGGAAAACATTGATAGAAGGTGCTGCGATGGCAGATTGGGAATAAAAAGGAAAGTCTGCTGAGCGATAAAAAACCTTTTTTGACAGGATAGTTTTTCAGCCCGCTGAATTCCATTATCTTTGCCATTTAATCCCATAATAATGAGTCAAGAAATTAGTAAGCGATACGCCCAGCGTGGAGTTTCAGCATCAAAAGAAGATGTTCATAGTGCCATTAAGAATATTGATAAAGGGCTTTTTCCCAAGGCATTTTGTAAAATTGTACCTGATCACCTGACCGGAGATGAAGATTATTGTTTGATTATGCATGCCGATGGTGCAGGAACTAAGTCCTCTTTGGCATATATGTACTGGAAAGAAACAGGAGATATTTCAGTATGGAAAGGAATCGCACAGGATGCATTGATTATGAATATTGACGATTTATTATGTGTTGGAGCAACCGATAATATCATGCTATCTTCTACTATCGGAAGAAA
Source organism: Aquimarina sp. TRL1 (assembly GCF_013365535.1). NCBI lineage: Bacteria > Pseudomonadati > Bacteroidota > Flavobacteriia > Flavobacteriales > Flavobacteriaceae > Aquimarina > Aquimarina sp. TRL1. The sequence goes on along the minus strand of NZ_CP053590.1, from coordinate 244,801 downwards.
TAAAAACCGTATTCCTGGAGAAGTAATTTCTGCGATAATTAATGGAACAGAAGAATTATTGGAAGAGCTTAAGAGTTTTGGAGTAACGATTCATTCTACCGGAGGAGAGACTGCAGATGTAGGAGATTTGGTACGAACAATTATTGTTGACTCTACCGTGACAGCGCGTATGAAACGAGAGGATGTTATTGATAATGCCAATATCCAAGCCGGAGATGTAATCGTAGGTTTAGCATCTTTCGGGAAAGCTTCTTATGAGAAAGAATACAATGGAGGAATGGGAAGTAACGGACTTACTTCTGCCCGACATGATGTATTTAGTAAGGTACTGGCAGAGAAATATCCAGAGAGTTATGATGCCGCCGTGCCGGATGAACTCGTATATTCTGGAAAAACACAATTAACGGACACTGTAGAAGGAGCTCCTCTCGATGCAGGGAAACTCGTATTGTCTCCGACAAGAACCTATGCTCCGATTATCAAAAAAATAGTAGCAACCTATAAAAAAGATACCATTCATGGAATGGTACATTGTAGTGGAGGTGCGCAGACTAAAGTATTACATTTTGTAGAGGATGTGCACGTGATCAAAGATAATTTATTTGAAGTGCCACCTTTGTTTAAATTGATTCAGGAAAATTCCGGAACCGACTGGAAAGAAATGTATCAGGTATTTAATATGGGGCACCGTATGGAATTATATGTAGCGCCAGAAATTGCAGAAGAAATAATCGCAATTTCCAAAAGTTTTGATGTAGATGCGCAGATTATAGGTCGTGTAGAAGCTGCTGATACCAAAAAATTAACGATCAAATCTCCTTTTGGAACATTTGAATACTAAGTAGTATAACGCATAGATGATTCCTTCTGACATTTGTAGAAGAAGCCTATTTTTCTTGGTAATTTTTGCTGTTTCTTGTTCAAAATATCAGGAGGAATCTATTTTTATTACCGTTTCAGGAGACCTGATGCCGGATCGGGGTATTCGGAAACAAGCATCCATTACCGGTATATCGGATTTTTTTAGTGAAATAGCTCCATTATATCAAACGCAAGATGCTTCTATTATCAATATGGAAGGAGTTCTTTCTTCACAGGTACTGGAACCTGAAAACAAAACATATACATTTATAGGAGACCCGGAGTGGGCAAAAGCTGCGTATAATGCGGGAGTTACCCATGCTGGCATAGCGAATAATCACAGCATGGATTACGGGGCGATTGGAGTAAGAGAAACACAACGGTATCTCCAGGAAGCAGGAGTGATACCTATAGGAGGGAGTTGTAATCCGGTTCTTCTCCAAAAAGGAAATACAACAGTACGGGTTTTTTCATATACAGATGTAGGAGGGAGTACCGGAGTACTATGTGATAGAGAAGAAATACTATTACAAGGTATTCAGTCTTACCGGCAGCAATATCCTAAAGAAGTTATCGTAGTGATTGTGCATTGGGGAATGGAGTACACCCATCGACCTACCTCCAGACAATCGATGCTTGCACGACAACTGATAGATCATCAAGTCGATATTGTAATAGGTCATCATCCACATGTCGTACAGCAGATCTCCTATTATAAAGGAAAGCCAATTATATACAGTCTGGGGAATTTGATCTTTGATCAAGTACGTCCAGGAACAAATACCGGAGGGATTCTCCAGATGGAGATTCAGGACAATCACCTATGTCAGTTAGCATTTTATCCAATTCGGTTGCACAAAGGAAAGCCAAGTTTTGTCAGTAAAGAAGAAATATCCAGATTAGCTAAAAATAGCTGGTTTGAAAAGGTAGCTCTTAGCCCGATTCCTAATGGATGGCTATTGCAAGAAAAGAAGAAAGCAACAGATATATGGGAAGTACGTATTGATGATGCTCATTTTCAGGGAAGAATTCGGGTCTCCAGGATGAAAACAAGAGAAGCCTATCGGTTATCTGTAATAGATACTACAGGAAAGGAAATAGATAAAAAACGATTAGATTATCCGGTGTACACACTTCAAAAAGGAGATATTAATGGTGATGGTAAAACCGATATTGTCTTGGGAATTGTCAAGGCGACCAAATACCATCCGGAAAAAGCAAAACGACTATTTACTTTTTCTCTGGATCAGGGAAAAATACGACCTCTATGGCTAGGGTCTCAGTTAAGCTACGAGCTAAAAGATGTAAAACTAGTGGAAGAAGAGGGAAAAGTCTATGTGTATTCTTTGGAATTTTATCATACTTTTATGGTAGGAAAGTACTATTGGAAAAATTTTGGAGTTACCCTGGATCGCTTTGTGCTCAAAGGAGCAGACGAAACAACAGCCACTCAGTTTTTTAATGCCTTGTGATCTCTCGTGTTTAGAATAGAAGCGGCATCGATAGCAACTTTTTAAAAAGTAATTGTGAACAAGTAATCTAATAAACGACCATGTGAAATAGGTGATGTTTGGAGTTGGATTAAAATAATCTCAATACATTTTATTTGATCTTTTAAAATTATAGAATAAACAGATGAAAAAAGGAATTCTTTTTGTTGTATTAGCCGCCATCGTAGGAGGAGGCTATTATTTTTTAACAAAAAAAGAAGGAGGAGTAGAAGAGGAAGACCCCGAGGCGCAAATGGTTCCCGGATTAGAAGAAAAAACGGAGGTAGCAGACCCCTTTGAAGAAGAGTTGGCAGCCTATTACGAAATCGATTTTATCAAAGAATGGTACCCCGAGCGAATCTACCCGGAACCTTTTGATTTTGATATTTCCCTAAAAGGAAAAACACTGGATGAACTTCGCATTCTGAGAAATGAATTATTTGCCAGAAAGGGGTATCTGTTTGAGGATGCAATTGCCAGGGGACACTTTATGCAATATGAATGGTATCAACCTATTTTTGATGTACCGGATTTCAAAGTAAAATTAACCTCTAAAGAAAAACGCTTTATTACCAAAGTAAAAGAAGCTGAAGAGACACTTAAAAAACAACCGTTTGTAGAAAAGAATGGGCATACATTTATCGCATTTAATCAGGTGTTGAATACCTCTCAATTTAAAAACCTGGGAGGGAGTATTCAACGTTCTTTAGAGAATACGAATGCCTGTATTATTCCGGGAGGACATAAACAAATGTTTCACCTATATGATTATAATCACTATCAATATATTCCCAATTTTGTCACAACTGATTCATATTTGCAGTTATTGCATAAGTACTTTAGTGGCATACTAAAGCATGTAGAAGAAGAACAGTTTATTCCAATGATGCGTACGATGCTCAATACCTTGTATACGCAATCTTATACAGTGTATAAAGAATCAGCGCATAAACAAGAACGAGCGGCAGCGGCATATCTGACCACTTATATTGCTATTGGTAGTACAGCATTGACAGGAGAGGAAAAAGAAGTCCCCGAAGAAATGCAATCCTTTTATAAGGAGGAAGTAGAGAAAATTCAAAATCATTCGGGAAACCGATCAGATTTTTTGGGAATTTCTAATGGGATGACAGACTACCAACAATTTACTCCAAGGGGAAACTATACCAAGAGCGAGACGCTTAAGAAATATTTTACCGGAATCAAATGGCTGAATTACGCTCCCTTTTTTCTGGATGAAAAACAACGATTTGATGCGGTATTATTACTAGCTGATATGATACGGTCTGATCGTGCATTGATGAAGGATTATACCCGATTTAATTCGCTGATAAGTATGATGGCAGGAGAAGAAGATAACCTGTCAATAGGAACTGTTATAGAGGTATTAGATACGTTGTATAAAGGAATAGAGCGTAAGGAAATGTATACCAGGTCAGTAAAAAAGGAGTTGATTGCGGCATTAAAAAAGCGGGAAGTCAATAAAATACAAGCCCAAACGGCAGATAAAAACAGAATGAATGTATTGTTTACTGCAGGACGTTATAGTATGGATGCTGCTATTTTTATGAAGTTGGTTCATGTAGATGGAGTAAAATCCAAACGCCCGTATCCCAGAGGATTGGATGTTTTTTCTGTATTAGGGAATCAAAAGGCATCCCATATAATAGAAGGAGTATATAAAGATGAAACTACCTGGGAAGCTTATCCAGAGAAGGTAGATTCTTTACAGCAGGTATTTGCAGCTTATTCAGATTGGGATAAGAATTTATATACCAAAACCATGCAGTTGTTATTGCAAATGAATAAATCAGATAGTAATTATCCTGGTTTTATGCAGACAGATTTCTGGAAAACTAAAAATGTTTCCACTTCATTAGCTGCATGGGCAACCTTAAAACACGATTTGATTCTATACTCAGAACCTGCTTTTGCAGCTCAGGGAGGACAGGGAGGAGGACCGCCACCACCACAGCATCTGAGTTACGTAGAACCTAATATTAAGTTTTGGGAGCATGCCCTGGCATTACTAAAACTAGAAAAAGAAATTTTGCAGGAAGCGGCTGTTTATACAGATCATTTGCGTTTTATAAATGAGGAATTAGAAGATTTGGCAAATCTCCTGTTGAATGTGAGTAAAAAACAATTGAAAAAAGAAAAAGTAACCGAAAAAGAATTTATAGAACTCTCTTGGATTGGTGCCAGAATGGAGCGTATTTTATTCCGTATTTTTAAAACAGATCACCTCCCTAAACAGGAAGCAGATATGGCAGTAGTTGCCGATGTATATAATTACAAACAATTTTTAGAAGTAGGAACTGGTCATGCTGATGAGGTGTATGTGGTCGCTGAGATTAATGGTAGCTATTATATTACCAGAGGAGCAGTTTTTAGTTATTATGAATTTTTATCTCCATCCCCTATGACTGATATGGATTGGCAGGAGAAACTCAAAACTAATCCCAAACGTCCTCGGTGGATTCGTAATACTTTGATTACCCCTGCAAAACCTTTGGAAACCAAACCGAGTTATGCGCTGATGGGAGATACCTATGGAGAAGAGTAGGAAAAAAAGAACATTTAGGAAAGCTAAAGGTGTTGGTTGTATGATTGAGAATAGTAAAAATAGGAGAACTACTTTTCATAGTGTTTAACTATTCTAATAAAAAAAATATTTACTGCAACTACGGGAAAAGAGTTGTCAGATTTTAATAGGATATAAGTTAATTTTCTATTTTTGACCCTTAAATTTAATATCATATGAGACATTTTTTTATTCTTTTTATTATACTTTTTACTTCAAGTATTTACTCGCAGGATCAATATGAAAAAAAATATAGCTTGGGGTCAGGATCTGGAAGTAAATGGTATAAGTTAATGACGTTGGATTTTAATGGGAATGGGAGTTATAATTCTGTTAATATGACCATTGATCTTCAATATGTAAACACTTGGAGTAAATATAATGCTAATGGTGTTTTTAGATTTAGAAAAGGACCAAATGACACTAACGCAGATTGGCAGAGTACTACAGCAGGTACGAGACAATCGGTATTTATGTTGAAAAAGATTGGGACTAAAGTATTCGAAATCTGGGGATATTCTAATGGAGGATGGGGACATTTATTTTTTAAATCAATAGTAAATAAAGAAGGGGCATTTAATGTGACGATTCCGGATACTCCTACAGTAATAACGAATGTAAGTCAACATGAAACAATAGTAAATAAAGGAGACTGGCATTTTGATTCTGGAAATGTATTTACACAAGGAAGTATCGGAATAGGAACGACAGATCCCAAGTTTAGAGTACATATCAAAGATCCTGTAGGTGGAGCGGCTTTTGGTATAGAGAGAGGGGGAGAATTATGGCGAATGGATATTGAAAATACAGGAGATCGTCTTTATATGGGGCATTCCAAAGCACCTAGTGTTTTTGTTTTTGATCATAGAAATGGAGGATCATTAAATATTGGTACCCGAAAATATTTTGGAGGATACAGTTTATCAGTTAATGGTAAAATACAAGCTACAGAAGTAAAAGTGCATACAGATTGGGCTGATTATGTATTCGAAAAAGAATATGATTTACCTACCCTAGATGAAGTAGAAAAACATATTAAAGAGAAAGGGCATTTAATTAATATTCCTTCAGCTACGGAAGTGGCTCGTAATGGTATTTATTTAGGAGAAATAAATGCCAGACTATTAGAAAAAATAGAAGAGCTTACTCTTTATACTATAGCGCAAGAACATCGTATTAATGAACAAAAGCAAAAAAATAAAAAATTAGAGAGTAGGATAGAACGGTTAGAGAAAATGTTGTTGAAAAATTAAAGAGATGCCTTTTCTAATTTATGAGTAAGCAATAAAAGTAAATAAATATAAGAAGAACCAGTTACAGCGATGTAGCTGGTTTTTTTACAGGAAGTGATTTGCATACCAAAATCGTAATTGTTGTTTTTACTGAGTAGATTTAAGTAGTAAAAGGTATAAGATGTAATTATTATAACAGCTTTAATTTCTGTAGTTGCAATGAATAATAAACCACTTTTTCATATCGTTTACCTGCTTCTTTTTATATTTGACGACTTATTTATTTGAAATACCAGTATTAATAATGAAACAATCCTCCTATATTGCTATTAGCTGTTTTGTCATTTTATTAGTTTCCTGTAAGGGGCTCATAGTGAGTACAACAAAGATGCATACTACAGATGCCACTCCTATTGCCTTAGGAGTTCTGGGCATACATTCAGGAACGGTATTCCAGGCTAATTTCAGAGAGACGGCCCTTCCTGTTTACCAGACGCCAATTCGAGTTGGAGTTGAAGTTGAGGACTTTTCTTCCAGAACTTATAAAGCATATCTTCAGCAGGTAAAAAAAGAGCAAGAAGTAATTAATTATGTGGATTCTATTTCGGATAAACCCACTTTTCTTCAACTTCGTTTGCTGGATCATATTACTGCAATATCAGCATTGCAAAAAGAAGCAAATCAGGAAACAATTTCTTATCTCAAAACGCAAAAAAATACAGGGATTGTCAGTACTGTTTCTATGGTGATAACCGCTTCTTTACAAGATGAAATTACAAAAGCTGAAGCGGTATTTTTAACGAATAGTCAATATAAACAATATACATTATCCTTAGCGAAACAAGGAAAAATCTATAAAACCATTGATTTTTCCAAAGCGACTATTTTTGGGTATAGTCTTTCTTATTTCTGCTGGGGACAAAATGATAAAAATCAAATCAGCATTTTTAGCCTTACAGAGGAAAACCGATCTTGCCCGAAAAACACCTATAAAGATGCTGGCAAAGCAGCAGAAAAAATAAATTATTTAAAATTATAAACCTTCTATGAATAAGTATATCCTATTTTTAATATTTCCTTTTCTGTTTCTGTGTGTCAGTTGTGAAGAAATTTTATTTGAAGAAGATATCTCGGGAGAAACCATTTTATTAATTGCTCCCAAAGATAGTTCTGTGGTAGAAAGTACAGCGGTTAACTTTAGCTGGAATGCTGTAGATCAGGCAACTTCTTATCGATTGCAAATCGCAAAACCTAATTTCGAGAATGCAACTCAGATTGTAACAGATACTACTGTGAGTACGACCAATTACCGGACAACATTAGTAAAAAGCGATTATCAATGGCGGGTACAGGGAATGAATTCAGGTTCCAAGACTGCTTTCTCTCAAGCTAGATTTACTTTAAAAGAGAATGAGGATTTTTCAGCCAGAGAAGTACAGCTGATCACTCCGGTAGATAATAAAATTACTAATGTTACTGCCACAGCCATGCAATGGCAATCAGTCAATGGAGCAAGTTTATATCGAATTCAGATATTGGATACTAATGATAAGGTTCTTGCAGAACAAACTACAGAAGAAACAAGCATACAACTCACGTTTCCAGAAGGAGAAAGCTTTTGGCAGGTTCGGGCAGAAAATAGTACACAAAGTACGCTATATAGCAAACGATCTATTGTTACAGATACGAAAAACCCAAAAAAACCTGTCTTGGTAACCCCTGCTAATGAATCGGTTTTATCAGATGCTACTGTGAGTTTTTCATGGACCAGAGAAGCTGTTGCCGGAACCGGGGAAGTAGATACACTCTTTGTCTATAGTGATGAAGCATTGACGCAATTAGTTCGTAAAGAACAAGCGGGTAGTCCCGCAGAAGTACCCCTGGATGCGAGTACTACCTATTTCTGGAGAGTTAAGGCTTTTGATAAGGCGGGGAATCAGGGAGAAGCCAGTAATACGTTTACATTTACAATCAATTAGGCATTAGTATGTTAAAAGGAAAAAAAGGACTGTATATTTTATTTCCTGTAGTAGCTTTTATTTGGGGAGCTATTATCTATCAGGTAGTTGATGCCTTTTCAGAAGACGACCCGGTGATAGCAGATCCGACAACCATTACTATGGCAACGATTAAAACCAAAGAACGCGCTCCCTTTTCTATCCATACGATTTCCAGAGATCCATTTTTAGGCAAAGCGTATAAGATAGCTAGAAGAAAAGAAGTAAAGAAACCTTCAGTTGTATCTCAAAAACCACCCATTATATGGCCATCGATTCGGTATAAAGGACGAGTAAGTAATCAAAATACCGCAGATGCTGTTTTTCTATTAGAAATTAATGGTACAGAATATCTAATCAAAAAAAATCAATCTGAAGCAGCGGTAACAGTACTTAAAGGAACTGCGACTTATATACGATTGCGATACCAAGGGAAAACAAAACAGTTTAATCTTTTATAGTTAATTGAAAAGAAATATAAAAATAAAAGCACAGGCAATGCAGTTTGCGTTACTGGTATCGGTATTGGTAGCGTTGCTGCTAAGTGCCTTTCTTTTATTGACGCATGTACATTCTTTTTTTGCGATTAAATCCAAAGAACTCATAAACGGAGTAACCATTCCTGCTACTGCCATTCGAAATTTTCTTGCCACTTCAGAATCACCATCTTCTGTGACGGATAGCCTTCACTTTTTTATAGAAAATCAAGAAGTGAAAATCAGCAATTCCTTTTACGGAGGCTGGACAAAAATAACAGCTGTTACTGAGCTTCCTCAAAAAAAATATATCCGCACGGCATTATCTGGAAGTAGGCTGATTCCTGAAACTCCCAATCTGTATCTTCCGAAATCCAATACGCCTTTGGTAGTTATTGGAAATACGCGATTAGAGGGGAATTTGTATCTTTCTGAATACGGAATCAAAGCAGGGAATATCGGAGGAAAATATTATCAAGGAAGGCAACTGTATGATGGACGATTGCTAAAAAGTAAGAAAACACTTCCTACACTGGACAGTAGCTGGTTGCACTATATAAGCTCACTCACCACGCAAGTTCCGGAAGATACTTCAGAGATCATTCCATTACGACCAAAAATGCAGCATAGTTTTGAACAGCCGCAAAAGTGGATATATGCACCTGAAACTATTCACCTGGAAGCTGTAGAAATAACAGGGAATATTATCATTAAATCGGATACAAAAATTATAGTTTACTCCAGCGCTATATTGCAAGATGTGTTATTAATAGCTCCGGTTATAGAATTAAGAGAACAAGTCCGTGGAAGGATGCACTTACTGGCAACTAAAAAGCTTCAGATAGGCAAAAAGTGTCACCTGCAATATCCTTCTTCTGTCATTCTTTCAGCTACTAACCATATAAAAGCAACAACCACTCGTGCAGATATACGCAATCAAATTGATATGGTGATTGATTCAAAAGTACAGGTTGAAGGAGTGCTGCTGTATCTCAAAAAAAAGCTGCATGAAAAAGAACGGGTAAAAACACATATGCTGATCAAGCCGGAAACCTTTATAACAGGAGGGATTTATTGTCAGGGAAATGTTGATTTTCAGGGAGTTTTAAAAGGAAGACTCTATGCGCTGCAATTTATAGCAAATCAGCAAGGGTCATTGTACCTCAATCATATTTATGAAGCTCGTATTATGCGGAACCCCATACCGGATTATGCAGGGCTACCGATGGCAGATACTAAAAAAACAGTAGCAAAATGGTTGTATTAAAGAAAATAAAAGCCGCCACTTTGATAGAAACACTAACAGCTTCTGTGTTAATCATTATTGTATTTATGATTGCGAGTCTTAGTTTTAATACAGTGTTCTCTAATCATATACGTGCAGATAAAAGTGCTATTGATAACCGAATCAAAGAACTAGAGTATTTTCTGATACACGATCAGATTAAAATTCCATATATAGAGGATTTTGGACAGTGGGAAATCACAATAGAGAAAAAAAAACATCTTACTGTGATTACTTCTCAAAGAGAAGGTGAAAAATTATATAAAAAAGAAATTATCCGATGAGTCTGTGGATACGAAAACATAAAGTACAGGCGATGACACTTACCGAAATTATGGTGGTATTGGCAATTACTGCTATTATTACCGGGTTGTCGTTTATGATTCTTCGTCTGGTACAAAAAAACATGTATGCTATTCAAACCAATTATGAATACCGTACGGAGATTCAGTCATTAGAAACCGCATTGACAATTGATTTTCACAGCTGTACAGCATCCTATTGGAATGCCTTGGAACAGCAATTGACATTGCGTAGTCCTCTGACTACACAAAATTATAAGTTCTATAAAGATAGTATTCGATCTGATATAAAAACCTATGTTATTCAGACAGATAGTATACAGCTGTATTTTCAGGGAAAGACCGTAGCTGAAGGAGAAATAGATGCAATCCGATTGCATTTTAATCGTACAACGAATTTACACCGCAGCTTTATCTTCAGATATAATGATCCATCGATTCACTTTGCTTATGGGAATTAAAATACAACCACATAACCAACAGGAACGAAAGAACACTTCTTTTGAACTCTCTGAAGTATTGACCAGAGAGATTACTTTATTTGGGAGCTCTTTTAACAATAAGAAAAAAGAAGAATGGTATTCAGAGTTACATGTGCTTCTAAAATCGGGAATTGACCTGAAGAGTGGATTAGAATTATTAACGGAGACCAGAAAAAAAGAAAAGGAGAAACAATTGTTACAATCCCTTGTTGATCCGCTGATAGCAGGGCAATCTTTTTCTACAATATTACAAGAAAACAAACACTTTACGGACTATGAGTATTATGCCATTCGAATAGGGGAACAGACAGGGCAGTTGGCACAAATTACTCAGGAGCTATCTGATTTTTACAAGCGAAAAAATGACCTGAAAAGAGAAATCGTTTCTGCATTGACATATCCGGTGATTGTATTATGCACTGCTCTTCTTGTCATTATGTTTATGCTCCGTTATGTCGTTCCCATGTTTGTAGATATTTTTAAGCAAAACAAAGTAGCACTCCCCGGAATTACCAAAATGATCATACGGTTTTCGGATATGATTGGTAGTTACGGAGGGTATATTATTGGAGGGGGTATTGTATTGATTTTAGGCAGTTCTTATATCGCAAAACAACCCTGGTTTAGAAAAGCCTGGGGTACTTTTCTGCTAAAAATCCCGATTTTGGGAGCCTACTTTCGAAAGATTTACCTGGCACAATGTACGCAAGCCCTTTCTTTATTAACCTCGGCAAGAGTACCGATGGTAGACAGTCTGGAGCTGGTGAAAAATATGATTAATTTCTATCCATTGCAAAACGGTTTGGAAAACACTCGTAATGCAATCATTACAGGAGATAAAATGAGTGCTGCATTTGCTAAAAATCCCATTTTTGATAAAAAAATGATTGCTCTTATCCGGGTAGCAGAAGAAACCAATCAAACGGAATTTATTTTCGCACGATTAAAAGAACAGTTTAATCAACAGGTGAAACATCAGTCTCAGCTTATTGCTAATGTTTTAAATCCGATACTGACCCTGTTAGTAGGCCTTATTGTAGGAGTTATACTGGTAGCGATGTATCTGCCAATGTTTAGGCTTAGTAGTGTGATAGGATAAAAAAATAATAGAAAAAGCAATAGAAACCGAGACATAATTTTGATACATCATAACAGACATAAAAAGCAAATCACTATCAATAAAGTATTGCAACTACAGAAATTAAGAGACTCTTTTGGAAGCGCAACGCTTTCTGAATGGTCAAAAAAACATATTTTTGTGAGTGCTTCTGTCACATTTATAAGTTATATGAAAATGAGATATAAAATACATACTGTAAAGGCATTTAATCTTCAGGAAATGTTACTGGTTCTGGCATTAATAGGGATTCTCCTCTTGATAGCACTGCCAAATTTCCTTCCTTTGATTGCGCAAACAAAGGCACAGGAAGCAAAAATACAGTTGAAAACGATCAGTAATATGCAGACCCAATATCGTTACTTAAACTCTAAGTACAGCTCCGATTTTAATGAAATCAACTATGAGGCTCCGGTAACAGTAAAAAATGGCGGAACGGCTAATTACAGTTATGAAATCATTGAAGCCAGTATGTCTGGCTTTAAGGCACGTGCATCTGCTGTGGTAGATTTTGATGGAGACGGGGTTTTTAATGTATGGGAGATTGATGAAAAAGGGAGCCCGAAACAACTTATAAAAGATTAAAGAATGCTGAAGGCGTTGATTTTGATACATTTGATAGTTATTAGTTATCAGGACATAAAAGCCAGAGAAGTATATTGGTTTCTCTTTCCCGCTTTGGCTGCATTACTGGGATGGTCTCATTATCAACATAGTCTTTTTATACATTTTATCAATGCAGTAGGGATTAATATTGCTATGGTCTCTGTCATTCTTGGGATATTATACCTGTATAATGTCTTGATTATCAAAAAAAAGTTCTTAGAAGAAGTATTCGGATTGGGAGATGTTCTGTTCCTGTATGCCGTAGCTATTGGGTTTCCTACGATATCATTTTTGGTAATACTTGTATTTTCTATATTTTTTTCACTGATTTTATGGATTGCAGTTAAGAGATTCTCTTCTGAAAACACTGCGCCACTTGCTGGTTTTGCCTCTTTGTTTTTGCTGATACTTCTTTCGGTAAACTGGGTGGGCGGGCTTATTAACTTATACCTGATATGACACAAGAATCCGCAACGTATAAACTACCGGTGCACTTAAAACAGCTGATTACTTCCAATCAGGCCTTTCACTATCGGATTATACCAATAAAAAAAGAGGGAACAACACTTGTTTTTGCTTCTGATTCAAAACAACCCAAAAGTCTGCAGAAAGAACTGTCTATCATCTTTAATAGTGCCATACAAATTACAGAAGAAACGACGGAGGCTATTCAGTCATACCTTACCCTGAATTATAGAAAAACAACCACTGCAGCTCAGGAGAAACTTCAGTACGAGGACAATTTTTTGCAGAAACTAATCGCTACAGCAAAAGATTTTGGAAGTAGTGATATTCATATGGAACCCTATGAAAAGTTCTGTAGGGTACGATTTCGTCTGGATGGAAAATTAAAAGAACAATATACGATCTCAAACAAAGAGTATCCACAGCTGATCAATCAAATAAAAATACAATCCGGATTAGATATTTCTCAAAAGCGATTAGCACAGGACGGGCGTATTACTTTTAAAGCGGGAACAGAAGAATTTGATATTAGGGTATCGACCATGCCTACCCTGCACGGAGAAAAGATTGTATTGCGTTTATTAAACCGGAATACACAAGAGGTTTCCCTTACCGATTTAGGGTTCACTGCCCATGAGTTACTTCAGTACCGGGAAGCCAGTAAACAACCCCAGGGAATTATTTTGATCTCTGGTCCCACAGGATCAGGAAAGACAACAACCTTATATGCGACCTTAAAAGAATTAAATAAGGAAACGTCTAATATTCTTACTATAGAAGATCCTATAGAATATACATTAGAAGGGATTAATCAGGTACAGCTAAGGGAAGATATAGAGTTCGATTTTCCGGCAGCACTTCGTGCTTTTTTACGACAAGATCCGGATATTATAATGGTAGGAGAGATCCGGGATGACAAAACGGCTAATATGGCGATCAAAGCAGCATTAACAGGTCATTTGGTGTTATCGACAATTCATACTAATTCCGCCTGGGCGACCATTTCTCGTCTTATCGACATGAATGTTCCTTCCTTTTTAATAGCCAGTACCTTGACCATGAGTATTGCCCAACGACTGGTAAGAAAGCTGTGTCCTCATTGCAAAAAAGAAAAAAATACTGAAACTACGGATTTTCCCCTTACCTATGATATCCCCAAAGACCTTAAGAAATACTATATTGCGCAAGGGTGTAATCAATGTTATCACACTGGATATTTAGGAAGGAAAGCAATTTATGAATTACTACCAATTACCAAGGATCTGGAACAAGCTATAAAAAGTAATCAACTGCAAATTGATGAATATCTGTCAGAACATAATATCAGCACCTTAGAGGACAATGCAATTCGATTGGTAAGAGAAGGGGTTACTTCTGTAGATGAAGTATATGCCTTATTAGCAAAACAGTAATACGAGAATAAGATAGTTTTGATACGATGAAATATAAACAAATAACCCGATATACAAGTAAGATGGACAAGCTGTCCTGCCATTTGATGGCTCAACAAACAACGCTAAACGGATGAAAAAGATTGTATTCCTTCTAGGCTGTGTCCTTCACTTGAGCCTTATCTCTTATGCACAACAGTTGCCACAGGGAACGATGAATCAGACCAATGCCAGAATCGCTGGTATAGAAAATAAACTACAGCTGTTGCACGTAGATGTTCCCGGTCTCACGGAAAAAGTTAATATCAACTTATCCAGTACCTCTTTGGCTAATTTTTTAAAAGCCATTTCTCAGGTACATAAAATCAACATCAGTGTATCTCAGGAGCTCTCCGGAATTTCAATTGTCAATGGATTTTCAGATGTGACAGTGCATGATCTTTTGCTATTTGTGGCAAAAGAATATGAATTAGATATAATGATTACAGGGACTATTTTATCCATAAAAAAATATACCCCTCCGGTTATTGCTCCGACAGAAAAAGAGATACAGGTATCATATGATGCTTTAAGCAATACCTTGTCTACGGATATTTCTAATGATCCCTTACCAAAGGTATTTCGGAAAATCACAGAGGTTTCAGGAAAGAATCTTTTATATGCACCAGAACTTAGTAGTAAAAATCTCAATCTGTTTATTAGTAAAGTGCCTATTGATGTTGCTTTGAGGAAATTAGCAGAAGCCAATCAATTGGAGTTTTCACAAACCAAAGATGGGTTTTATGAGTTTGAAGGAGTGTATAATGCCGAAAACGGATCGGGAACTTCCGGATTTAGCAGATCAAGACATTATCGAAACAATGAGCGGTATCAGATATTAGATACAGTCCGGAAAATGGTAAGAGTACATCTGGAAAACACACCAATTTCTGAAGTAATTCTTCCCTTGGCAGAAGATTTAAAATTAGACATTTATATAGCATCCCCACTAGAGAGTGCAGGGAATGTAACATTAAAGACAGAAGCAATTTCCTTTGATGAATTACTGCTAAAAATCTTTCAGCAGGGAAGTGCAGTTGATACTCCATTGATTTCTAATAATAGTACCAGCGGAAGTTCATATGCTCAAAATAATACGAATTCAGGAGCGAATACAGGGAGGTCAACCACAGCCACCAAAGAATATACGTTTAAGAAAGAAGGGAATATATATTATTTTGGAACCGAAGATCAGCTCGCAATCCGAAAAATAGAAATGGTACAGATGATGCATCGCTCGATTGCCATGTTAGGAGATCCATCTCCCGCTGCCGGATTTAATTCGGGGAGTCTGAGAAGTTCGAATTTTGTATCGGGTGGTACCAATTATATAGGAGGAAATTCCGGAAACTCCGGGTTTCAAAATACACGAAATACCAATTCGTATAACTCCAGAACAAGCAGTGCAGGCACTGCCAGTCAGGTAGGAAATATTCATTCGCTATTTCCACAGAGTGTGACCAGGGGACTAGATATCAAGGTTGATACCGAACTCAATAGTTTTATTGTAAGCGGTCCTGGTGCCCGAATAGAAAATTTCAAAAAATTTGTAACCTATATAGATAAACCGGTTCCTTTGATCCTGATAGAAGTCATGATATTGGAAGTAAGCAGAAGTGCGACCATTGAAACCGGAGTAGAATTTGGAATCGGGAAAGAACCGGTAGCAACCGAAGGGGTTTCTTTTCCGGACGCTAATATTACTTTGGGGGCTAAAACAATTAACCGTATTATAGGTGGTTTTGATGGTTTTGGATCGCTTAATCTGGGGAATGTTGTTCCTAATTTCTATATGGATATCAAGGCGATGGAAACCAATGGAAATCTGAAGATCCTATCGACACCAAAATTAAGTACGCTTAATGGACATAAAGCATACCTGTCTAGTGGACAAACTACCTATTATGCTGTTACGAATCAAAACTTTTTTGGATCACAAATTCCACAGACCTCTCAGGTAGTGAATTACCAACCTATTGATGCAGAACTGGCATTGGAATTTAAACCTTTTGTTTCTGGAGATGGTCAGATTACACTTGATATTCAGGTGATTCAATCTAATTTTAGCGGAGAGCGAATTGCAGAAGACGCTCCACCGGATATCAATAGCAGGCGTTTTTCTTCTATTATGAGGATGCGCACTAATGATGTGGCTATTCTGGGAGGAATCGAACGAAAAATTAAAAATAATTCAGGCTCTGGAGTTCCTTTTTTATCTAAAATCCCCATCATTAAATGGTTTTTTAGCAAGCGAAAACGAGAAGACTCTAAAAGAAAATTAAATGTAATCATTAAACCGACTGTTTTTTATTAATGATAGCGCGTCTTTTGTCATATCGCCCGTTAGGAACGAAAATATACAGTTTGGAGCATTCTGATCAGGAAGGGACTTTATGTATTCAGGGAGTCGTTGTCCATCAGAAAAAAGAGGAAATCGATCTTACGACACAGTTTACAGTAGCTACAATCAAGGAATTAAAAACAGTATCTCCCCCTGTAAAAAAGGCACGACTGACGCTGACTACAGAAGAGGTATTACTAAAACAAAGCCCTCAGACAGGTACGGATACGGAGATTATTGCAGCGACCTATCCCAATCTGGATCTAGACGCTTTTTATTACCAGATTTTACAAACAGGTACCCAGTCTTATATAGCCATCTGCAGGAAGGCGTATGTAGAAGAGCTTATTAGAGCGTACCGGGTGCAGGGAATTTATATAGAGGATGTCTCTTTGGGGGTTACTAATATCGGAGTTTTGGCTCCCTATTGCGGGGATACACAGCTGTATACACAAACAGCAGTAGTTGGTATTCGCAATAAGGAAGTGGAATTTGTAGCAGAAAAAGAAGCATCTGTAGTAGAAACTTATGAGATAGAAAGCCTTAGAGTACCCAGTACACATACCTTGCCACTGGCTACTGCTATCCGAGCTATTACAGCAACAGCTACCATTACGGGAAACCTGGAGGATAGAAATAAAAATCTGACCAGAGTATATCAAGAAGTAGCTACGTTCAAAAAAATTGCTCAATATGGAATTGGAGTGCTGTTAGTGTCTTTGCTAATCAATTTTTTTGTGTTTAACAGTAATTACAAACAATGGCAGAGCCTGCAGGAAACCCTGCAAGTATATACGAATCAACAGGAAAGTATCAAACAGCAACAAACAGTAGTAGCCAATAAAGAAGCAATTGTCAAGAGTATTCTTGCGACTGGCTTTTCTAAAAGTTCATATTTTATGGATCAACTTATCTATAGAATTCCCAGTACAGTATTGCTTAATACATGCATGTATCAGCCACTTAGAAAAACTATACATCCTGGAAAACCAATCCATATTGATCAGGGAGAAATCCGTGTTTCTGGAACAGCAATTGATAAGCAGGACTTTACCAATTGGGTTGCTGCAATTGAAGGCTTGGATTTTGTAAGAAAAACTACCATTATATCCTATGGGGTTCAACAAAAAAATAGCGCAGATTTTGAACTAATTATAAATCTTACAGATGACGCAACGCACTAAAAACAGACTCCTCATTACAGGGTTATTGCTACTGGCATATATCGCGTATCAATATGGTTTTTCCAAAACCGTGGCACTGCGATCTGAGGTGGTCAAACTAACTGAGCAAAAAATACAGTATCAGAATGCCCCGGCACAACTTGCAGCTCTGGCAGCCAAGGAGAAACAACTGGATCAGATTCTGGAAAAAAACAACGTAGCGGGAAACTCTGTACAGAATAATCTTCTGGCGACACTCAATCGCCTGTCAGATAGTACGCAGGTACGTATCACTACTTTTGAGAAGCCTCATATTTTTACAGAAGAAGTATCTAAAAAGACCACAACAACCTATAATTTTACACTAGAAGGAGATTATCGTTCCTTACTGCATATTCTGTATCAATTAGAACAACGTTATAGTTATGGAAACATCGTATCAGCCGGATTTATAAAAAAGAAAAACTACAGAACCAGAAAACAATACCTACAATGTCAGGTACTGCTGCAACGACTTAATTAATACACGTTTATTAGATTTTTGTAGTAAGAGTTATATAAAATTATGAAGGGTATTAATTTGCTTTTGAGAGAGTTAGGTTGTGTTTGTGAACAATTTACTGCAAAGACAGGAAAAACAACTTAAAAAGAACAGGGAAATCCCTTACATCTTTTATTTTTGCCTTCTATAAAAGGTGTAGGTTATCCAGATTTACTTGATAACCATCGTATGAGGAAACAAAAAATAACTAATCATAACAATGAATAAACTTGCCTTACCTATTGCAATACTGGCATTAGTTGCAGCTGTTGCTTCTTTTTTCTTTTCGATGACGACAACAGAGCTGGTCTATGTAGATGTCAATAAATTGTTAGATGGATACAAGCGAACCAGTATTGAGAAAGCTGCTTTTGATAAAAAAGCTGCTACGATGAAAGCCAATGTCGATAGTTTGATAGCCGATTGGCAAAAAGATTTAAAGGGGTACGAAAAGGAACGAAGTAGTATGACCAAAAAAGAAATCACATTAAAGCAGCAATTACTAAGTACTAAACAACAACAACTCAGTAATTATCAGCAAGCCGTTCAGAAGCAATTGCAGGAGGAAGATCAAAAAATGACTCAAACGGTTATCAATGATATTAATGATTTTGTCAAAGAATATGGAAAAAAACATAAGCATACCATCATCTTTGGGGCAACAGGAAGTGGAACTATTATGTATGGAGAAACCACGGCTGATCTGACGGAAACCATATTAACCGCATTAAATGCTGAGTTCGAAGGAAACCTTAATAGATAATTATGAATCGCATTCTGTATACATTTATCCTTTTGGGAGCATGTATGATATTTGGCAGTTGTAAGCAAACTACTTTTGATACCAAAGAAGCTTTATGGACCTATCTGAAGGATCCCGAAAACGGATATACTCATACCAAAATGATTCGAGGGGTACGTTATACGATCACCTATAAACCTACCGATCTACTGGTCGATCAGGAATTAGGAGGACAACAAAAAGAACCACGTGTGATTGACGATTTGAGATCTAAATACAGCCCGTATCTGTACTTCACACTATCAATGGCGAAGAACCAGCAAGAATTACTCAATACAGTAGCAGGAGACAAACAGCGATTTGGCGCGATGGTTAATCAATTAGCCTTTGGAATGGAAGAAAAAATCCATTGTTTTACCCCTTCCAAAGATACAATTGCACTGGCTGACTATAACTATCCAAGAATGTACGGTATGAGTGGAGCCACTACCATGTTATTAGTATATCCCAAAGAAGCAGCCATATTGAATGCGGAGTATATTAATCTAACGATAGAAGATCTGGGATTGAATACCGGAGAAGTCAGGTTTAAAATCCCGACCGACATTATCCGTTCAGCACCGACCCTGCGTTTTTGATCAGAACAACACGACTAAAAATAGAATTATTACCAACAGAAGACTACAGAAAACAACACCCGACCTATGAAGAAAACAATCATACAGACTTTTATGTCATTAGGCGTATCCAGAGAGTCATCTTCAAAAGACATACCATCTCAAAAAACAAAAGGTTCCCATAGAGCCATTGCTTTGTTTTTTGTCTGTGTTTTTTTGCAAACACTTATTCCATACAATCAGCTATGGGCTAATAATAATGGTCCCAATGCTCCGGAAGCCGCTTCTTTTGAACCGGTAGATGCAACCGATATGGTTAATTTATTAACCGGAGACATGTCCTATGTATTACCATTACTCAATGTGCCTTCTCCAGAAGGAGGATACCCCCTGGCATTGGCGTACCATGCAGGGATTGCAATGGACCAGGAGGCCTCCTGGGTAGGACTCGGGTGGAATTTAAATCCAGGAGCGATTAACAGATATGTTTCTGGTGTTCCTGATGATTGGAAAAATAAAAGAAAATATACTGTTTTCTATGATGAAGGAGGAACGTTTAATTCATATACAGGAGGGGTAAATGTCGGATGGGGAGAAGGTGTTTTTTCAGCAGGACTTTATGCCAGTTATTCGGAAAATCAATCTTCTAATGGGGAAAACTCTCGTCAATTTGGAGTAGGAATAACAGGAGGGGTAGGTCCTTTTTCAGGAAGTCTTAGTACTACAGGGGCTAGTTTAGGAATAAGTGTCGCCTCATTACTTAGTAATGGTGATAATGTAAGTTCTGGAGTAGGGTTAAGTGGCTCAATAAATCAGAGTTTTCTTAATGGTAATACGACATTAGATGCTTCTATATCTGCTTCTCTATTTTCTAATACTGATAAAAATTTAAGTACGGGTATTTCATTAAGTTCTCGGAATGGATTAAGCGGAAGTATGATAGGGTATCATTTTAAACTTAGTGGTTTTCAATCGATATCTAAACAAACTTCCATTTTAAATAACTCCTTTACTGCGTATATCCCTATACCAATTTCTGGTGGTTTAGCTAGTTTGAAGGCAACATTTAACAAAACTAAATATTGGGTCTATGAAAATGATTACTATATTTTTAATGGGGCGTTATATGCAGGAAATACTAATAACTCTCTAAATAATACTTTGTTTGATTATAAAGTAGCATTTGATTCCTATGAGTCTTTTTATAGGAGTGATAATAAATTCCTTCGTAATGAAGCATACTATTCTGGAATATCTTATGATAGCTATTCTGTTTCTGGTCAAGGAATATCTGGTAATATTAAACCTTATATCTTTGAAGATGCTATTTTACTAAATCAACTAAAAATAACAGATAATGAAGGAGGGACTGTTAACTCTGTTTCTTATGATTATCCGCTAGGAACGACTGGGGATAGATTCACAAAAAATATTAATGACATTCATTTTTATTTTAATAATGAAAACTCTTCGTTTTTAAAAGTTAGCTCAGATCATTGGGATTTATCAAGAAATACATTGAATAGTATTTTTGATCTTAATACTTCTAACCCTTCTTTCAATTCTTTACTTACTATTAATGGAAAAAACTATAATGGTTATAATTCTAATAGTAAAAGAATGAGAAAAGGATCTTATATAGAAACTTTCACCAATCAAGAAATAATAGATAATCCTTCTAGTATATTAAAACCATATTCATTTAATAGGACAAGAGAAAGAATTCCGAAAGAAGGAATAGGAGCGTATCAAGTAACAACTCCAGATGGAAAAACATATCACTATTCGTTACCGGTATACCAACATGAAAAATTTTCTAGGACATCTGAAATAAATAATGATTTAAATAAACACTTTTTTGAAGAGCAACAACTCGAACCATATGCTACCCACTGGCTATTAACTGCGATAACAGGACCAGATTATATAGATTTGAATAATAATTATTTAGTTGATGAAGGGGACTACGGATATTGGGTTGGTTTTGATTATGGTATGTGGAGCGAAGGGTTTGGTTGGAGAACCCCGAAAAATGGGTATGAAGCTTCAGAAAAAACTAAAGTTTACGAATGGGGTATAAAAGAAATCTACTATTTAGATAAAATAAAAACGAGAACGCATACCGCATTATTTGTTAAATCACCAAGATTAGATAATATGTCTTCCTCTTCTACATTAAATGTAGGGACAAAGGATAATCCTAAAGTATATAATGATATACATATTAACTCATTTTATATAGGAGATGATGGTAAAACATACTTTTCAGGGATTTATGACAAAATTCTGCCTAGAGATGGGACGCATCGTATCGAATCAACACATACTTTTTTTCTTAATTTAAACCCCCAAAGATCTCTTAAATTAGATAAGATAATTTTATTAAAAAATAGTGGTTTAAACAAAACAATAAGTAAAACAAATTCCTCAGAACAATCAGAATTTATAGGAGGGGAAATAAAAATAGATGAATATTATGAGCAATTTAGTATACTTGGGCAAAGGTTAGGTAAATTATCTAATTTAATTACTAATAGAAATTGGAAAGCAAATTTATTTCGAAACATTCTTGATTCCAAAGATATTATTGAGCAAAGCCATAAAATTGATAATGTAATCAAAACTATAGAGTTTAAAACCTCATATGAACTAGCTAAAAATTCTCCTAATTCTGCTAACTCAGGAAGACTTACTTTGAAAAAGTTGTTTTTCTCAGGTAGAAATGGAAATGCTTTAGTTCCTCCATATAGCTTTAGCTATAAGAATATAAACACACCATTTAATAAGAATCTAAAGGACGATTGGGGGTATATAAGTAACTCGCCTCAAAGTTGGAGCTTAAATAAAATTATAACTCCTTTAGGAGCTTCTATAAATATTGAATATGAAGAAGATAAGTTTCAGTATGAAGCAGCAATAACTTCTCCTTCAGAAACAAACAAAAATGGAGGAGGAATACGCGTGAAGAACCTTTATACAGAACTAGAAGGAGAGCGATATATTACCTCTTATAGGTATAACATTCCAGGAACGAATACCTCTTCAGGTGTTACTTCCTATGCCCCTTCTAAGAAAGAAAAAGAAGTTAAG
Source organism: Aquimarina sp. TRL1 (assembly GCF_013365535.1). Taxonomy (NCBI): domain Bacteria; kingdom Pseudomonadati; phylum Bacteroidota; class Flavobacteriia; order Flavobacteriales; family Flavobacteriaceae; genus Aquimarina; species Aquimarina sp. TRL1. The sequence goes on along the minus strand of NZ_CP053590.1, from coordinate 221,980 downwards.
TTTATAGGAGATATCCCATCTCCATCTGTAATGTATGAGTATGTCGAAGTGGCACATAAGTATGCAACCAATAATGTCAAGCATAAAAATGTATACCATTTTAATGTATTGAAAAAAATGACAGAAAAAAGTAATGGTTTTGAATTAGGAAAGAGCCTTTCTTTGAGAAAAACACAGAATATAGATAAAAATATCACTATTAATGGAGAGAATCATTTAATAAATTTTTCAAAATTTGAGCTTATTGATCATACAGCATCTCTTGGTAGTATGATTTCTAAAAAAAGTTATAATGGAAAAGGACAACTTTTATCTAAAATAGAAAATGAGTACTATTCAATAGAAGAAATACAGCAAGGAGCAATTCAGGAGACCAATAAGATATATAAAAAAGGAAAAAAAGGAGTCGTACAAAAAAATTACTTAAGCTCATCAAGCAAAACAAGCCTTCCTAATGTTTTAAAGTCTACATTAAGTTATTCAAAAGGACAGGAATCTGTTTCTTATTTTGATACCTATGATTTTTTGACAGGTCAAAATATAGAAACAAGATCAATACTAGCTAATAATGTTGAGGCAAAATCCGTTGTTGTTCCCGCTTTCCATAAGTATACAGAAATGGGGGCTAAAGCGGATAATTTGACAAATAAGAACATGTTATCTCAACAGGCATTGAGTCTGGCACAGATTAAAGTAGGCAATGAATGGAAAACCATAGGAGCAGGAATTACGACCTGGAGTAATGACTGGCTTTATATGAATACACAGGAAGAGATAACAGAACCGTTAGTAGAAGGAACACAAAAAATATGGAGAAAACATGCCGTGTATACATGGAAAGGGGATATTGATGCTAACGGAGCTTATGTTAATTATCAGGGAATAGACGACAATTTTAAATGGACAGAAGCACAAACCAACCCTAAGTGGGTTAAGACTTCTTCTATTGATAGATACGATCATTATTCGACCCCATTGCAAACATCAGATATCAACAATAACTTTTTTAGTAGAAAAATGGGGGATAAGGAATCTAAAATTATAGCCATTGCAGATGCTAAATATTCTGAAATGTATTATTCAGGAGCAGAGTATCGTTATCCTAATCCATACTACTTTGACGGAGGTGTTGGAGCTGCAGGGGCATCTGGGAACGGTATTGGACAAACCTCAGAAAAGTCTCATACGGGATCTTATTCCGTAAAAGTAAATACTTCGATTGAGTCATTTAAGGTAACCATGCAGCGAGGGAAACACAGAGCAGGAAAATATAAAATTTCAGTTTGGGTAGATAAAGCAAATGTAGCAAATGCCAGAGTTTCGGTTAATGGGCAAGTAAAACCTTTTAATGGAGAGCGTATTGATGCTAAGGATTGGGTTTTGCTAAATCATTACGAAGATTTTACGATTAGTACGCAAAATATAGCCATCAAAGCCGCTCAGGGGATTTTTTATGCCGATGATTTTAGAATTCATCCGGTAGAAAGTAATATGACCAGTTATGTCTATAATGAATGGGATGAACTTACGCATATCATAGGATCCAATAATCTGGCTACCCGATATGAATATGACGATGCCGGTCGATTGATCAAAACTTTTGTAGAGGTGGTGGACGCTCCCGGATTAACAGGAGGCTTCAAAAAAGCAGCAGAAACAAATTATTCCTATAAATCCATGATTACCCTAGATCAGGATGGTGATGGGGTCATCGATCCGGAGATTATCAATCCACCGATTAGTGCATCGATCAGTCTGGATACTTCTCAGAGTGCTAACCCGATTGTGTATAGGGCAAACGTACAAAATGGTTCTGGAGAATACCAATACCGATGGAATAATGGAAGCTGGTCTGCTAGCAATGTATTTTATGGTTACCAATGTGGTGCAATCAACGTTAGCCTCAGCGTAAAAGATGTCAGTACCAACGAAACCGTGACGACAACCAATACATTTCAGGTTCCTGCCTCGCAATGTCAGCTCATCGGGGGGGATGATCCAATAAGCCCTAATGAATAATAAGAATCAGGAAGCAGACCAACAAAACAGTACAAGTATGAAACATTTTATAGTATATATATCATTTTTGCTTTTCTCTTTGGGGATGATGGCTCAGGGAGGAGTTCCAATCGGTCCGATTGATGGGGAGTGTACCGAAGGTGCGGTACGTTATTATTATGATTATGACCGTGATGGAATGGGAGTTGCTTATAGTTTTATTGAGTTATGTCCGGACACGACTCCGAATCCATCTAATTATTATACCGCCTTAGTCTATGGGGATCAGGATGATAATGATCCTGATGTTACCAATGTAGAAAAAAACTGGTATATCGACGGGGATCAGGATACAGAAGGAAAATACAATGCTTCTCCGATACGAAGTGTCTTGCGGCCAACACTCAATAACAAACGCTATGTTTCTAATAATACAGATTGTGATGATACCGATCGGCATATTAAATCTTTTACCTGGTATGTCGATAGAGATGGAGATGGTAGCGGAGATAAAGAACATCCCGGGATCAAACAATGTGAGAAGCCTACGGATGCAGAAGGAAATAATTATGTGCAGAACCGCGATGACTGTGCCGATACGGATGAAACAGCGACGCTGAAGCTCTGGTATAAAGACCTGGATAAAGATGGTTTTGGAGACCCGAATGATACGCGATTACGCTGTACAAGACCTGATAATTTTATAGGACGGGCGGGGGATATCTGCCCTGATGTATATGGAGTATACAATGGATGTCCTGCTGCAGGGAATATAAGAGAACCCTGGAATACCATTACAACCACTACCTATGATGTTCAGGAGCAAGTGAAAGGGAAAAATAAAACATATTTTAATACATTAGGAAAACTTACGCAATCCCAGTCTGTTGACCCCAAGACTAAAAAAACCTGGGCCTCACAGATCTTGTATGATAGACAGGGAAGACCTGCATTGCAAACGATGAGTGCTCCGACCAATGGAGAAATTGACCTGGATTTTATTTATCGGGAGGATTTTATCAAAAAATCTAATGGCGATATATATATAGCCGAAGATTTTGAAACCAGTCCGGAAAACCCGAAAACCGTAGGATCCCAGTCCAATACACTAGGACACTATTACAGTACACAGAATCAGGGAGAGGCTTATCAGGATGTTACTACCCGTCCTTATACCCGAACCATTTATAGTGAACTTACCCCCGGGGCGGTTAAAAAGACATTAGGAGGAAACCGAATTAACGGAAATTGGAAAAACGGATATGTGTTTTCGATGCCTGCCGGACAGGAACTATCGAGCACAGCTGCTTTTGGCGATGCTAAGTATAATAACTATACGATTTTAAAAACAGTAAGCAGGGATGTGCATGGAGAAGAAAATGTTGTATTTACAGATGCAGAAGGCAGGACCCTGGCCGCGGCTCGTAGCGGAGATGTCGAAGCAGCCAATAGAACGGCTACCGTACAGATTCGGGAACAAAACTATGTGGATATACACATTCCTAAGGGGCGAAGCGGGGTTGTAGTAAAAAATGATGTAGGCGTTGTGTTATCAAACAATACGCTTTTTGATGTATACAACCTGATAACCGAAACAACCACCAATACAGCATTCGGCAGTTTACCCAGTGGTTTTTATAGGATTGCATATACAGGTGGGGATACCAGCCGTGCACCTATTCATATTACCTACCCGGAAAATTATTATGATTACAGTTTACAGGAGTATAATAAGGCAGGGCAATTGATTGCTTCTTATCAACCATTACGGGATCATGCTCAGCAAAAGTTGAAAAGTACCTTTACATATAATGCATTAGGACAACTAACTAAAAGTGAGAGTCCGGATGAAGGAGCAGCGGATTTTAAATACCGGAAAGATGGTCAGATTCGCTTTTCGCAGAATAGTAAACAAGCCCATGCTACCCCTCAGGAATTTTCTTATACCAATTATGATCACAGAGGACGTTCTGTAGAAAGTGGTGTATTGGTAAGTACTGCCTTTGCAACAGCCGATCCGGATGCGGCACTTCCTGCCGGAACCCGAAAAGAACAACACTTTACCGTTTATGATCAGCAGACAGTACCCGCAGGTACTACGGCACCTTCCAGAACCCTGGAAGAAGCCCTGACACAACTGGGATTGAACAGTACGCAAAAAGCAACCTATAAGGCTACCTTTTTAGCAGGTAATGTAGCCATGACCTATACCCTGCCGGAAACGACCATCAGCTGGTATAGTTATGATATATATGGACGGGTTAGAAATATGGTGCAATATATTCAGGGATTGGGAACCAAAACTATTGACTATACCTATGATCCCGTAAGCGGACAGGTGACGCAGGTAGATTACCAGAAGTATAAAAGTGCGGAGCGCTTTATGCACCGATATAGCTATGATCCGGATACCGGGCAATTACTTAAGGTAGAAACTACAAAAAATGGAACGAATTATACGGAGCATGCCGCTTATACCTATTATGAAACCGGCGCCTTAAAACGTACCAATATTGCCAGGGGCTTGCAGGGAATTGATTATGTTTACAATCTTTCCGGACAATTAAAAGCAATCAATCACCCTAGTCTCTCTACCGGTAATGATCCGGGAGGAGATGCCAATGACCTTTTTGGGATGATTATTGACTATAACCACCACGATTTTAACCGACCATTGCGAAATATTAAAAGTACCAGCTATGGAGTAGATCAATACAATGGAAACATCAAAGGAATACGATGGAATAGTACAGATACCCCTGTTACCGGAGGAATGAGTACAGAACATACCTATTCATATACCTATGATCGCAATAATTGGTTACAACAAGCAGCATATGGAACATTTAATGCCGATACGGCAAGTCTCCCTGTGATCATCGATGAAAATACCAGTGCCATTCCCTCTCCTGATGACCACCTTCCTTCAGTAAATGACATTCTGAATAGCGGACAGGCCAAGCACTTATCTGCGAATAAGAGCATTACTTTGATTCCCGGCTTTCACGCCAAGCAGGGGAGTCGTTTTAGTGCCCGTATTACTGCTGGGAGTAATCGGGAAACCCGGAGTATCAATGCAGGAACATTAGCCCTGAATGCTCAAGGCGATTATACAGTGGATCAAATCACCTATGATGCCAATGGAAATATCCAGACCCTGCATCGTGCCAAGCAAACCGAAAACGGAAACAATGCGATGGATCAGCTGACCTATACCTATAAGGGGGCAAAACCCAATCAGTTGACACAGGTTACAGATGCTGCCGGGGATGTAGCAGGAGCAGCTGATATCGGCTCTCAGCCGGCTGATAACTATCGGTACAATCGTATCGGGCAACTCACGAGAAATGAAAGTGAAAAAATTGACTATCTTTACAATGCCAGTGGGTTGGTGACAGAGATTCATGAAGAAGGAAGCCCGCGGCTTAAGTTCTTTTACAATGATAAAGGGCAGCGGGTCCGAAAAGAAGCTTATGCTAATGGAACTCTTAGTTATACTGAGCACTATGTACGCGATGCCGCAGGAAATACAATGGTCATATACCGCAATGGGCAGTTAGAAGAATACGCCCTGTTCGGAGCCGGGCGTATCGGGGTCCAAAAAAGAGGCGGGGCTAATTTTTATCAGTTGACAGATCATTTGGGCAATGTCCGGGCGGTGGTTAGTAAAACAACTACAGGAACCCCAATAGCATTGACCAAAACAGATTATTACCCTGGTGGGATGGCGATGCCTAATCGAAATTTACAGGGAGATTACCGCTACGGATATCAAGGGGAGTTTGCTGAAACTGACCCAGAAACTGGAAAACCTGCATTCGAACTTAGATTGTATGATCCTCGTATTAATAGATGGTTAGCTCCTGATCCTTATGGGCAATATCACTCTCCGTATGTTGGAATGGGTAATGATTGGATCAATGGAGTAGATCCTGATGGAGGGTATAAAACAAAATGGGGTCAATTCTGGGGCTGGGTTGGAAATGGTTTTAAAGGTGAACGATTTACAACTGATTTTGGAGGTGATAAAAAATATGGAATTAGTATTGATCAGGGAGATACAGGTACTTTTCTTGCTTTTAATAAGAGCGATCTTAATGCTGTGAACAGTAATTTTGAAGGGTTTGGATATTTTGGTGTTGATCAGAGTATTTTAAATTCTCCTTTTACAGGATCTTTTTCGGAATATAAACCTAACTTTTTTGGAAGAATAGAAGATGATTTAAATAATTCATCAGGTATAAAATCAACAATCGGTTCGGCAATATATAACACTTTAGATGATGCGTATGTATTTGGAACAAGTTTTGATTTATTAAGTCCAAACAATCAGCCTCAGCGATTAAACGGTACTGTAGTTGTTAGAGGGAGTAGTGAAGGAATAGAATCAGGTCTAAATGGGATGATGACTTTAGCAACTTTTGGTAGGATTAAAAAACCAACTTTAAATATGGGGCAATTTAATTCTAAATATAAAGGTATTATTACAAGAACATTTAAGACGGCAAAAATTAAAGGTATAATCTTAAAAAATATGAATAGATTTCATAAATATTGGGGACAAGGAATGAAAGGTCATTTGGGTTATGGAAAGACAATTATTGGCACTGTAGAAGGGATCATTAATAATGATAATTAATAGATGGAAATTGTTGGAATAGTCATAGTACATTATATCTTTTCTTTTTTAGGAGCTAGTTTACGCTTCATAATCATTAATTTTATCCATCTAATATCTAACAAGAAGTTTGTTGGTTTTAAGTTTATTTGGGAAGGAAAAAAAACTCACTATGGCCAGATTGAAAATGAAGCCTTAAATACAATTATTGGATTTTTTCTTTTTATCGTGATTGCAACAATAATTATACAAAATAACTGGTAAGTTTTAAGATGTTTAATTTTATAAAAACAGCCACTCGTTAAAGTGGCTGTTTTGTATTTATAGCGATAAATTTTGCGGGTCTTGATAATTGTTCCAGAAGCGTAACAGTATGATCTGGTTTTGTTCAATTTTATAAAACAAAGTGATCTGTTTTACTACAGGTACTTGGTAGGTGTCCCCCCCTGCTGCCGCTAGAATGCGCTACCGCTAGCATTTGCTAGTGGCGGTATGGATTGGCAGGACAAGGGCAGGAAACAACAAAGCCACGGCCTATTTTTATGGTGGGTTGTGGTTTTGTTTTTTATGCAGAGTAAGCTTTTTTGGTTTTGGTATCTCGTATAAAAGCATCAATGATCTTGGTAATGGTATTTTTATCGTCATTAGCAAGTTCACTAGCGCTCGAACCAGATAACGCGGATTTGTACCTTATATCCGTAGGTTTATTATAAAAAATCCCCTGCTCCCGTTAGTATACGCTCCCGCTAGTTTTCAAAACTAGTGGCGGCAAAGATTGGAAGGGTTTGAGTAAGCAGGTTCAAGTAAAAAATAAAATCAAAAACAGTCATGTTTGTAAAAAATGTGACTGTTTTTTCTATTTTAGACGTATGAGCAGAAACTACAAATTTCATAATAAAAAAGGTTTATACTTTGTCAGTTTTGCTACGGTCAATTGGATAGATGTTTTTACAAGGCAGGTCTATTTTGATGTATTGGTAGATAGTGTAAGCTATTGCAGAAAACACAAAGGTTTTGAATTATACTGTTATTGCTTTATGCCGAGCCATATACACTTTATTTTTCGTTCCACAAATGATCAGCCATCAGAGTTACTTAGAGATTTTAAGCGACATACTTTTGAAACCTGTAAAGTAGGAAATGGATTATATAAAAATATAAAAAAGAACCTTTTTTTAGTGATTTTAGATCAGAATAAGTGCTGAAATACGTCATAAATCTCCTGTTTTTTATGGAGAAATAAGGTGGTTTCTGGTCTGTATTCAAAGGGAGTTTTCCAGAAAAAGTATATAGAAGTAGCCTTCGAGCTCGTTCCGAATAATAGAGAAAGCAATAGAAACCGATTTTGCTTTATGAGGTAAGCATACCAGAATCAAAGTCGTACAACTGCTACTTTTTCTACAGCAATAAGAGAGATTGGGGAAAGATCCGGAATGGTAGGATTATTCATGGTACGGTTATCATCCTCCAGTGTGGTAAATGTATAGACCGGATTTGTTCCAGGATTACTATCGATCATATTAATGACGACAGTACTTCTTCCGGAATAGGTACCGCTGTCATCCAGAAATTTTTCGCTTCCTTCTCCTATTTGAACACCATTTCTGAATACTCTGACATGAGGTAGCGGCCAGTGATTTCCGGTATTATTGGCTACTGCCATAAGATTGATTTTTACATGATCCGGAGTACCGGTATAAGTAATGGTACTGGGAGCGGCAAAAGTCCATCCTGTATCGCTTCTGGTTTGAGTAACATCCAGGGTAGCATTGCTGTGAATGTCTGCATCATCTACCTGCCCAGCCCAGATAAAAGATTGATCGACCAGTATGGTCGAAGTCGTCGTTACAGTTCCGGTATTTCCGATTTGTTGCCAGTTGGTTCCGTCACTTTGCAACCACAAAATACTGCTTCTTGGAACCGTCGTCTGAGCAGTATTGTTCGCATCCCGATAGCTGCTGATTGCCTGGGTAGTAGCTGTGGTGTTTTTGATTACATAAATACGACCGTTGACAGTATTCGCAGCAGGAAGGGTAGTACTGAGGGTGGTCGTAATAATCACTGTGTGATGATCTTCGGTCAGTGTAATATTGGTTGTAGGAGTGACAATCGAGGTAGCTACGGATCCTGCGACCTGTAGGGTAGAATTAGCCAGTGTTCCTGTATTAATTCCTACCCGGGGTTTGGCAGTGAGGGCATTGGCACTTCCCTGTATGCGCATTAATTCTTTTTTGGTTCTATCCCGGTAATCATACCGCTTAAAAATAAATGGTTCAGCCCCATCATCCCCGATAATAAATTCTAGTTCTCCATTGTTGGATACTCCGTTAGAGCCTACCTCAAAAAAGTCTGTACCGGCAGCACTTCCCTTTAGCCGGAAGTTCCCATCACTATTGGTAAAAAACATAGGTTTGTAAAAAGAAGCTGCATTGGCTTGAAATTGTAAGGCAGAAACACCATTATTCCCTTTTACATACGTAAGATATTGATCGGGATCATCATAGTCTTCAAATGCTTGTTCCAGTCCCAGTGTTTGCCGCCTTCCAAATTCCAGGATGCTGATATTATTGGATCGGATATCCATCGCAATATCATCCTGTGTTCCCAGAAAAGAGGTCGAAGCAATGCCATTATTTCCATCAATTAGCCAGTTGTCATTCGTAGTAGATACCCAGTTGGTCCCATCGAATATATAGATCTTTTTGGTTTCTATATTGTACAATAAAGAACCTTCTGCGACACCAGTAATCCCATTCATTTCCACAGTGGTGGCAGTAGTGGGCAATCCCATAACAGAATTTGCGTCAATTTGCGCAGTTGCCGAAAATGTGTAAAACACAAATACAGCCAGTACATATATTTTTATAGCTGATATAGAGTAATTCCTATTCAAAAATACGGATAAGGAGGAAAGTGATAGCATATGGTTGATTACAAATGGGTTATTGGGTTGATGTTAAGTTACTGAATTCTTCAGACTTTTGAAAATTACGGATTTACCTTTGTATCGTTTTTTTTGTAAAAAAAAATGAATTTTTCCCTTTTTCAGCACAGAAAATAAGTCCTCACTGACGATTAATAAGTGAGGGGGGATAGTTTCAGCAGATTGTTGTCTATTTGTATACAACGGTTCCCCGAGTATTAAGCGGTACAGGGCTACCCCTCCAAAAAGGAGATTCATTACATACGTTTTAAAATGCTTCGGCAATCCGTGTCGAATATTTATAATAGTTCCCTTTGGATGCCTCATCAGCTTGCTGCGAGGGAGTTAACTACTTTGTATATCTGTATTGGGATGGATAGGGAATAGTACTGTTGACGAACACGAGAATTGACCGTCTTTGCTATAGCACATTTCGGTTTTATATCAATACTAAACAATAATATATTATGAAGCACTATTACAAACCATCAGGGAAGTTTTCGATCTTGTCGATTCTCTATTTTTTGATACTGTCGGTAACGGCATTTCCGATATTGGGTGTTATATATGCCTACTGTATCCGGTACATTCCATTTGTGTATATCAATTTTTTAATTGCTGCCGGTTTTGGTTTCGGGCTTGGTTTATTGATAAATATTGTGGTAATTAATAAAGGAAAAAACCGAAATCCAAGGATATCAGCGGTGTTGGGAACACTAGGAGGAGCAGTTGCATTATATGTACATTGGGCGGTATGGGTGCAGTTAGTGATTGCAGATGGAACTCCTGATGCAGGAATGGGGCAATTATTCACTTTGGTAACTGATCCGGGAATGTTGGGAGAATGGATTGCAAAAATAAATGAAGTAGGTACCTGGGGCATTAGAAACAATGCAGTACATGGCACTTTCTTATCAGTTATTTGGGGAATAGAAGCACTGATTGTTATAGGAATTAGTACGTTGATATCATTTCCGAGAGCCAAACAGCCTTTTTGTGAACAGGATGGTGTATGGTTTGAAGAAACCGTATTGCCGGCATTGAATTATATAGGCGATACCCCAAAAATGGTTGCCGAATTGGAAAAAGGGACAGTTACCGCTTTTGATGAGATAAGTCTGGCAGCGACGGAGGAAAAAGATCACAGTGTAATTACGGTGTATGCTTCTAAGCGGGGAGATTGTTATGTAACTGTACTAAATAAGAAAGCAAAAATAACAGATAAAGGAAAGATAGAACATACAGATGAAGCCGTGGTTTCTTATATCAGACTTAATCAATCATTAAAGGAACAGCTATTGAAATTTCAAAGCCATACAACCACTGCCTAATTATTATAGGTAGTCGGGGGAATTATGGCATATATTGGGGGTGAGGTTGAAGCGGGGGAGACCCCGCTTTTTTTATGATTTTTTTAAAAAGATTAACGAAAGTCTAACAGTTCATCGTGTCAGGAGACCGCTTTGCATTGCGTCTAACCGCGGTATTAACCTAAAACGATGTTAGTATGTTACACAAATCAAAACAAAAGTGGCTGGTATTGATGGGAATTGTTTTTCCATGTATATGCATAGCACAAACAACAATTAGTGGTTTTTTTTCTAAAAAAGAACAACTTACCGTAGCGAGTAGTTACACCTACAAATTTTATGAACGTTATTATAGCGGAACCCGATTGACAGAGAGGAACCCCCCGGGTTTTGACCGGATTTCCTCTACGCTGGTTTCACTATATGGAGAATACGGACTTACGGATTGGTTATCCTTTACGGCTACATTGCCTTATATCAGTATAGGGAGTGAAGGAGGAGCCTTAGACCCTTATCAGCAAAAAGATCGGATAGAAGGGCTCCAGGATCTCGGTTTTTTTGCAAAAGCTAGGGTTGCCAATGTTTATTTTACAAACGGAGCCTCCCTACAGGCAGGAGTAGCGGCCGGAACCTTTCTCCCGGTAGGGGATTATGAAGGAAGAGGATTGTTATCACTGGGGACCAAGGCGACAACTATGGATGGAATAGGAGTGCTACAGTTTACCACCCCCTTTCGCTTATTTGCAGAGGTGCAGGCAGGGTATAGTTATCGTTATCATAAGGAATACACCGTGCCAGATGCCTTCTTGTGGAGTGCAAAACTAGGGTATTACAACCGTTTCTTTTATACCCACGCAAAAATAGGAGTGCAACAATCCGTTTCGGGTTATGATATCGGGTCTCCGCAGTACCAGGAGGCAGGTCCCGACGGATTGCCTGAAACCCGGGTGAATTATACCAATCTCTCCTTCGATCTGTATATACCTGTATATAAACAAATACTGGGGGTCTCCTCAGGATATAGTACGACAATTGATGGTCGGAATATGAATAAAGAACGCTATTTTTCCTTTGGATTGGTCTATAAACAAGGCTAGTGTTTATGTTTAAGGGGGGGGTAGTGCAAAAGAGATTTGTACAGTAGTAAAGGCATCATAGGTAAGTGTTGTTTCATATCGTAGTAGAAACCATCACGGGGCAAACTCATGAGGCATTCGCTGGAAACAAATTTTTTAATTTCAAGCTTAGCCTAGGGGATTATCCCCTTTAGCGATGCCAATAAAGTGATTGAAGGAGAATCTTGTAAATGCCTGATGTCTTTTTCATAAAAAAGCTTACTTTTGCGTATTCTACGTACAGTATCTAAGTAAACTATGATTGATAAATTAAATATCGTGAAGCAACGGTTCGATGAGGTGAATGATTTAATCATTCAGCCGGATGTGATTGCGGATCAGAAAAGATATATTAAATTAAATAAAGAGTATAAAGATCTTAAAGCCTTGATGGAGGAGCGGGATCGATATATCGAACTTACGGATAACCTGAAAGAGGCAGAGGAAATCATTGATGACGGGAGTGATGCGGAGATGGTGGAAATGGCAAAACTTCAGTTAGAAGAAGCCAAAGAAGAATTACCGGCATTGGAAGAAAAAATCCGGATGATGTTGGTGCCAAAAGACCCTGAGGATGCGAAGAACTGTGTGGTAGAAATTCGTGCAGGTGCCGGAGGAGATGAGGCGAGTATTTTTGCAGGAGATCTATTCCGTATGTATACCAAGTTTTGTGAAAGCAAAGGATGGACAACCAGTGTGGTAGATCTGAATGAAGGAACCAGTGGAGGATATAAGGAGATTATCTTCGAGGTGAATGGAGAAGATGTATATGGAACCCTGAAGTTTGAAGCAGGAGTACACCGGGTACAACGAGTGCCTCAGACAGAAACTCAGGGGCGGGTACATACCAGTGCTGCTTCTGTTATTGTATTGCCAGAAGCCGAAGAGTTTGATGTAGAGCTGGATATGCAGGAAGTACGTATCGAACGTACGACTTCTACCGGTCCAGGAGGGCAGTCGGTAAATACGACATATTCTGCGATTAAATTACACCACGAGCCTACCGGTATGATTGTCAGTTGTCAGGATCAGAAATCCTCACATAAAAACCTGGAAAAAGCCCTGAAAGTACTTCGATCCAGATTGTATGAGATGGAATTAGCAAAGAAACAGGCAGCAGATTCTGAAAAGCGAAAGAGCATGGTTTCTTCCGGAGACCGATCTGCGAAGATCAGAACCTATAACTATCCGCAGGGAAGAGTGACGGAGCACCGTATCGGTCTTACGTTATACGATCTGGGGAATATCATTGATGGAGATATCCATAAGATCATAGAAGAATTGCAATTAGTAGCAAATACAGAAAAATTAAAAGAATCCAGTGATTTGTTCTAATTAATAGCATACCCATTTTCTACAGAAAGAAAATGATATGAGTATATAAAAAACCAATTCTAAAAAGAATTGGTTTTTTTAGTATTGAAGTGGTTTAAACTTTTTTGATTTAAGTGAAAAGTAGTGGTTTTGTGTTCAGATGAAGTAATTTTTTAGCTGTATAGCAGAGCTACGGAAGTCAAAAACTTCATTGTATATAATCTAACCTTGTCGCTGATAGGAACTCCTCTTTAGGTAGCATCTATTAATAGGTTATCAGCCATGAAGTATTCCCTAAGTAAATTTTAAATACTCCCGTACTGGGAAATATATTTATGATCATTTCCTTAGAGCTATTCATATGATCGCAATCACAGGATGGGACTGGAAATTAATCGGTTGCTTTTTGCGGTCTGAAAATAAAGTATAATCCGGCAATAATAAATGGAATACTCAGCCATTGCCCGGTAGATAAGATATCTCCAAAAGCGTCTTCGAATCCTCCCTGACTTTTCTTTACATACTCTACGATAAATCGCACTACCCATATAAGGATGAGGTACATACCAAATAAGAATCCTCGATGGTTTCTTTTGTTGGTTTTCCAGTAAAGATACCATAGGATAAGAGATACAAATATATATCCGAATGCTTCGTATAATTGAGCGGGATGTCGATATGGAATTGCTTCCAGCAGTTCAGCAAACTTAGGGTTTTCTACTACTGCTGCATAGGCTTTATTAATGTGTTTGATACCGGTTTCTCTGACAACTTCATTTTTAGACAATCCGTCCCGAACAAACTTAACACCAAAGGCAGAAGTGGTCGGTTCTCCAATGATCTCCGAATTAAAGAAGTTTCCGATACGAACAAAAATTCCTCCAAAAGCAGCAGGAATCGTTACTCTGTCCAAAATCCATAAGGGATGCTTTTTTAGTACTTTCTTAGCGTAGTAGTACATCGCAATAATAAAGGCGATAGCAGCTCCGTGACTGGCAAGTCCCTGAAAACCGACAAAACTAAAAGAAGGATCAAACCGGAAGGGAAGAAAAATCTCCATAAGATTATTCTTGTAATAATCCCAGTCATAAAAAATCACATGACCTAGTCGTGCACCAATCAGGGTTCCTAATACCGCATAGATAAATACAGCATCCAGTTTTTCCATGCTGATGTTTTCCCGAATGTATATTTTTTTCATCAAATACCATCCGACGGAGAAGGCAACAACAAACATAAGACTGTAAAATCGTATCATAAAGAAACCGAGGTCGATCCCTTCGGCAGGGTTCCAGATAATTGTAGTAAAGGTCATTTTGGACTAAAAAGTTTTTTCTAAGGGTAAATATACTTATTTATATGTACTCGAATGATAAAATCAAGTTAACACTTTGGTTTATCGTCTTTGGGCTCAGGAACGGGATCATAGCCACTGCCACCCCAGGGATGACAACTAAAAATCCGTTTTACAGAAAGCCAGCTTCCTCTAAAGACACCGTGTTTTTGCAATGCTTCTATAGTGTATTGAGAACAGGTAGGGTGGTACCGACAGGTAGCAGGAGTCAACGGGGAAATAAATTTTTGATAGCCCCTTACCAATACAATGAATGGCAAGGCGGCTATTTTTTTTATGGAAGTCCTGGCAGCCAAAATACAGATTAATTAAGGGAGAAAGTAGTGCCTTCTCTTCCATCTTTTAACTGGATTCCAATAGCTTGTAATTCGTCCCGGATTTTATCACTGGTCGCAAAGTCCTTATTAGCTCTGGCTTCTGCCCGTAACTGAATTAGTAATTCGACAGCCCCGGATAATTTATCACTGGTATCAGAAGAGGTTTCATTGATATCTGCTAATCCTAATACATCAAAGACAAAATCATGCAGGGTTTTGG
Organism: Aquimarina sp. TRL1; assembly: GCF_013365535.1. Lineage (NCBI taxonomy): Bacteria > Pseudomonadati > Bacteroidota > Flavobacteriia > Flavobacteriales > Flavobacteriaceae > Aquimarina > Aquimarina sp. TRL1. The sequence continues at coordinate 206,811 of NZ_CP053590.1, read as the reverse complement.
TTAGTAAAGCTAAATCAGCGGCACTAATAGTGGCTTTCTGTTCCTTGACCGTATTGATGAATTTAACCGCTTCAAATAATTTGGCAATAAGAATAGGACTGTTAAAATCATCATTCATGGCGTTATAACATTCCTGTCTCCATTCGGAAACATCAAATGTACTGGTCGCCTTGGCAGGGGTGATTCCTTTGAGCGAATGTATTGCGTCAAATAATTTATAGAATCCTTTTTCAGAAGCTTCCAGGGCATCGTTCGAAAAGTCCAGAATACTTCTGTAATGTGCCTGAAGCATAAAAAAGCGTGCTACAGCTGGCGGGAATGTCTTTTTTAGCAAGGGGCTTCCTCCTGCAAAAATCTCCGCAGGAGAAATGATGTTTCCTGTAGATTTTGACATTTTTTTTCCGTTTAGTGTCAGCATATTGGCATGCATCCAGTAATTAACAGGTGATTTTCCGCAAGCGGCTTCTCCCTGGGCAATCTCACATTCGTGGTGTGGGAATTTGAGATCCATTCCTCCTCCGTGAATATCAAATTGCTCTCCCAGATATTTAGAACTCATAACAGTACACTCCAGATGCCATCCCGGGAAACCATCACTCCAGGGAGATGGCCATCGCATGATATGCTCAGGTTCTGCTTTTTTCCACAACGCAAAATCCTGTGGGTTTTTCTTATCAGATTGTGCTGTTAGTTCTCTGGTATTGGCAATCATATCCTCCAGGTTACGACCGCTTAGTTTTCCGTAGTCATTGGTTTCATTGAACTTAACTACATCAAAATAGACAGATCCGTTAGAGACATAGGCATATCCATTGTCTATAATGGTCTTGATAATCTCGATTTGCTCGACAATATGCCCGGTGGCAGTAGGTTCTATACTTGGAGGAACCGTATTGAATTTAGCCAGGATGTTATGAAAGTCCAGCGTATATCGCTGTACAATCTCCATAGGCTCCAATTGTTCCAGCCGCGCTTTTTTGGCGACTTTGTCTTCTCCTACGTCCGCATCGCTCTCCAGATGTCCTGCATCTGTAATATTTCTCACATATCGTACTTTGTACTCTAAATGTTTCAGGTATCTGAAAACAAGATCGAAAGAGATAAATGTGCGACAATTACCCAAATGTACATTGCTGTATACTGTAGGACCACAAACATACATTCCTACATATCCTTCTGTAATGGATTGGAATGTTTCTTTCTGACCTGAAAGTGAATTGTAGATCTTTAATTCTTGATTTTTGTACAATGGATGTATTGCCATGATTGATGCGTAATTTTGTGTTTTTACAAGTTAAATATAGTATTAAAAAGTTGTGTCTAATCTGATGTAATCCAAAAATTCCTGACGTACTGCTTTTTCTTTGAACTTACCTCCGAATTCACTGGTTACCGTACTGCTTTCGATATCTCTGATTCCTCTGGAGTTTACACAGAGATGTTTGGCATCGATTACACAGGCTACATCTTTGGTTCCCAGTACTTCCTGTAAGTCTTGAACAATCTGCATAGTCATTCGCTCCTGTACCTGTGGTCGCTTTGCGTAATAATCCACAATGCGATTCATTTTGGATAGACCAACGACAGTACCGTTAGAAATATAAGCCACATGTGCTCTTCCTACGATAGGTAGTAAGTGGTGCTCACAGGTAGAATACACGGTTATATTTTTTTCAACAAGCATTTCCCCATACTTATAGGAATTGTCAAAAGTTGAAGCTTTTGGTTTATTCTTAGGATTGAGTCCGGAAAAAATCTCTTTAACGAACATCTTAGCAACCCGCTTGGGAGTTCCCTGAAGGCTGTCATCCGTAAGATCCAATCCCAACGTTTCCATAATGTGTTTTACATCTTTCTGGATAAGGGTAATCTTTTCATCATCACTCAGTTTAAAGGCGTCTTCTCTAAGAGGAGTTGTAGCACTGGTTCCGATATGATCGTCTCCTAATGCATCTATTGCTTCAAGGGCCTTGTCTATTTTCACACGTTTAGATTTTATAATTATAAAATAAAGAACGGCTGATTCATATCATTGTGCCGTTGTTTGATTGTACTCGATTATCGAGATTTAAATGCTTCGAGGCATGCCTCGAAATTAAAATTTAATACCTCATGCACTAGCATCGAGGTAGTTTACCGCTTATGTTTTCTATATAAGGAAATCATAAATCGTAAAAGCTCTTTTTGTTTTCTTTCGCTAAAAAGAATATTTATTCTAATTTGCGCACGTTTAACATCATTCTTATTTTATAGAGAAATATTCTTAAAAAAAAGGACACTTATGTTAAAAGTGGGTGCAAAGATACAATTTTGTCGTTTTAGATAATAAAAGCTATCCAAACATTATTAATAAAGTATTCTTAAATCTATAGAGAATAGTATCTTTACAAATAAGATTCCTATGAATAATAACATTTTTACTTCAGTATATTGATTATGAATAAACTATTGCCTCAAATTTCCCTCTACCTACTCATCGCTTTTATGTCTTGCCTGCATACCTCTTATGGTCAAGACGGACTTCCCTGTACGTTATCTACTCCTTTTTGTTCTGATCAGGCACAGGAACTGACTTTTGACAATACTGTCGGAGTGGAAAGCCTGGGAGAAATCGGTTGTTTGAATACCACTCCTAATCCTGCCTGGTTTTTTTTAAGAGTGGATCAGGGAGGGACGCTGGAATTTGATATTGTACAGTGGGTAGACGAAAACGATAACAGCCGCCTGGATAGAAACGAACGCCAGTTAGATGTGGATTTTATTGCCTGGGGACCGTTTACAACTTCTTTTGTGAATTGTGATGTCTTAGCTACAGGTTGTGATAATAACGGAGATGGAGACGGAAGACCTGCAGAATGTGTAAATAATGTAGACGAACCTTTTTATTATCTGGATAATGAGGATAATACGAACATCGTCGATTGTAGCTATTCCAGGACAGAAGCGGTGGAAAAATTAACTATTCTAAATGCACAGCCCAGAGAATACTACATTATTCTAATTACCAATTTTGCCAATGAATCAGGGAAAATACAACTACAGCAAACCAATCTTGGAGAAGAGAATTCCGGGACTACAGACTGTACAATATTAGAGCCGGGATTGGGACCTGATATCGCTACCTGTGGGGTTGTTCCAGTGATGCTTGAAGGCTTTTTTGAAGGGGCAGTGAGTTATCAGTGGTTTGTTTTTCACGAACCGACAGATTCTTTTCAGCCTGTTCCGGGAGCAACCATTCCTGTGTATGAAGCCCCAGGACCGGGCACATATAGACTCGAAGCCAGAGATGGTAGCGGTGCTGTTGTGGGAACAGATGATATTAATGTGAATGACGTGACCAATGCTTTGATATCTGTGGGGTATTCCATCGCAGAAGAATCTTTTGCCGGGAGTTATACCATTACTGCAGAGCCTCAGGTGACAGTGGGAGAAATAAGTGATTACGAATTTAGTATTAATGGAGGCGAGTACCAGTCATCTCCTGTTTTTACCAATGTGCCTCCGGGAGATCATGTGATTACAGGGCGACATATACAAGGATGTAGTGAAAGGGATTCTGAAACCATTATTATTTTAGGATATCCTAAGTATTTTACACCTAATGGAGATGGGTTTCACGATACCTGGCACTTAATTAATATCGAGGATCAGACCACGGCCTTGATTTATATTTTTGACCGGCATGGGAAATTGCTCAAGCAATTACGACCCAATGGAGCAGGGTGGGATGGTACCTATAATGGAAGCTTGATGCCTTCTTCTGATTATTGGTTCCGGGTAGAATTTAATGAACCCAGAGATCCTAATAATAGAAGGAGAGTGTTTAAATCCAGTTTTTCTCTAATACGATAAAATAAAAAAATCCCTTCCCGAATATACTCAGGAAGGGATTTTTGATATGCGCTGTTTTGTCGTTCTAAATTTTTAAATTCAAACTAACTGTGATATTGTTTCGGTAACTATTGATCTGAGCACTGTTCTGGAAGGCAGATCCAGGATAGAACTGTTCTTCTCTTTCCTGTTCAGAATAATCGTAAGCAACATCCAGTCTTATTTTTCCAAAATTATATCCTGTTCCCAGAGAGAATCCTTTTCGCTCTCCTAATATCTGATCGTTTTTATAAGGGCTTTGTTCTAGGAACATTCCTCCTCTGAAGCTCCAGTTATGATGGCGCATTTCTCCTCCTAATCGTGCAGTAGATGCTCCTTGCAGCATGTTGGAAATTTCGTTATTCTGTTCCCGGTAGTCTACACGGTTGTCAGAACTGAACTTTATAGAGCTGTAATCTTTATAGGAATAGTCAAAACTGAGAAGTCCTTTTTTGCCAAATAATAAGGCAATACTTCCTGTGGCTTTTCCGGGTGTTCTAAGTTCGTATTCCGGATATACATTTATAATATCAGGAGCGACGACGAATCGTCCGTCTGTATCGCTAATAGTAACTACGCGCTGGGTGGTTTCTTCATTAATATTATACCAGGTAGGGGATTGGTATGAAGCCCCTACACGCACCATTTTTGATACTTTGGCAATCCCTCCAAGCTGAAAGGAAATACCGGCGCCGGTAGTCGATAGCTTGTTAGAGAAACTAATGTCGTTAATAAAGCTTCCTGTATTTTGATTTTGCTCTCTGAAATTGGTAAAACGGTCAAAGCTGATAAAATGAGTACTGATATTAGCTCCAAGGAAAAATTTATCATTGATTTGCATTGCTCCGTTGAAGGAGAACTTCCCATTGAGTCCAGTTGTCTCATAAGTAAAATCCTGATCAAAGGTTCCACTGGCTACATTAGAGGAGTACGCAGTGCTATTCGGATCATCCGGGTTATCGGATTCGATAATTAGAGATTCAAAACCTAAAAAAGCTTGTTGTGCACTATAGCTTTCATTTTGTCCCAGGTATCGATATAGACCGCTAACAGATTCGTTGTTTTGTACTGTAAGGAGATCCAGAGGAAGTCCTTGCGCTTCTGTCAGGAAATACTGATCAATAGAATTGTTGCTCTGACCAGAAACAAAGAACTGGTCAGCATTATCAGCCGTTTGATCATATGCCATCCCAAAGGTGACTTTGTTGATTGGTCCTGAGGCAGTATTATTAAACACAAAAACAGCTCCAATCTGATTGAAATTCAGGTTTTTTTCAGATTCATCTTGTTGTATTCCGTTATAAATGGCTTCGTTGTAGATACGATCAGCTCCAATGGTTAAGCTGGCAGAGGAGTTGAGAAATACCGCTGAAGCAGCCGGGTTTATTTGTAATGATGAGATATCACCTCCCAGAGCTCCAAAAGCGCCGCTCATCGCTCGGAAACGAGCAGTCCCTTTAATATTGTCATTAGAGTATCGGAGTGCATCATTGATGTCCTGAGCGTTCGCTATGGACATAGAAAGGATACTTATGAATAAAAGTAATTTTTTCATATCAATTTATATGCTATTTAAATTTTTAAAACAATTTTTGCTTTCATTGCTCGGGGTAGAAGCAGGTAACGCTTAGGGAATCCCTCAACATGCAGAACACAATATAGGTTTGCATGTTGATGCTCAGCCCTGATAGAGGATATTACCCTCTGGATCTCGATCTACTTCCTCCTCCAGAACGACCACTGCTGCTTCTCGAAGAAGACCTGGAGTAACTTCTGCTTCCTGAGCTGGATCTGGATCGGGAAGGAGAATATCCTCTGCTGCCACTAGACCTGGATCTGGAAGGCGAATAGCTTCTGCTTCTGGAAGAACCGGAAGAGTAATTTCTGCTTCTGGAGCTGTTACCGCGGGTTCCGTAGTTAGAGGTTCTGGATCTGGTGGATCTTCCGTTATAGTTAGAAGAACGGCTTCTGGAACCACTATAAGTATTACTTCTGCTACGGGTACCGCTATATCTGGAAGTACTTCTACTTCGGTTATACCCTCTGGAGTAGGCATTTCTACCCAAAGCGTTGTATCGTCCTACATAAGCTCCTCTGGCACCTCTGTGAAAAGCGTACCCATATCTGGATCTAAAGAAAGGACGGTAATATGGACCGTAGAATCTGTTATAAGGGAAAAAGTTATAGGAGAAGCCCCAACCCCAGTTCGGACCCCATCCCCAGTTCCATCCCCAATTGTATGGACCGTAGAAAGAGTTCCATCCATATCCATACCAGGGATCGTAAAACCCGATGCCTCCCCAGAATGGATTATAAAACCCACCGGTGTTAATTATGTTTACAGATACATTATCATGTGTGCTGCCCCAGGATGGTTGACTCGCATGATATTGTAGTCCTGTTACTGTTGTATCGATTTCTGTCGTTCCGTTAATGCTGGCATAATCATCCACTTCGGTAAAAATAGCTCCAGGACCGTCTATGTTTTCATACTGCGCAGATTTTGCAGAGAAATAACTGGCATATTTGTTATTAGCGGCTGCGCCAGAAGTCTGGGCAGGAGTTGTGTTTCTGGAAGGGATAGTTTCGGTATTTGTTTGACTTCTTGTGTCATTATAGATACCATCATCATCATAGGATGCATATTGATAAGAACCACAGGATGTCAACATAAGAAGAGCGGCTGCCAGGAAAAACCCTAGCACATGATGTTTCTGAAAATAATTTTTAAGTCGCATATCTCCGTATTTTATTGTTGAACAGTACAAATTTAGTTAGTTTTGTCCTAACTAATTTTTATTTAACACAGGCACAACATTTGTGCCAAATAATAGCATATGGGTAAAAATCTAACAAAACGAAGTGAAGATTATTCAAAATGGTATAATGAACTGGTTGTCAAAGCTGATCTGGCGGAGAATTCAGCTGTACGCGGATGTATGGTTATAAAACCCTACGGGTACGCTATCTGGGAGAAAATGCAAGCAGAGTTAGATAGAAAATTTAAAGAAACCGGGCATCAAAATGCCTATTTTCCTCTTTTTGTACCTAAAAGTCTATTCGAAGCTGAAGAAAAAAATGCGGAAGGTTTTGCCAAAGAATGTGCAGTGGTTACACATTATAGGTTAAAGACAGATCCAGAGGATGCTTCCAAGCTAATTGTAGATCCTAATGCAAAATTGGAAGAGGAATTAATTGTACGTCCTACTTCAGAAGCAATTATATGGAATACCTATAAGGGGTGGATTCAATCTTATAGGGATCTGCCTATATTAGTTAACCAGTGGGCAAATGTTGTTCGATGGGAAATGCGAACAAGATTGTTTTTGAGAACAGCGGAATTTTTATGGCAGGAAGGACATACGGCTCATGAAACACGGGAGGAAGCGATAGCAGAAACAACACAAATGAATGATGTGTATGCAGATTTTGTAGAAAACTTTATGGCGATCCCTGTTGTTAGAGGAAGAAAAACAGAGAGTGAACGATTTGCAGGGGCAGAAGATACATATTGTATCGAAGCACTTATGCAGGATGGAAAAGCTTTGCAAGCCGGAACTTCTCATTTTCTGGGGCAGAATTTTGCCAAAGCTTTTGATGTAAAATTTACTTCCAAAGAAGGGAAGCAAGATTATGTTTGGGCAACTTCATGGGGAGTGTCGACTCGCTTGATGGGAGCATTGATTATGACACATAGTGATGATAATGGGTTGGTGTTACCACCAAATCTGGCTCCTGTGCAGGTAGTTATCGTACCTATATATAAAGGACAGGAACAATTAGATGAGATATCAACGGTAGTAGATGGTTTAGTGAAAGAACTGAGAGCTAAAGGAATTTCTGTGAAGTTTGATAATCGGGATACGCACAGACCGGGAGCGAAGTTTGCTCAATACGAATTGCAGGGAGTACCTGTACGAATTGCTATCGGACCAAAAGACCTGGAAAAAGGAACAGTAGAGGTAGCCAGAAGAGATACCTTGAGTAAATCTATTGTTGCCAAAGAAGAGGTGGTAGCAACAGTTGCAGATCTGCTGAACGAAATACAGGAGAATTTACATCAAAAAGCTCGTACGTATCGCGATGAACATATAACAGAAGTGGACTCCTTCGAAGCGTTTAAAGAAGTGTTAGAAAACAAAGGAGGATTTGTGTCTGCTCATTGGGATGGGACAATAGAAACCGAGCAAAAAATCAAAGAAATCACAAAGGCAACTATTCGTTGTATTCCTTTTGATGCAAAGGAAGAGGAAGGGATTTGTGTGTATAGTGGAAAAAAATCAAATGTTAGAGTGCTGTTTGCCAAGGCGTACTGATTTTTTTTAGAAAAAAAATAAAATAATACTTGGCGAATTAAAAAATAGTCGTATTTTTGCATCCGCAATTGAGCAAGTATTATGGCCCGTTCGTCTATCGGCTAGGACGCCAGGTTTTCATCCTGGTAAGAGGGGTTCGATTCCCCTACGGGCTACAAGTCATAAAAAGTTGCAAAATTAAATAGAAACCTATAAGTTTGCAGCGAAATTAAAACGGAAATAATGGCCCGTTCGTCTATCGGCTAGGACGCCAGGTTTTCATCCTGGTAAGAGGGGTTCGATTCCCCTACGGGCTACAAATTTTTATAATAAGAAATTTAACGAGAAGAGAGATGGCAAACCATAAGTCAGCATTAAAAAGAATCAGAAATAGCGAAACAAAACGCTTAAGAAATAAATATCAGCATAAAACGACTCGTAATGCAATTAAAAAATTACGTGCAGCTGATAAGAGTGAAGCTGAGAAGTTATTTCCTTCTGTGGTTTCTATGATTGATAAGTTAGCAAAGAGAAATATTATTCATAATAATAAAGCAGCTAACTTAAAATCTCAATTAGCAAAACACGTAGCAGCTCTTTAAGAAAAGTTTCTACATATAATATAAAGAAAACTCTCCTTATTTCAAGGAGAGTTTTTTTATGTTTATTTTTTAACAAAATGGAATCTGTAAGGTGATGAAAATTCTATATATTAGGTTTGTTATTAACTAATAAACCACTTAGGGGGAGTTTCGGAACTACAAAAAGCTTCTCAGAGGATAATTCATACCTGGACATGAAAAAAATAATTGTTGCAGCTTCTTTATTGATACTAGTAGCGTGTAAAAATCAGACAGCAGAGGTTTCTATAGCGCCTTCGGTAGATGATGTAAAAGAAACAAAAAAACCTATAGAAGGTACCTGGAAAATGGTGTATGGGGAAATAAGAGAAAAAGATTCACTTCAAATCAAAGATTTATCTAATACGAGTTTTATTAAAATTATTAATGCATCTCATTTTGCTTTTTTTAACCAAAATACCTCAGGCGAGGCTAATTTTTATGGAGGAGGGGGGACATATGAGCTCAATGGGGATGCGTATGCAGAAACCTTGTCGTATACTTCTGTAGATGGTGTCAGGGGGCATCGGTTTCCTTTTACGGTAGAATTTAAAGGGGATACATTGATTCAGTACGGATTGGAAGAGGTAAAAAAGGCAAATATAAAACGTCATATCGTAGAGAAATATATAAGGATTGAGTAGAGGGATCGATTATCCAAAAAAATTAATCGAAGGGATTGTGTCATTGTTTTTTAATTTCTCATAGATATAAGCAGCTGTGGCGATATCTTGTATTGCGGTTCCTGTAGAGTCATAGATGAAAATTTCTTTAGCATTGGTGCGTCCTTTTTTCTTGTTTATTAAAAGTTCTCCTAGCTCGCAATAGATGTCATCCGGAGAGATGATGTTTTGTTGTATTGCGTGTTGTGATTCGCCTACTGTGATTACTTGATTTTTGATATCAGCAACAATTTTTGCAGTTTTCATGAGTTTAGGATCCAGTTCGCTCTTGCCTGGGCTGTCAGCTCCTACTGCTCCAATAAAAGTTCCTGGTTGTATCCACTTTCTGGATATAAAAGGTGTTGTCGAAGGGGTGCAGGTGATGATGATATTACTATTGAGACAAAGGTCTTCTATAGAGGTAGTTGTGATAGGGTGCTGTACTTTGGATTTTAAGGAATCAGCAAATTTAGTCGCCTTTTCAGGATTCCTGCCACTGACCGTTATTGTTTCGACCTTAATATTTTCTATTAACATTAGTAGTTGAGCTGCTGCCTGATTTCCATATCCGATAACTCCGAGATGGATCGGGGCATCTGGTTTTAGGTATTTAGCAGCGATAGTGGTTGCGGCAGCTGTCCTCATTGTGGAAATTGTCGTAGATTCGAAAATGGCCAGCGGGTATGCATTAGAAGCGTTACTGAGGTAGATAATTCCTAAGATGTTAGGAAGGTTGAATTTTTTGGAATTACTAAAGAATCCTCCGTTGCATTTCAGACCGTAGTAAGGTGTCTGGTCTAAAAGCCCTCCTGTTTTTATATGATATTCCCCTTCAGGAGCATCGGCATGAATCAGATCTGTTTTAATAATGTGATGTGATGCATGTAGGATATGTGCTTTTTCTACCGCCTGTATGTAATCTTGTGAAGTAAGTAGATTTTCGAATGAAGATCGGTTGAATAATAATGTTTTATCTGGTCTCATAATCTTTCGATGGTTTTTTGTGAATTAGTGATGTATTTTTTCATAGAGTTGGCAGTCATACATGCGTGGACAGGTAGGATATGTATAAGTTGTCCGATGTTGTATTGGGAGATATCCTGTTCCGGTACAGCAATGATTCCATGTTCTTGGGATATGCTTTTTAGGTAGGTGTCTGGGATACATCGGGTCGGTGTATTTGTAGTGGGATCGATGATCAGACCGTATATTTTTTTATCCTCTTCGAGAATAAGGTAGTCTTTGGAGAAATGAACGCCTCCACCATAAATGAGAATTTCATTTTTTTCGGGATGAATGGCTACTATAGGGCACACCATGGTTACTGCAATTTCATTGATGGTATTTGACCCTATGTAGTGTTGGGTTAGGTCGTAAAAAACAAAGTTGCCAGGTCTGATTTCATCAATACCATTAAAATTATCAGAAACACTACAACTGGGAGTGTCTCCATAGGAGAGAATAAGATCTGGATATAGAGTAGAGAATTGTTTTTTTAATGGAGTGAAAACGGATAGTGCTTTTTCGTGTACGTCGATGATTTCTTGTTTAGACCGGCATTGATAGGTGTGACCTGCATGGGCAAGAAATCCTTTGAATGTTAAAAGAGAAGAGGCATTGCTGGTCTTGAGAATATTGTTGATTTTATCGGTGTGATGTGGTGAAACTCCTGTCCTGTTGTATCCGACATCGATTTTTATAAAGAAGTTAACTGGGTGTTGTAAGTGTGCTTCCAGAAATGATACGGTATCTATGGATTCTATTAAAATGTTAAGTGTTATTGTACGGGCAAGCTGATTGATTTGTTTTATTTCTAAGATATTGACAGGAAAGGCAACTGTAATATCATTCCAGTCCTTAGAAAAGTACATGGCCATATCAAGAGAGGATACGGTTATTTTTTTTACTCCGAATGCTTTAAACCAGTTTCCTATTTCAATAGATTGGTGTGTTTTGAAATGAGGGCGAAAAATAAGCTGCTGTTTTTCAGCTTTTAATGCCATTTTTCTGATGTTTTTCTGACATTTTTCTTTATCTATTAATAAAGTGGGTTTGGTGATCATGGCATATGTTTTACGTTAAAATATAAATATCTTGATATTAAGATACTTTATGTCAATAGTAAGCTATTTATCTCAATATTGAAATAAAATGGCTACTTTTATTTTTGAAAACAGAAAATATGAATAAAAAAATAAGGGGGGAGTCTGTCGATTTGTTGGATCGATTGGTGAGTGACTGGAAAAGAGAATGTCCTGAATTGGATGTGAATCCTATGGAGATTGTTGGAAGAATTCTTCATTTGGGGAAAATCTTAGAAAAAAGAGCGGGAGATTCACTGAAGGATAGTGGTATTTTTTATACAGATTTAGATGTATTAGCGACTTTGAGAAGGTCTGGAGAGCCGTATGAGTTATCTCCGACTGAGCTAAGAAAATCGGTATTGATTACATCAGGAGCGATGACTGCTTTGTTAGATCGATTAGAAAAAAAAGAATTGATATATCGAAGACCTAGTGAAAAAGATGGTCGGGTTTTTATTGCTGGATTGACTAAGGAAGGGGTTGTTGCGATCGAAGAAGTGATTGCGCATCGGTTTGAGGAGGCAAAATCTTCCATTGCAGTATTTGATGAGTCAGAACAAGAGATGTTGGCTGGGTTGTTGAAAAAGATGATGTTGTTTTTGGAGCCTTCATGACTTTGGCTTGTTTTTTTCTTCGATCCATCTGCTCATATATTCGTTGCTTTTCATGGTGTGGTGTAGTAGCATGGCACCAGTGAAGTTTTGGTTTCTATGTGTTTTTATGTCGGCTGCGATTTGGTTGATTTGATTGATAATGGTATGTCTAAATGCACTTTCCTGAAATCGGGTATTGATGATTTCGATACCATTCTGCTGGGATTGCTCCCAGATATTTTTATGGGTGTAAAGATAGATAGCTGCCTGGGCTAATTTTTCAGGGGTATCAGTTATAAATCCATTCCAATCTGCTTCTCCCTGCATTCCTTCGGCTCCGATAACGGTGGTGATACTGGGAGTTCCGTATCGCATTGCATCGATAAGTTTTCCTTTGATACCGGCACCAAATTGTAAAGGGGCCAGGCATACTCTTGCTTTTCCCATGACATCTGCAGCATTTTTTGCCCATCCTTTAATTAGGAAACCAGAAGAGGCATGATGTAATTGTAAGGCTTTTTCAGGAGGGTAGGAGCCGTAAATATGAAGCGCTGCATCTGGTAATTTTGCACGGATAGCGGGCCATATTTTTTCTTTGAGGTAGCGAATGCTGTTCCAGTTTGGGGCATGCCTGAAATTGCCAATCGTTATAAAGTGCTTTCTGTGATCATACGATGCCCAGCTGTTTTTTGTCTCCCGGTTAATCTCAGGATATGTTAAAGGGTAGTAGCATAATTGATTTTCAGGAATTAGAAATGTATTTTTTAGTAGATCTATTTCATGTTCTGAAATAATAAGAGAACAGTCGCTTCTGTGGATACTGGCGAGTTCTCGTTTGGTGTATTCACTGGACAGGAGTAATTGTGGTGTGTGTGGGATATTTTTTTTAAAGGCTTCTTCCCTTGTTTTTCTGAGAGAATGCAGGTCTTCTGTATTTAGGATTCGAATAGCATCAGGAGTATGCATTGCTACGCGCCAACCAAATTGTTCTTCTGTCATAAAACGATCGAAGACAACGATGTCTGGTTGAAGATTCTTGATAAAATCATCGAATGAGGTGTCGTTAATAGCAATTTGTTGTTTGGTTACCCCTATGTGATCAAGATCAAACATATACTCACTTTCTGAAGCAGCACTGGCAAAGGTAATGGTGTACTCCTGTTGTAGGTTGTTTATGAGTTGTATCATATGGCTTCCTGCTGCAGAAGAATTAGGCTCGGGCCATACAAATCCAATGATTAGTGCTTTTTTCATATCGTTTAAAGTTGAGCAGATTGTTTATAAGAGCTAAGGGAAAACGTAGTTTTTGTACTATTTTACTCGATAATCGAAATGTAAATACCTAGAGGGATTTAATTAATATAGTGCTTATTTTAAATTTTAAGACTTGATCTGTAAGTGTGGGCTTACGTGACAACTTTTTTAAAGGTTTGTATAAAAAAAGCCTCAGTAAAAACTGAGGCGCTATGATCGTAATGCTGTTGGCTTATAATTTAGCAAATATAGCCTGCATTTTTTCTTTTTCTTCTCTCGCGAGTTCCGGATCTACTAAGATTCTACCACTGTGTTCATCAGTGATGATTTTTTTTCTTGTAGCAATTTCCATTTGCACCTGAGGAGGGATCGTGAAAAAAGATCCACCAGAAGCCCCTCTTTCGATGGGTACTACTGCTAATCCGTTCTTAACATTTTTACGGATTCTGTGATATGCGGTAATAAGTCTTTCTTCTATGTCTCTTTGATAGTCAGAAGACTTAGCGATCAGTGCTTGTTCTTCTTTTTCCGTCTCGGCAAGAATCGCATCTAGTTCTCCTTTTTTATGAGCTAAGTGCGCTTCTCTATCAGTAACTTTTTCTTTTGTTTGCTTGATGATTTCGTTTTTCTGAACGATTTGCGCTTTAAATTCTTTAATGTGCTTTTCTGATAATTGAATTTCTAATTCCTGAAATTCGATTTCCTTACTTAGGGCATTATACTCACGGTTATTTCGAACATTTTTTTGCTGCTCTCCGTATTTTTTTATCAAAGCTTTTGCTTCTTCAATCAGATTTTTCTTGTTCTTGATATTTTCATCAATAGTGTCAAGATCCGTGTTTAGCTTGTCTAGTCTCTTATTTAATCCGGCTACTTCATCCTCAAGATCTTCAACTTCCAATGGTAGTTCACCACGTACGTTACGAATCTCATCCACTCTGGAGTCAATTAATTGCAGGTCATATAGTGCTCTTAATTTTTGCTCAACAGTAATTTCTTTCTTTGCCATGTTTTATAAATATTGAATAGGATTGGTATTTTTATCCGATAAAATGATTGCAAAATTACTGATTTTTTTTCTAAGATAGCTAACAATTAGGTTTTTTGTGTATTGTTCGCTTTCATAATGGCCAATATCAGCAATAATTAATCGATTTTCGGCTTCATAAAATTGATGATATTTCAGATCTGAGGTGATAAAAATATCAGCATTGTTTTGTATTGCATTTTTTATAGCAAAGCTGCCACTTCCTCCCAGAACGGCAACTTTTTTGATGGGTTTTCCTAATAAAGCAGAGTGTTTGATACAGCCTGTTTTAAACGTTTTTTTTATCAGTTGAAGGAATTCTTTTTCTTCCATTTCTTCTTCCAGTTCTCCTATCATTCCCATTCCTATATGTTGATTTGTATTTTCCAGTGTGGTAACCTCATAGGCTACCTCTTCATAAGAATGATGTGTGAATAGCGCTTTTAGAACACGACTTTGAGTATGTTTGGGAAAGGTTACCTGAATTTGTGTTTCGGTTTCTGTGTGGGTTTCTCCTTTTTTGCCAATGGTAGGAGATGCTTTGTCAGAAGGTCTGAAGGTGCCTTTTCCTTCTGTAGAAAAACTGCAATGGTCATAATTCCCGATGCTACCGGCACCTGCTTCAAAAAGTTTGTTGCGTATATGCTGAGCTTCTGCTACCGGAGCAAAAGTAGTCAGTTTCTTTATAGTGTTATGCTGAGGAATAAGAATTTTTCTATTGAGTAAGTTTAATTGCTCACAGATCATATCGTTTACTCCGTGAAAAGAATTGTCCAAAGCTGTATGAATGGCAAAAATGGCAATGTCATGTTTAATAGCTTTCATAACTACCCGCTCTACGTAGGTGATGCCGTTAAATTTTTTGATTCCTTTGAAGACAATTGGGTGAAAGCTGATAATGAGATTGCAATTGTTTTCGATAGCCTCATCTACAATATGCTCTAAAGTATCCAGAGTGACCAGTATGCCTGTTACAGTTGTGTTTTTATTTCCTACCAGCAGCCCAACATTGTCAAAATCTTCTGCGTACGAAATAGGTGCTAGTTCTTCAAGGTGTTGTATAACCTCTTTTATTTGCATTGATAATTTTTTTAGTGAAAACAATGTAAAAAAACTTTTGTCAATAATCAAAGGTTGTTCGCTTATTTAGTTCTCTGGTATAAAATATTTACTTTCGCTGTAAAGATGCGTATTTGAGTTTATGTGTTTTTGATAATTCTGAGGATCTATAACTATGAATGTATTAAGAAAGTTACTATTGCCGATTGTTCCGTTTTATTATGTTATTACCTGGGTGCGTAATAAATTATATGATATAGGGGTTTTTACTACTGTTTCCTATGATTTTCCGGTTATAGCTGTAGGGAATCTCAGTGTAGGAGGTACAGGAAAATCACCAATGGTTGAATATCTTGTGGGCTTGCTTAAAGATTCATTTCAGGTAGCTACCTTGAGTAGAGGGTATAAGCGAAAGACTTCGGGTTTTCAGTTGGTGACTGTAAATGCGACAGCGGAGGAAGTAGGGGATGAGCCATTGCAGTTCAAAACAAAGTTCGAAGAAGTATTGGTTGCTGTTGATGCGGATAGAAGAAATGGTATTTCCAGTTTGAGGAAGATGGATCCAAGACCGGAATTAATTTTGCTGGACGATGCGTATCAGCATAGAAAGGTGAACGCAGGGTTTTATATTTTATTGACTGCGTATTATGATTTATATCTGGATGATATTGTATTGCCTACAGGAAACTTACGAGAGCCGATTTCGGGAGTAAACAGAGCAAATATGATTGTTGTGACCAAGTGCCCGAAAGTGCTGACAATTGACGAACAACAAATAATCGAAAGGCGAATGAGGCTACGACCAGATCAGCAACTTTTCTTTGCGACTATTGCATATCAACATTCGATAGTCTCCGGAGAGAAGTCTGTTTTGCTGGAGGAGTTGAAAGATACATCGTTTACACTAGTTACCGGAATAGCGAATCCTGCACCTCTGGTAGCGCACTATGAGCGTATGGGATTAAAGTTTGTACATAAAAAATTCCCGGATCACCATAATTTTACAGATAAAGAAATAGCTGCCTTAAAACAAGAAACTCTCCTTGTTACTACAGAAAAAGATTATATGCGATTAAAAGGGAGTTTTGAAAAGGGGCAGTTGTGGTATCAGCCAATTCAGATGGAGCTATTGGGAAATAAGGAACATTTTGAAAAAGAGATTATAAACTATGCGAAAAAAAAATGAGACTTTGTTAGAAGTCTCATTTTAGGTGCATTTTTTTGGCTAACTCTAAATCAATAATCATAAAAAGTATTTTCAAAATATACTTCATCAATGATCATGCCATAATTATATTTCTGAATATTTTTTAGAGAGCGCTTTGTTTATTTTTATAAAGAATTCATCCGTTTTGTAAGGTTTAGGAATGATATCATTAAACCCATTAGTGAAGAATTCATCGAGATTATCGTCTAATGTTACAGCTGTAAGTGCAATGATCGGAATATCTTTATTAAAGGTTCTTATCTTTTTTGTTGCTTCTATTCCGCTAATCCCCGGCATGTGAATATCCATCAGAATAAGATCAAAATCAGATTTGATTGTCTTCTCTATAGCAAGATGTCCGTTATCGGCAACATCGCATTTTATTTGATGTTTTTCTAATATTTTTCGGGTAATAAGCTGGTTAATTTTATTGTCTTCTACGATTAAAATGTGCTTGTTAGCCATTTTGTTGTAGTCAATTTGTTTGGCTTCTTCTTTATGGGGGTTTGAGAGTTTTTGCAAGGCTTCAAACTCCAGGTTAAAAGAGAATTTAGACCCTTTGTTTAATTCGCTTTCTAATTTAATATCGCTATTGAGCAGGTTGAGCAGGTTTTTTACAATAGGAAGCCCGAGTCCTGTACCTCCGAACTTTCTGTTGATCTGGATAGATCCCTGAGTAAAGTTTTCGAATATGCTATGTTGTTTTTTCTCAGAGATTCCTACTCCGTTATCTTCCACTTCGAAATGAAGAAATACTTTATTTTTTAGTTCGTTAAGTAGCTTTACGCGGATCCAGATATCTCCATTATGTGTAAATTTAATAGAGTTACCTATCAGATTGATCAGTATTTGTGATACTTTTAGAGGGTCTCCTTTTAATCGGGCAGGAATTTGCTCATCAAACTGATAGTGCAAGGTGTTTTTTCTGTCTTTAGCGGATTTCCCTAATGCAATTAGGACGTCGTTGATTCTCTTTTTGAGATTAAACGAGATGTTTTCTATTTCTACTTTATTAGCTTCTAATTTGTTTAGGTCGAGTATGTTGTTGATCAGCGATAGGAGGTATTCTCCTGAGAACTTTAATGAGTTGAGATGTTCTTTCTGATTTGGGGTTGGACTCTCTTCTAATAGTAAATGTGTCAATCCGGTTACCGCATATAATGGAGTCCGCAATTCATGAGTTATGGTTGATAAAAACTGAACTTTAGCTTCACTGGCTCGTTCTGCATTCTCTTTGGCAAGTAGTAATTCTGCATTTTTGTTTTGCAGTAATTCATTCGCTCTTGCTCTAAGGTTGTTGTTTTTATAAAGAGAGAGTGTTAGAAGTGATAAGATAGTGATAAGAGCAATGCTCAAAATAGTAGTTAGTCGTCCCAGTTTTAATGTTCGTTGTTGTTGTATGTTTTCTTCTGTAAGTTCTTCTATCGTTATATTATTATCATTAAGACTGAGATGTGTACTGATCTCATTGGTGATAAAATTGTTCTTTAGAGTGCTTAAGGAATCTGAGATTTGTAAATATGATTTTAGATGTGCTAGGGAGGTTATGGAGTCTCCTTGTAGCTCGTGTAAAATACTAAATGTTTTATGAGCGTAAGCTGCCAGTTCTTTCCAATCTGATTTTTTACTAATTTCTAATGCTGCCGTATTGGTAAGAAAGGCATTGTCTAATTGGTTTAGATCAATCTCAGTGAGTGCTTTGTTTAGTAGTAGCAGATTTTTATTGTAATCCTCTGTGGTACTTATTGCGATTCCTTCATTGAAATGCTTGAGTGCTTCGGGAGTATTTTTTCTTTTTCGGGCGAGCAACCCTGAATTGAGATATATCGCAGACCGCAGTAATGGATTGGAATGTTTATTTTCTAACTCAGATGCTTTGTTTAACATTTTTTTAGCATCTTCATATTGTTGTAAGGTAATATGAAGTGATGCGTAGGTATTATATGACACAGCTAATGCAGGTTCGTCTTTTTCTTTTTCCTGTATTTTTATAGCAGTGAGTACTTGTTCTTCTGCTTTCTGATAATTACCCAGCCGATAATATAGTTGTCCCAGAACGTGATTTATTTTTGCGAATGATTTTCTGTCCTGATCTCTGATAGCTAGTTTTTTAGCAGATATAATATAGGAGATCGCTTGGTCAGCTCTTGTTCTGTTTATGGAATAAGATGCGTTTTTTAGATGTAAATCTAAGGAGTCTTTTATCTTATTATTAGCCAGATTATCCTTACAAAAGGAAGGGGTTTTGGGGCAGAATAATAGAACGATAATAAAGACAAAATGTTTAGTTAAGACAGGCATTTTTCTTTGAATAACTCAACTAATATAGTTAATTCTTGTTAATCTTTAGAATTAAATCGATGATTCTGTTGCTATATCCTATTTCATTATCGTACCATCCGATGATTTTTACCATGTTGTCAATAACAGAGGTCATCTGTGAATCAAACACGCAAGAATGTGAGTTTCCTATGATATCAATAGATACAATAGGGTCTTCTGTGTAATCGAGAATTCCTTTCAGGTATGTTTTGGAAGCTTTTTTAAAAGCGGCATTAATTTCTTCTATAGAAATTTCTTTTTTTACATTAAAGGTGATATCGGTAAGAGATCCGTCCGGGACAGGGACTCTGATTCCACAGCCTCCGATAACACTGCTCAAATCCGGAAAAATTTTAGTTAATGCTTTTGCGGCTCCCGTAGTAGTAGGGACAATAGATTGTCCAGCAGCTCTGGCACGTCTTAAGTCTTTGTGTGGCTGATCGTGTAGGCTTTGATCTGTAGTGTAACTGTGAACAGTGGTGATATACGCTTGCTCTATTCCGCATAATTCTTTTATTACCCGGATCATAGGGGCAGCATTGTTAGTGGTACAAGAAGCATTGGATATAATTGTTTCCGTACCGTCTAATATGTGATCATTGACACCAAGAGCAACAGTCTTAATACTATCATCAATAGGTGGGGCAGAAAGAATTACTTTTTTAGCGCCGGCAAGTAGGTGCTTCTCTGCTTGTTGCTTGTTTTTGAACTTCCCTGTGGCTTCGATGACAATATCAACATCGTATTGCTTCCAGTTACAGGAAGCTGGTTCTTTTTCGTTTAATAAAGGAAAAGCATGGTCATTTACTACAATAGTATTTTCTGTATGCGATATAGTGCCGGGTAAGATACCGTGAATACTATCGTATTTTAATAGGTGACTAAGTGTTTTAGTGTCGGCTAAGTCATTAATGGCTACTACCTGAATAGTAGGGTGGTCTAAAAGAAGTCGGAATAAATTTCTACCAATTCTACCGAATCCATTAATTGCAATTCGTATGGAAGTACTCATGGTATCGCGATGTGATTTTTTTTTC
Organism: Aquimarina sp. TRL1; assembly: GCF_013365535.1. Lineage (NCBI taxonomy): Bacteria > Pseudomonadati > Bacteroidota > Flavobacteriia > Flavobacteriales > Flavobacteriaceae > Aquimarina > Aquimarina sp. TRL1. Next base: position 186,781 of record NZ_CP053590.1, on the reverse strand, counting down.
GAAAAAGAATTATGTCAGGTGCTTTTGTGCTCTGTAAGATGAGCGAACCAAGGCGCTGCTTTCTACATGTCTGAACCCCATTTTTAATCCAATTTCTTCGTATTTCTTAAACTGATCTGGTGTAATGAATTGCTTAACAGGAAGGTGTTTTTTACTAGGTTGTAAATACTGACCAATAGTAACAATATCCAGGTTCACAGCCCTTAAGTCTTCTAATGTTTGGATAACTTCTTCTTCTTTCTCTCCTAATCCAAGCATGATTCCACTCTTGGTTCTGTTGATTCCGCTATCTTTTAAGTATTTTAAAACTGCTAAACTTTGTTCGTATTTTGCTTGTATTCGAACCTCTCTGGTAAGTCGTTTTACGGTTTCCATATTATGAGAAACAACTTCGGGTTTTACAGCAATAATTCGATTTATGTTTTTGTGTTTTCCTTGAAAATCCGGGATTAATGTCTCTAATGTTGTATTGGGATTCATTCTTCGGATTGCCTGAATTGTTTCTGCCCAGATAATGGATCCTCCATCAGCAAGATCATCTCTGTCTACAGAGGTAATCACTGCATGTTTGATATTCATCAGCTTTATAGATCGGGCTACTTTTTCCGGTTCTTCCCAATCAACAGTTTCAGGTCTTCCGGTTTTTACTCCGCAAAAACCACAGGAACGAGTACATATATTTCCCAGGATCATGAATGTGGCTGTCCCTTCACTCCAGCACTCTCCCATATTCGGGCAACTACCGGAAGTACAGATGGTGTGAAGCTTGTATTTGTCCACCAAACCACGGAGCTCTGTGTATTTCTTTCCTGTAGGAAGTTTAACACGTAGCCATTTAGGTTTTCCTTTAGGTGGTTTCACTGAAGTAACAGCTGTATTCATATAAGCAATTATTTTTTACAAAAATACAAAGATCGCATGGATTTATAGAGTGCTATTGGTCATCCATCGCTTTTTTATCTGTTTTTTTCTTTTTTTTATAATGATTCTTAATATGTAAGAATTTGATATTGCGATGTTTTGTGATCTGGAGTATGTTAATAAGTGACTGATAAAAAGAGTAGCAGGGAAGGGTTATTTTTTTGGAGATTTAATGATTTCTGCCAATAACTTTCTTGCTCTGAGAAGTTTTACCTTAACATTGTTAATCGGTTCATTTAATGTGCTTGAAATCTCTTTGTAGCTCAGCTCCTGAAAATAGCGCAAATTAATAACTTGTTGGTAATGAGGTTTTAGTTGTTTGATGTATAGTAGTAGTTGTGCCAGGTTTTGTTCTGTGATTAATTTATCTTCAGGGGTAGGGGTGTCATCCGCAATTTTATAGACTGCTTCTCCTACTTCATTCGTTGTTTTGGTCTGAATGGAGGCATTTTTTTTGCGAAGCAAATCAATATGAATGTTCTTGCTAATCTGAATTAACCAGGTTTTAAAACTATACTCCTCTTTAAAAGTGTGAATTTTATCAAAAGCTCTGGAGAAACTCTGGATAGAGATATCTTCTGCTTCGTATTCATTCCTTACTCGTTGTAACTGGAAATTGTATACATCGTTCCAAAAAGTATCCAACAAATAATTAAAAGATGTTTGTTTTCCTTCTTTGGCTTTTTGTATGTGATCTAACAGTGTTAAGGATTCTTTTTTCAATGATCTGTGTTTCAGAAATATTTTTTGCGGATTATTTGCTGTGACCAGCATCATCACAAGAGGCGTATTGATCCGGAGTTTTACCACATAAAGAACAGGATTCTCCTTCTTTGTTTAAAAACGGGCTTTGACTAGCGCATGTTCCTGCAAATTTCCCATCTTTTTTAGCCCAGATTTTTATAGCAATTCCAGCAAAGGCAATTAGTAAGATCCCAATGGTAAGAAAAAGTAATTTCATTTAATAAAATAATAACAATAAGTGCAAAGATACAAAGAATATGTACGATGTTCTATATCACGACTGAAATTAACGCTTTCAGGGATACAATTTTAAACACAGAAAGTGGAGCTGATTTATATAATATTGACTTCTGTTTCCAGGACGATATTAAACTTGTCAGCTACTTCTTTTTGAATGGAGCGGGAAATTTCTACTATTTCTTTTCCAGTAGCGTTTCCGTAGTTGACCAATACCAGTGCCTGATTTTTATGAATTCCGGCATCTCCCCATCGCTTGCCTTTAAAACCACATTGTTCTATAAGCCATCCAGCAGGAACTTTGGTGGTTTGATCATCAACAGGGTAGGATGGGATTTCAGGATATTGTGCTTTGATCTCTGTAAAAAGTTTGGTTGGGATAACAGGGTTTTTAAAGAAACTGCCGCTGTTCCCAATTTCTTTTGGGTCCGGAAGCTTGCTTTTGCGAATAGCGATAACGGCATTGGCGATATCTCTAATTGTGGGCTGCTCGATCTCATTTTTTGACAGTTCTTTTTCGATGGCGCCGTAACTAGTATTTATCGTATGGGTTTTGTGGGTTAGTTCAAAGGTAACACTAGTGATAATATACTGTCCTTTTATATCGTTTTTGAAAATGGAATTTCGGTATCCGAACATACATTCTTCTTTAGTGAATATACGTTTTTCTCTTGTTTTGATATGAATAGCGGAACAGCGTATAAATGAATCTTTGAGTTCTACTCCATAAGCACCTATATTCTGAATAGGAGCACTCCCTACACAACCGGGGATTAAGGAAAGGTTTTCCAATCCTCCATAATCGTTGGTTACGCAATACTGTACAAAATCATGCCAGTTCTCTCCTGCCATGGCTTTAATTTGTACACTAGTGTCAGAAGTGTTTTCTACAGAAATACCCTTATTGTTCATGTGAATAACCAGGGCTTCAATATTTTTTGTAAGTAACATATTACTGCCTCCACTTAAGACAAAAAATGGTTTTTGTAGCTTAAGTACTTCGATGAGTTCTCCTTCTGATTGTATTGAGATGAATTCAGAAGCTGTAACGTCGATGCCAAAAGTATTATACTTTTTGAGGGACTTCTTGTATTCTATATTCATCATTTTGATATTTTTCTAAAGCTAACTGTAATATTTTGGTAGCTTGTGATAAGTCTCTTCTGTTGAGTACATAGGCTATTCGTACCTGGTTTTTCCCCTTGTCTCTACTGGAATAAAACCCGGCAGCTGGAGCGAGCATAACAGTTTGGTTGTCAACATGGAATTTATCTAATAGCCATTTAGAGAAATGTTCAGCATCTTCTACAGGTAATTCTGCAATGCAATAGAAGGCACCGTCAGGAATACTTACCTTAACCCCGGGAATGTTTTGCAATCCTTCTACAAGAGTATCTCTTCTCGCTTTGTATTTTGCAATGGTTTCCGTGTAATAAGACGCTGGGGCATCCAGTGCGGCCTCACTTGCTATTTGCGCAAATGTCGGAGGGCTTAATCGTGCCTGAGCAAACTTCATAGCCGTGTCAATTACATCTTTGTTTTTACTGATTAGGCAGCCGATTCTAGCTCCGCACATACTGTATCTTTTGGAAACGGAATCGACTACAATTGCATGTTGCGCTAGTCGATTGTCTTGTAATATAGAGTAGTGTTTAGAATCGTCATATACAAATTCCCTGTATACTTCATCGGAGATCAAAAACAGATCGTACTTTATGGCTAAGTCTGCTAATTTTTTGATTTCTTCTTTACTGTATAGGTATCCTGTTGGATTTCCGGGATTACAGATTAAGATTGCTTTTGTTTTTGGAGTAATTAACTTTTCGAATTCTTCTATATCAGGAAGGTTAAACCCATTCTCTAAAGAGGAAATAACAGGAACTACTGTTACAGAGGACTGCGTAGAAAAGCTGTAGTAATTAGCATAAAAAGGTTCGGGGACAATGATTTCATCTCCGGGATCAGTAATACTTCCCATAGTAAATATAAGGGCTTCACTTCCTCCTGTTGTGATCAGTACATTATCAGCAGTGATCGCGATCTGGTGTTTGGAGTAATAAGCAGCCAGTTTTTCTCTGAAACTTCTAAACCCGGCCGAATGACTATAGCTAAGAACCTCTACTGTATGATTTCGTACAGCGTTTAATGCTTCTATGGGGGTTTTAATGTCTGGTTGTCCGATGTTCAACCTAAAAATATGCTTGCCTTCTTTTTCTGCCTTTTCGGCAAAAGGAACCAATTTTCGAATTGGCGACTCCGGCATTGCTTTTCCTTTACTCGATACTATTGGCATTGGTCTTATCTAAAAATAAATAGCCGCTAATTTCTTAAAATTTTTAAAAAATAGCGCACTATTGTGCTAAAAATTGAAGTAAATTATTATATTCATTGTAATGAATACGATGCCCAAAGAAAATTATCAATTTTTGACCTATAAATTACTGACTCTTTTTTTCTTTTTTACATCTCTCCTTTTTTCACAAAGAGGTTTTTTGCTTGATTCGGAGTTAACAAAAGACAAGATAAAATTTGAACTTGCTAATAATTTGATTGTGATTCCTGTAGAGCTAAATGGAGAGAAATTATCTTTTGTATTGGATACAGGAGTAGGAACGACTATTATTTTTAGTCTGGAAAACAAAAAATATTTAGAACTGAAAAATATTTCTAAAATTAAACTTAGAGGATTGGGAGGGGGAGATGCTCTGGAAGGGATCAAATCGGTGAATAATCAATTAAAAATAGGGAATTCTCTAAGTCGAAATCATACGGTTTATATGGTGTTTGATGATAGTATTGATTTGTCTTCTAGAATGGGGTTTCCTGTGCATGGTATTATAGGGTATGACTTTTTTAAAAATTTTGTGATAGAGGTTAATTATGCCTCAAAAATATTGAAAGTATACAATCCGGAGTCCTATACATATAAAAAGTGTAAAAAATGCTATGATACTGTTTTGGACTTTAATAATGGTAAACGACCATATGTCAAAGCACGATATGAATCATCGACGGGACTGGTGGATCTTAATTTATTGATGGATTCCGGTTCGGGCTCTGCGCTTTGGTTGTTTGAGAATGCAAAAAAAAACATCAGAATTCCTCAAAATTCTTTTGTTGATTTCCTGGGAAAAGGGTTTAACGGAGATATCTATGGAAAGAAAACAAAGGTAGAAGGATTGCGTATCGGGGATTTTAAAATTAAAAATGTAACGACATCTTTTCCTGATTCCTTATATATTCGGGGAGTTTCTAAACTTAGAAGACAGGGGTCTCTGGGGGGAGGTGTGTTGAAAAGATTTAATGTTGTTGTTAATTACCCGGATAAGAAAATCAGGTTCAAAAAGAATAAGTATTTCAAAAGACCATTTTACTATAATATGAGTGGCCTGACGATACAGCATACAGGTGTTCGGGTACAAAAACAGCTGAGAAATTCTAAATCGGCGGTTTCTTTTAGCTTTGAAACAAGAGGTGGAAAAGAAGAAGGAGATATGGTGAGTTTTACAGAATACAAATCTAATTTTCATTATAGCCTGGCAAAACAATATGAAGTGGTTGATGTGCGGAAAGGTTCTTCGGCAGCAGCAGTTGGTTTGAAGAAGGGGGATGTCTTACTGGCGATTAACGGTAAAAATGCAGATGAGTATAAGTTATCGGACCTTAATGATCTGTTTTATTCCAAAGAAGGGAAGAAAATTCGGTTAAGAATAGAACGATTAGGAGTGGAGCTGACATATACATTTCGTCTTAAAAAAGTAATATAGCAATAAAAAAAAGCACCGATTTTATCGGTGCTTTTTTTATAAGAACTGATAGGTTCTTCTCTTCTTTATGTTTTCTTAAAAATAATTTTATTTCTTAGCGAGTACAGTTCCTTTTATTTTTATAGCTTTTGTGGATTCTTCTGCATTAGAATAAACCGTAATAGTCTTTCTGATAGGACCTACTCTTTTTGTGTCGTATTTTACTTTGATGACACCATTGTCTCCAGGAGCGATAGGGTCCTTTGGTTTTTCAGGAATAGTACAACCACAACTAGAGTATACTCTGGAGATAATAAGAGGAGCGCTTCCTGTATTTGTGAATTCAAATTCGCGAATACCATCGCTTCCAGCTTCTATTTCACCATAATCGATAACATCTGTTTTGAATTTTATTTGCGCTTTGGCTTCTTGTGCATTTATTGTTGTACCTAATAAAGCAACAAATAAAATCATCATTATATTTTTCATAGTGTAGGTTTTTATTGTTTGTAAATGTAGTTACTTTTTATGCAACTTCAAAACCTAAAAAGGCTTTCCTGTTGTCGTTTATAATAATTACTTTTGCACTTTAAAAATCAAAAATCAGACCAAAGTATGGCTTCATCAGGCAAATATGACTCAAAATCAGTAGAAGATAAATGGTATAACTATTGGATGGAAAATAATTATTTTCATTCAGAAGTTGATGATAGAGAGGCGTATACGATAGTCATTCCTCCTCCGAATGTCACGGGAGTGCTACATATGGGGCATATGCTTAATAATACAATTCAGGATGTTCTTATCAGGCGTGCACGTCTGAAAGGATATAATGCGTGCTGGGTTCCGGGGACTGATCATGCTTCTATTGCTACAGAAGCAAAAGTGGTAGCTAAGCTGAAAGAAGAAGGAATTAATAAAAGCGACCTGACCAGAGAAGAATTCTTGAAACATGCCTGGGAGTGGACGCATAAACATGGAGGAATTATATTAGAACAGCTAAAAAAACTGGGAGCTTCATGTGATTGGGAGCGAACGGCTTTTACTATGGATGATAATTTATCCGCTTCTGTTATAAAAGTTTTTGTAGACTTATATAATAAAGGATTGATTTATAGAGGATATCGAATGGTGAATTGGGATCCACAGGCCAAGACCACCTTGTCGGATGAAGAAGTGATTTATGAAGAAAAACAAGGGAATTTATATTATTTGAAATACAAGCTGGAAGGGAGTGAAGAAACGTTGACAATTGCGACTACTCGTCCAGAGACTATTATGGGAGATACAGCTATATGTATCAATCCTAACGATGAGCGATTTGCACACCTAAAAGGAAAGAAGGCGATTATTCCAGTTGTAGGAAGAGCAATTCCTGTTATAGAAGATGAATATGTAGATATGGAGTTTGGTACAGGGTGTCTGAAAGTGACTCCTGCTCATGATCAGAATGATAAGGTACTGGGAGATAAGCATCAGTTAGAAGTGATCGATATTTTTAATGATGATGCGACACTCAATGCGAATGGACTGCATTATGAAGGAAAAGATCGTTTTGTAGTTCGCAAAGAGATTGTAAAGGAGCTGGAAGCAATCGGAGCACTGGAAAAAGTAGAAACACACCTTAATAAAGTAGGGACAAGTGAGCGTACCAAGGCAGTAATCGAACCTAAGTTAAGTGATCAGTGGTTCTTAAAAATGAAAGATCTGGCAGCACCAGCACTTACTGCAGTATTGGATAAAGAGGTAAACCTGGTTCCTGAGAAGTTCGTCAATACATATCGTTACTGGATGGAGAATGTGCGGGATTGGAATATTTCGAGACAATTGTGGTGGGGACATCAGATTCCTGCATATTACTTCGGAACAGGGAAAGAGGATTTTGTAGTAGCAGAAACCAGAGAGGAAGCGTTAAAGTTGGCAAAAGAAAAATCAGGAAATAATGATTTGTCAGATGCAGACTTAACTCAGGATCCTGATGCATTAGATACTTGGTTCTCTTCATGGTTATGGCCAATGAGTGTATTTAATGGAATACTGGAACCGGATAATGAAGAAATTAAGTATTACTATCCGACGAATGATTTGGTTACAGCTCCAGAGATTTTGTTTTTCTGGGTAGCAAGAATGATTATAGCGGGGTATGAATATCGAAAAGAAAAACCATTTACCAATGTTTACCTGACTGGGATTGTTAGGGATAAGAAGAGACGTAAAATGTCTAAATCCTTAGGGAATTCTCCGGATCCGTTAGATTTGATTGATCGTTATGGAGCAGATGGTATTCGTGTAGGGATGTTATTGAGTTCTCCGGCAGGAAATGACCTGATGTTTGATGAAGAGCTGTGTAAGCAGGGAAGTGGTTTTGTAAATAAAATATGGAATGCTTTTAGGTTGATAAAAGGATGGGAGGTAGATGAAACGATTCCTCAGCCAGAAGCTTCAGGAATAGCACTTGAGTGGTATCGTTCCAGATTCCAGCAAGCCTTAAGGGAATTAGAGGATAGTTATGCTAAGTATCGTATCAGTGATGCGCTGATGACTACGTATAAGTTAGTATGGGATGATTTCTGTAGTTGGTTACTGGAAATGATTAAACCGGCATATGGTAGTCCAATCGACGGGAAAACATATAAGGAAGTTATTGCAGTGTTAGAGGAAAACCTAAAAATACTTCACCCATTCGTGCCATTTATTTCAGAAGAATTATGGCATCAAATCTCGGATAGAACCAAAGAAGAGGCGTTAATTATAGCAGAATGGCCTAAAGAAAGGGCTGTTAATAAGGAATTGATTGCGCAATTTGAAATCGCAGCAGCTGTAGTGTCAGAAATTCGGACAATAAGAAAGGAAAAGAATATTTCTTTTAAAGAGCAGATTGAGATGTCAGTATTGAATCATGAGAAGTTTAGTACGGCATTTGATGCGGTTATTGCTAAACTGGGGAATATTTCTGCGATATCTTATGTAGATGATAAGGTAGAGAAAGCACTTTCTTTCCGAGTAAAATCTAATGAGTATTTTGTACCCATGTCAGGAGCGATTAATGTAGATGAAGAAATAAAGAAGTTGAGCGAAGAATTGGCGTATACTGAAGGGTTTTTGAAATCTGTACAAAAGAAGTTACAGAATGAACGATTCGTTAATAATGCACCTGAAAAAGTAATTGAAGTTGAGCGTAAGAAACAGGCGGATGCAGAAGCTAAAATAGAAACACTGAAATCGAGTTTAGCTAGCCTAAAGAGCTAATAGAGTAACATAAGATGATTATATAAAGTTCGGAAAGTAGTTGCTTTTCGAACTTTTTTGTTTAAAAAATGTTAAAGCTTGACTGGGAATTTAACCAATATATAACAGCAAAAATTCTATTGTAAGATAGGGTGGGTTGTATATTTGTAACAGAATGTTTTATAAAGATTTATAATCTTTTACGCCAGTTTTTTTGGTTAAAACATTATTAGGATAAAATAAGAAAATCTATACGAGAAGCTTTAATAGCTCTCGGGATAATCTTTGTTTTCAAATACTTTTTTTAGTATGTCTTCGACAAATTGATTGATTGTAAGAGACTGAAGTGTGTTGTATTCAGTCTCTTTTTTTATGCTTTTAAATCAGTCAATGATGTATTTATTGACTAATTCTATATATTTTAATTTTGCTTCTTTTACGCTGAGGTGTTTTACCTGAAATAACGCATTTAATTTAAAGGCATTTCTCAGTTCGCTGTTACCAGAAGGGGAGTGCATGCCCATGCCCTGTGATAAGCTTGCTTGTTTGTAATATGCATAAAAGTGAAGCATGATATCAGGCGGTAATTGTATTTTTGTGTTTGATGCCCTTCTGAATGCTTCTTTGAATTCAATATCTATTTTCTCTTCTTCCGTCATATAAATTATAAACTAGCGATAATACTCTCGCCCCCTCTTACTTTTTCATTGAGTGATACATTGAGTTTGGTGCCTATGGGCAGATATAAATCTACTCTGGAGCCAAATTTAATGAAACCACTGTCGCTACCTTGTGTGACTTTTTCTCCTTCTACAGCATAGTTGACAATACGTTTGGCTAGTGCTCCGGCAATCTGACGATATAAAACATCAATATGATCGTTTTTTACAACCACTGTAGTTCGCTCATTTTCTTCAGAAGCTTTAGGGTGCCATGCAACTAAGTATTTTCCTGGATGATACTTGCTGAATAAAACGTCTCCGTTAATAGGGTGTCGGGTAACATGAACATTGATTGGCGACATAAAAACAGAGACTTGAAGTCTTTTTTCCTGAAAATACTCTTTTTCAAAAACTTCTTCGATAACAACTACTTTTCCATCAACAGGAGATACGACAGAAAGGTCATTTACTTTTGTTGTTCTTTTTGGATTTCTAAAAAATTGAAGAATTAGAAATAAAAATATCAATGTAACAATCAGGATCGCTACTTGCCATTCTCTTATTTGTAATGCTACATATGATGCAAGATTAATTCCTAAGAATAAGACAATTGATATGGATATGATTTTATAGCCTTCTTTATGAAACATAATTTAGAATTTGTAAAAACAAGTATAAAAAAGGACTGGCGAATATAATGCTGTCCAGACGATCAAACATCCCTCCATGTCCCGGCATAATTGCTCCGCTGTCTTTTACTCCAGCCTGTCTTTTGAACTTAGACTGAATCAGATCTCCAAGAGAACCAAAAATACTCATAATTACACTTATAATCAACCAAATTCCGGTTGATAATGTTTCTGTAAAGGTAGCAATTAAATATCCTGCCAGTAGAGAGAAGACAAGCCCACCAATAAAACCTTCTATTGTTTTTTTAGGGGAAATGCGTTCCAGTAATTTGTGTTTTCCAAAGTTTTTACCGACTAAATATGCGAATGTATCATTGGTCCAGATCAAAAAGAAAGAGCCCGCCATAATCATGGGTTCATACTTGTTGTTATAGATTGGTATTTGGGTTAAAAATATAATTGAGGTTATTAGATAAAATATACTTGTTAGGTATTTCTTTTTTTCGAACATCGGAATAATCCGTATGCTTATTAAGTCCCTGATCAATAAAATTTCAGTAGCTATTGTCAGTAATAGTATAGTGAGTACTACATAATCAGGAAGGGTAATGCTGTTGAATAGCAACATTAAAAAAGCAAATAGGAAATAGAGCCATATTTTATTATAGCGAATCAGTTTCTGGAATTCGTATAAGCTTAAAATTCCAAAAATAAAAAATACGCCTATAAAGGTGTATCTAGAGATAAAAATGGATAGGAGCAATATAAGGATATACAAAAACCCAGATAAAGACCTTGTTATTATTTCCTTCATGTTATAAGTCTTCCAGCAGGAGCAAATATAGATTTTTTGATGTACTTCCGTAGCTTAAGAAGTCTTTTTCTTTTTGGGTTTCAAAGTTTTTGATGGTAGTGATATTGGTTGGTATGGCATTCTTGTTTTTTTCTTTTATTCCTTTTAATCCTTCGCCTATATTTTGTACAAGCTGGCTTGTTCCGGCAAGGATAACAAAATTGTCAGGAAGTTCGGTTATTTTCTTTTCTCCGAGCTGATTGGAAGAAAACAGGATAGCACCAGTGTCGGCAATCAAGTATTCGCAAGTAGCTAGGAAAAAAGAGGATGAGGTGTTTTTTGTAAATTCTAAATTATACCCTGAAAATTTTTGTTCCAATCCTTTTTCTATACAAAATACTTTTTTTTCATACCAATCATTCTCTAATAGGATATTGTCAAAAGAATCCAGAATCTCATTTTCATTATCGCAATAAAGAAACTTACCTCCATTCTTCCTGAAATTAAGCATAAAGCTCTCATCTACAGGTAGGTCGATTTCGGGCATATATTTACTGCGATCATCAATTTGCTGATCTTTCTTCTTCTGGTCTGATTTAGATTTTGAGGAAAATAATCTTCTAAATAGACTCATTTTTATTGGGGTTGCTTACTTTGATTTTACAAAACGTTCAAAGATAAAAAAATCTTAACCTAATATTCTTGTTAGGTTAAGATTTTTTTAATTAAAACGATAAAACAAGTAAAAACTTCTATGAAGGGTCTTCAGTTGTTTCTTCTTTTTCCTTTTCGAAAGGGCGTTTTCCGAAGATTTCTTCCAGGTTATCTTTAAAAATTACTTCTTTTTCTAGTAGTACTTCTGCTAATTCTGTTAGCTTGTCTTTGTGTTCTTCTAACAGTTTTATTGCACGTTGATACTGTTCTTCAATGATATTGGAGATTTCTTTATCGATAAGCTCACTGGTCTGTTCGCTATAAGGTTTAGTAAATCCGTATTCATTTTGACCCGAAGAATCGTAATAGGTGATATTTCCTATCTTATCATTTAGTCCATATATAGTAACCATTGCTCTTGCTTGTTTGGTTACTTTTTCCAGGTCGCTTAATGCTCCGGTAGATATCTTATTAAAGATGACTTTTTCTGCAGCACGTCCTCCCAGTGTTGCGCACATCTCATCCAGCATTTGACCTGGTCGTACAATAAGACGTTCTTCTGGTAAGTACCAGGCAGCTCCTAATGATTGTCCTCTAGGTACAATAGTTACTTTTACCAGGGGAGCAGCATGTTCTAACATCCAGCTAACAGTGGCATGACCTGCTTCGTGAAAAGCAATGGCTTTTTTCTCCTCTGGGGTAATGATTTTGTTTTTCTTTTCTAGACCACCAACAATTCTGTCCACAGCATCTAAGAAATCTTGTTTTCCTACGGCTGTGTTTCCTTTTCTGGCAGCAATAAGTGCTGCTTCATTACAAACATTAGCAATATCAGCTCCTGAGAATCCAGGGGTCTGCTTGGCCATGAAATCGGTATCTAATTCATTTTCTACCTTTTTTAAAGGTTTTAGGTGAACTTCGAAAATTTCTTTTCGTTCTCTGATATCAGGCAGGTCTACAAATATTTGTCTGTCAAAACGTCCAGCTCTCATCAGGGCTTTGTCTAATACATCAGCTCTGTTAGTAGCAGCAATTACAATTACATTGGTATTCGTGCCAAAACCGTCCATTTCAGTTAGGAGCTGATTCAGGGTGTTTTCTCGTTCGTCATTTGATCCGGAGAAATTACTTTTTCCACGAGCCCTACCAATGGCATCAATCTCATCGATAAATATTATGGCTGGGGATTTTTCCTTGGCTTGTTTGAAAAGGTCTCTAACACGAGAGGCTCCAACTCCCACAAACATTTCTACAAAATCAGATCCTGAAAGAGAGAAGAAAGGTACTTTGGCTTCTCCTGCTACTGCTTTTGCTAATAAGGTTTTTCCGGTTCCTGGAGGACCTACAAGAAGAGCCCCCTTAGGGATTTTACCTCCTAATGAGGTGTATTTTTCAGGGTTTTTAAGAAAATCTACGATTTCTTGTACTTCTTCTTTAGCACCTTCTAGTCCGGCTACATTCTCAAAAGAAACTTTGACATCTGTATTTTGATCAAAAAGTTTTGCTTTTGATTTTCCAATATTGAAAATCTGCCCTCCGGCACCTCCTCCAGCACCACCACTCATTCTACGCATGATAAATACCCATACTCCAATGATAAGTGCAAAGGGAAGTAGTGTTACTAAAATGTCTCCCCATACATTGCTTTCGGTGTCGTAAATTACTTGAGTCGATAATCCGTTTTCTGTTTTAATTCGCTGGATTTCATTTTCGAAATTTTGAAGATCTCCAAATTCGAATTGATAATCAGGCTCATTTAATCCGGATGATAATAAAGATTTACTTCTTTTTTTAGTGTGTTTTTCTTGTGCTTTTGCTTCGTTGGTAAGGAATACCTTTGCTTCTCTTCGGTTGAGAATAACAACTCGTTCTACTTCTCCATTGCTGAGGTATTTCTGAAAATCGGAAGGAGTGGTTTTTGGGGCAGCTCCCCAACCGTTACTTCCTAAAAAATTCAATGCTAAAAATCCAACAATGATAATAGCATATATCCAGTAAGCATTAAACTTAGGTTTTTTGTTTGGTTCTAGTTTTTTACTCTCTTTAGCCATTTACCGCTCTTTCTTTTTTTAAAAATTTGTATTTATTGTAGTAGTCTTCGCATCTCCCCATAATCCCTCTATGTCATAGAACTCTCTAATGTGTTTTTGAAAAACATGAACCACTACATTGACGTAATCAATTAAAACCCACTCCGCATTATCACTACCCTCTACATGCCAAGGTTTATCTTTTAAAGATTTGCTTACTGTTTTTTGTACAGAGTTCACAATGGCATTAACCTGGGTGTTCGAAGTACCGTTGCAGATGATAAAATATTCACAAACAGTGTTTTCTATTTCTCGTAAATCTAAAATGCTAATATCACTTCCTTTAACTTCTTCAATCCCTTTAATGATTTGAGTTATTAATTGGTCAGTACTAATTTCTTTTTTAATCATGCATTTTTTTAATTTGTGTAAAGTTATTATTTTTTTCGTTTTTACCTGTCTGTATTGGCAGACAATTATAAAACTTTACACTATTTTTTTTATGCATATAATCAAAGTTGATGCCATTGATTCTACAAATTCATTTCTAAGAGGGTTAAATAGAGAGGACAAATTAGTGGAAAAAGTCTGTGTATTAGCCAGGGAGCAAACGGCAGGGAAAGGACAGTTAGGAGCTTCATGGGTGAGTAATCCCGGTGAAAATCTTACCTGTAGCGTTTTTATGCCGATTCAGAAAATAGAAGCTTCGGATCAATTTTATATCTCAATGCTAGTATCATTATCGGTGTTTGATGCGTTGCAAACATTCATGATACCTAAATTGTCAATCAAATGGCCAAACGACATTCTGTCAGATAAATATAAAATATGTGGTATTTTAATAGAAAATATTGTTAATAATGGCAGGTTAACTGGTGTTATTATCGGAGTAGGGATTAATGTGAATCAGAAAAATTTCGAAAATCTTCCAAGGGCAGCTTCTTTATCGATGTTGTCAGGTAGAAATTTTAATGTAGAAGAGGTATTACATTCTTTTTTGTATGCTTTAGAAAAACGCTTCACTGCATTTGATGTGTCAGGTTTTATGTCGTTGAAACAAGAATATGAAAAATGTTTGTTTAGAAAAAACAAACCCTCTATGTTCAAAGACAGAGAGGGAGATTCTTTTGTTGGAATTATCCAGAGTGTTACACAACAAGGAAAACTACAGGTGCTCTTGGAAGATGAAATTATAGGAGAATTTGACCTTAAAGAGCTTCAATTATTATATTGATTACAATTTACCCAGGTTCTCACTAAGTGTGTTGATAAAGTTCTGGATCGGATTCTTTATCATCATTGCCATCATGGCATTGAATTTTCCTTCGAAGGTTAGTTTAGTACTGCTTTTTCCGTCTTCCAAAGGAGTGATATCAGCTGTAAGAGTAAAAGGAAGCTTATCGCTTGCCGCACCAAGTACTACTTGCGAAGAAGGGGTACTTTCTTTTTGTTCTAAAACAATTTCCGGCATTCCTTTTAATTGAAAAAGAAATCTGGAATCGTTTATTTTTTCAAAATTTTGTTTGCTCTCAGGCATGATTTGCTCAAAGTTTTCAACCTTAGTCAAAAATTCAAAAACCTCTTCCGGAGATTTATTTATAGTAATAGTATTGCTTTCTAGATTCATTTAAATTTTGATTTGTGGTTCCCATTCAGAAGGATTAGTTCTCCATCCTTGCAGGGTGTTTAATTGTTCCTCTGTGATGTAATTGGTATCCAGTGCCTGTTCCAGAAGGTTCTCATAGTTGCTTAGTGTATGAAGCGGCAGAGATGCTTCTTCGAAGTTCTGATTAGCAATTTCAAAACCATAGTTAAAAATGGCGATCATTCCTTTTACATTGGCATTTACTTCTTTCAACGCCTTGACTGCATTAAGACTGCTTTTTCCTGTACTAATTAAATCTTCCACCACCACTACATTTTTTCCTTCGGGAACGATCCCTTCGATCTGGTTTTTGCGACCGTGTTTTTTAGCTTCTGGTCTCACATAGATAAAAGGAAGGTTTAGTTGTTCCGCGACTAACATTCCAATACCAATCGCCCCGGTAGCAACTCCGGCGATTACATCAGGCTTTCCATACTCGTCTTCGATAAACTTAGCGAGATGCTCTCTCAGATAGTTTCTGATAATAGGGTATGAAAGTGTTATACGATTGTCGC
The DNA here is from genome assembly GCF_013365535.1 of Aquimarina sp. TRL1. Lineage (NCBI taxonomy): Bacteria > Pseudomonadati > Bacteroidota > Flavobacteriia > Flavobacteriales > Flavobacteriaceae > Aquimarina > Aquimarina sp. TRL1. Next base: position 170,977 of record NZ_CP053590.1, on the reverse strand, counting down.
AATAAATAGGAGATTTCCAACCAGAAGCCCATGTAAAAGGTTCTTGCGGTTGTAATTTAATTGCATTAATTTGCAGCAATAATTCAGCTGTTTTTTTTGCTGTATTTTTATCAAAAATCATAGTGCAAATGTATAAAGTTTTTGTGAATAACGCCCCAATTATTCTATCTACTAAAAAGTCTGTAGCAGATTGTCAGACGTTTCCTATAAAAGAAGTGGATTTTTTAAAGATCATTGAAGATCTTATCCAAAATCCAGATAAGAAATATCATTTATATCATAAAAAAGAAGAACGCCTGCTGGCACATTTGTATACCAAATTACCTGTAGTCTATGCAGGAGGAGGCAAAGTGTATAATGCTAAGAATGAGGTTCTTTTTATTCATCGCAATGGTAAATGGGATTTGCCTAAAGGAAAAGTAGAACGAAAAGAAGATATAGAAACAGCTGCCATCAGAGAAGTGGAAGAAGAAACTGGTGTGACCGGATTAGAGGTAACTAAGTTTTTATACAAAACATTTCATGTTTTTAAACGAAATGGAGAATACCGATTAAAAGTTACTTATTGGTTTGAGATGAAAACAGCTTTTAATGGTACATTAACTCCTCAGATAGAAGAAGACATCCATAAAGTAAAGTGGAAAAATAGAAAAAAGACAAAAAAAGCATTAAAAGATTCATATGCGAACATTAAAATGCTTTTTTCTCAGGATTATTTATCGTAAAATACGATATATAGGATACTTCATATGTGCTTTTTCATAGTTGCTAGATTGTTTATGAAGCCAGTCTAGCTGACGATAACTGTTTTTTCTAAAAGAAGTGTCTTTTTGTTTTTCAATAAATCGCGCTTTTAGTTCAGGATGTTTTTCTAATAGTTCGATAGCTTTGTCTTCCCAAACATAAGGAGAGAATCCTTCTTTTTGTTGGAGAATCGTATCCAGGTAGTTCCAATTAAAAAATGAATCAGGAGCTTCAGGTTCTAATACCTCTATGATATACCTTATGGCTTTTTGAGCTGTAGGAATCAGATAGTCTCCTTTTCTAAAAGTCATGGTGTTTTCTTTTTTGCTTACCTGAGTGTCATAATGAAGGTAATGTCCTTCATAGGGAGAATTCCGTGTTTTATAAGATTGTATCTTATAGGTTTCTACAGTTATGGTAGTATCTTTGGAAAGACGTTGGTACGCAACCTGATTTCTCTTTAGAGCATCCGTTATTCTCCACCATCCCTGAGGAATGACATAAAATGCAGGAATGGTTACTTGTTTGGAAGGGATAAAGTAATCGCGATATGTTATTTCTTTTTGATAGGGTTGCTCTCGGTAATATTTTAATCGAGTACCTTGTGTAAGTGTGCTGGGAATTCGTTTTCCTTCATAGCCTTTGAACAGAAATGTACTATGACGGGTCGTATCTATTTTCCATTGGATAGGATAAGTAGTCTGTTTGTCAAAATACGAAAAAGCCTGTTCTCGTAATTGTTTGATTTTTTTAGGATCGTTTTCTATGATATCAATCATCGACTTCATCAATTCATAAGTACCTTCTACACGTTGTTTATAGGGTTTAAGCATATGGGTTTCGATCATCATTCCCAATGTATTCCATAAAGTGGTATAACCTGTAGAATATCTTGGATGATCCATAAACTGGGTAAACCCCTTGTCTGGAGTTTGTCCCCATACATTGACATAAGGAGTGATGTCCCATTTTTTTTCTTCCAGTAGGGACGTTAGTGTAGGTTGTATTTCTTGATGTAGATAGGTGCCTAATGGACCTCCCAATTTATTGTGTTGTGTGAACAGGTGAGTGAGGGTGTATTGGTAATCAGCCCCGTTACTCACGTGATTGTCAATAAAAACATCCGGTTGTACCAGGTGAAATACTTCGCTAAAAGCCTGTGAGTTCTTAGTGTCATTTTTGATAAAATCCCTATTGAGATCAAAATTTCTGGCATTACCTCTGAACCCATAGGATTTAGGACCGTTTTGATTCGTACGGGAGGTAGAATTTCTGTTCAGAGAGCCCCCTATATTATAAATAGGAATGGTAACTAAGGCGGTATGCTTAGGAAATGGAATTTTTCCTTGAACAATGTCTCTGTATAGCAGTATGGTAGCATCGATTCCATCACTCTCTCCAGGATGAATTCCATTATTGATAAGTAGAATTCTTTTCGTTTTTCGTAACTGGTCAAAACGAGTTTCGTTACTATCGTGAAGACTAATTACATGAAGTGGAAAACCACTATCAGTCATTCCGATTTCTTGCAGGTGAATTTGTGGATACGCATCGGCTAATTTCTTATAATATGAAATGACTTCCTGATATGTTGGAGTTTCTGTTCCTCTACTTTTCTCAAAAGTAGTTGTAAAATCAATATCTTTTTTTTCTGAATTTGTAGTCGTTGTACAGGATGTAAGAAGTAACAGTATTAAAAGCGTATACTGGAAAAATGTAAAAGTATATTTCATCAGTTTGTTTTTAGTGTTTTTTTACAATCCCCGATGGAATTCGTCTAAATTCGTTTTATAGGGTATGTTTTTACCCATACATAAGAAGAGTTGCCATCCTTGCAATATTTCTGATATTCGTATCATAGATCTCCCCTTATATTTTATAGGTATTTGGTATCCCGGCTAATATAAAAAGTTTTTGATGGGATCTTGTTTTATTAACATTTTCATAAGAATTAAACATTAGATAGCGTCATATTTCCTTGTAAGACGATAAAATAGCTGTATTTTTGCTGCCTTAAAAAAAATGCAACCATGACTGAATTTGTGAGAAAAAGAATGGCAAATGCCAAAAATGATATCTTATCAGGGTTAACAGTGGCCTTAGCCTTAGTGCCTGAGGCAGTAGCATTTGCTTTTGTAGCAGGAGTAGATCCATTAGTAGGATTGTATGCTGCTTTTATGATTGGATTTATTACAGCAGTAGCAGGAGGAAGACCTGGAATGATCTCAGGAGCAACCGGTGCCTTAGCTGTTGTAATGGTAACCTTGGTGGCTAAAGGAAATGCAATGGGGGCTCCGGGAGAGGAACTAGGGTTGTATTATCTTTTCGCGACAGTTATTTTAATGGGAGGTATTCAGATGCTGGCCGGTCTTTTCAAACTAGGGAAGTTTGTTAGATTAATCCCACATCCGGTAATGATGGGATTTGTAAACGGATTGGCTATTGTGATTTTTCTGTCTCAGTTAGGAATGTTTAAAGAAGGCAGTAAAGACCTTTTTGGTAATGATAAGTATGTAACAACTTCAGTAGAGAAACGTTTTGAAGTTCGAGAAGATAATAAGGTATACGAAGTACTTACGGATAAAGTATTGTTTGCCTTTAATAAAAATAGATTAGAAGATCTGCAAACGAAAGAAAGTAAGTATATCATTGTTCCAGAAGAAGGGAAAGATGTTTTTCAGGTATATGATGCTACAAGCAAAGAGGTCGCATTTAATTATAATACCAAAGAAAAAGGTCTGTATAGTGTCAAAAAGAAAGGAAAAGCCAAAAAATGGCTTCCTGCTGAGGAGTTATTATGGATGTTAGGATTGGTATTACTAACCATGCTTATTATGTGGGGACTTCCTAAGATAACGACTAAACTTCCTGAAGCGCTGATCGCAATATTGGTAGTTTCTTCGATTGTAATTTTTGGAAAAATGGAAGACATCGCCACTGTAGGTAGTTTTATCAGAGATGGAGGGGGAGAAGGATTAAAAGGAGGACTGCCTCAATTTCAATCAGCGATATTTACAAAAGTTCCGATGACATTAGAGACATTGTGGTTTATCGGTCCTTATGCTTTGATTCTGGCAGCAATTGGATTGATTGAGTCACTGATGACACTGAATCTGATTGATGAGTTGACAGAAACCAGAGGAAACTCTAATAGAGAATGTCTGGCACAAGGAGGAGCTAATATCATCACAGGACTTTTTGGAGGAATGGGAGGTTGCGCCATGATTGGACAATCAATTATTAATATCAAAGGAGGAGGACGCACAAGGCTGTCAGGGATTGTAGCAGCCGTAACCTTGTTGCTATTTATTTTATTTGCTTCTTCTCTGATAGAGAGAGTGCCAATTGCAGCTTTGGTAGGAGTAATGTTTATGGTAGTCATAGGGACATTTGCCTGGTCTAGTTTTAGAATCCTTAATAAGATCCCATTGGCAGATGCCATTGTATTGATCGCAGTATCTTTATTAACTGTTTTATTTGATTTGGCGATAGCTGTAATTGCTGGAGTTATAATATCTGCGTTGGTATTTGCATGGGAGAATGCTAAAAAGATCCGAGCTAGAAAACATGTCAAAGACGATGGAACAAAGGTATATGAAATTTGGGGACCTTTGTTTTTTGGAAGTATTCAGGCATTTAATAGTAAATTTGATGTGTCGAATGATCCGGAACATATAGAAATTGATTTTATGGAATCCAGAGTGAGTGATCATTCTGCTTTAGAAGCAATTTTTAATCTGGTAGGGAAGTATGAGCAGGCAGGTAAAAAAGTAAAAGTAAAACACCTTAGTGAGGACTGCCAGGCACTTATGATTAAAGCTTCACCAAGATTAGCAGGTGTTATAGAACACAATATTGATGATCCGCGCTATCATGTGATGGCTAGTATTGAAGAGTAATAACTTACCAAAAATAAAAATATAAACGATGGATATTCCTTTTGAACCTGTAGTACTGGGGTATAAAGTGAATATCCATCTTGTTTTAGAATATCTCGCTTTCTTTGTCGGGTTTCGATATTATGTGTATCTAAAGAAAAAGCACAAAGATCATATTTCCTCATCAAATCGATTGACAATTATCATAGGCGCCGTTTTTGGGGCATTTATCGGTTCTCGAGTTATCGGTTTTTTAGAAAACCCAGTATCCGTATCTTCTATAGAACAAGTACTTCAATTATTAAATACCAAAACCATTATGGGAGGGCTTTTTGGTGGGCTATTAGGGGTAGAACTAATAAAAAAAATTATAGGAGAACGATCTTCTTCCGGGGATTTATTTACTTTTCCTCTGATTCTTGGAATAGCTATCGGAAGAGTCGGGTGTTTTTTATACGGAATACATGAATTTACGTACGGGAAGCCGACAACTTTCTTTACCGGAATGGATTTGGGAGATGGGGTGTTGCGACATCCGCTGGCATTATATGAATTGGTGTTTCTAGGAGTTTTGTGGAAGGTGTTGCAAGCAGTTGCCAAAAGAAAAGATTCGGTCTCAGGGATTGTTTTTAAATATTTTATGATCGCATATTTTTCGTTTCGATTTGTTATAGAATTCTTAAAACCTAATGTGTTTTTAGTCTTCGGGTTAAGTAGTATTCAGTATTTATGTATATTATGCACAATTTACTACAGAACTACGATCCGAAAACTATTATATGCCGACTAGAAAATACACGTACTATGACTACACGCTAAGCCTTTGTACTTCTTGTTTGAAAAGAATTGATGCTAAAATCGTCTTTGAGGATGAAAAAGTATATATGTTAAAACACTGCCCTGAGCACGGAAGATCCAAAGTGCTAATTGCAGATGATATTGAATATTATAAAAACATCCGAAATTATAACAAAGCTTCCGAATTTCCTTATCGTTTTAATACCAGTACGCATTATGGTTGTCCTTATGATTGCGGACTTTGTCCGGATCACGAGCAGCATTCTTGTTTGTCAATTGTAGAAGTGACAGATCGATGCAATCTGACATGCCCTACCTGTTATGCTTCTTCTTCACCACATTACGGAAGACACAGAACACTGGATGAAATTAAGAAGATGCTGGATACCATTGTAGCTAATGAAAAAGAACCTGATGTGGTGCAAATTAGTGGAGGGGAACCGACAATTCACCCTCAGTTTTTTGAAATACTGGATTATGCCAAAACACTACCGATTAGACACTTAATGGTAAATACCAATGGAGTGAGAATTGCAAAGGATAAGAAGTTTGCTGAAAAGTTAGCAGGGTATATGCCTGATTTCGAGATTTATTTGCAGTTTGATTCATTAGAAGCTGAGGTATTAGAAAAATTAAGAGGAGAAGATTTAACAGCGGTACGCAAACAGGCAATTGCACATCTGAATGTGTTTAACTTATCAACTACTTTGGTCGTTACCTTACAGAAAGGATTGAACGATCATGAAATCGGTGATGTGATTTCATATGCGATTAAACAAAAATGTGTAAGAGGGGTCACTTTTCAGCCAACTCAGATAGCGGGACGCCTGGAAGATTTTAATGAAGAAACAGATCGAATTACCCTGACAGAAGTGCGGAGAAAAATACTGGAACAGTACCCGGCTTTCGAACCGGATGATTTAATACCGGTACCGTGTAACCCTGATGCATTGGTGATGGGATATGCTTTTAAAGATGAATCAGGAATTATTCCGCTTACTCGATATATAAATCCGGCAGATTTACTGAATAATGGAAAGAATACGATTGTCTATGAGCAAGATGAAGAACTGCATGAGCGGATGTTACAGTTGTTTAGTACTGGAAATTCGGTAGATGTAGCTTCTCAGAATCTTCAATCCATCATGTGTTGCTTGCCAGATATAAAAGCTCCGGAATTAGGGTATGAAAACTTATTCCGGATTATTATTATGCAATTTATAGATGCGCATAATTTTGATGTCAGAGCCATAAAGAAATCCTGTGTCCATATTGTAGATAAAGATTATAAAATAATCCCTTTTGAAACGATGAATCTTTTTTATAGAGATGATAAAAAAGCATATCTGGAAAAACTAAAAAAAGAAAGTATATGATTCTATTAGAGCCAAACTTAGACGGATTAGTCATTTTTATTGTAATGATTATGTTAGTACCTCCGGTGATATTATTAATTATAGGATTACTGTTGCGTAAGTATAATTATCCGGTGGCCGGGAAGGTATTCATGATTTTATCCGGAATTTATCTGATCACTGGTTTGGGAACCTGTGGAGCTTTGATGATGGGGTTTTGATGTTGTGTCAAAACAAAAGCACCTTTTTAAAAAAATGATAAAAAGATGCTTTGTTATACTTCTGCTTAATATTATTAATACTGTTTAGTTTTTTATAAAGGTCTTTTGCGTAGTGAAAGTATCCGTTTTTATTTGAATAAAATACATCCCGGGCTGTAGGTCTTCTATGGTAATTTCAGGGGCGTTATTTATTCCTTTTCTAACCATTTTTCCCTGAGGATTAAAGATGCTGTAAGAAGTATTTTTACTATCACCTGATAGATGTAACCTATTTGAAGCCGGGTTCGGGTATACAGTAATTTCATTAGTAGATGTTTCTTTGTCGAATTCGTGCACATCAAAAGCTTTGGATCTTCGGGATGAAGCAAAGAATACTTTTCTTACATTTCGGGCTTTGTATGCACCTGCAGAGTGACCATATCCACGGGCTACTAACAATTTTTTATTGTCATTTCTCATATAATACCTGCGTACATAATTGGTGTAGATGCGAGCACGTTGGTATCGATTATCGCCTTGTAATTTGGCACCACATCGGACATCCAGATAACGGGTTCCTGTATCTCGCTCTCCGATCATTTGGTATACCGTTCTATTGGTTAAATTTCTTTTGATAGCAGTTGCTCCGGTAGCTCTCATATATGAATTTAGGTTCCCATTGATTCCAAATTCATATTTGTTGTAATTACTACAATTGGTAGAAGGTGTTCTAAATCTGTTTTCAGATCCGGAAATTCGACGTCTACTGTCGGGATATAGGTAGATAGAAGGCGCATAAGAAACATATTGTACTTTAACATTGGAAGGAATAGAAACGCGACTTCCGGCTGCATATCGATTGATCATTTGTCCTCCGGCAGAAAAACCAGTAATTGTCAGTGTTTTTAGATTAGGGTTATTTCTAAGTAATATTTCGACAATTTTATCAATGACCGTAAAAGAGCTAACCCGGTTGCTGTTTTGAGACAGATCTCCAAATTTCCACCTCCTGGTCCAATAAGCGTATGTGTTTTTATCCAGGTTGTGATAATTCATATGATCGAGTTCCATCATAATAGGAGAAACAATAAGGGAGTTGTTTAATTGTCCTTCAGAAATAGCTGCGGATCTTAAATTATCATACACGGATTTTCCGTATTGATTTACCCCGTGAAAAGCAATAATAGCATTAGTGATATTCGTTCTTCGGGTGCCAATAGCCAGGTTTCGCCAATATGGAATATATACTGTTTTGTTATTTACTTTAAAAGAAATTCTGGAAGGCGGTAGTCCTTCTGGCAAAGGGTTAGATTGTGCAATTACATGTGCGCTAAGTCCAAACATAATGAAGCAAAGCCAGATAGTTAGTTGTTTTTTCATGATTTGTGTTTTTGTGAGTTACTCGATAATCGAGATTTAAATGCTTCGAGGAAAAACTCGAAAATAAAGTTGATTTCCCGTGATGCCCTGTGTGTTGGCAATTAGGGAGTTAATTAGCGGGAAGTCTCTGTTCCATAAAAATAATATTAAGTTGAGTGAGTATAAATATATAGGGAACTAGTAGGTAAATGAAACAGGAGTTTACCAACTGTTTAATTTATTACATATAGCCCTTCATATTGTAAACGAAGTAAAGAAATGCAGTTTTTTATTTGAAAGAAAGTGTGCAGTAAGTAATTAACAGTCAGTTAATTTTGTTTGTGATAATTTTAAGAGGAATCTTAGCATATATATGCTTTCAAACGTAGATTGAACTGATTTTTGTTATGAAGTAAAAAAAAGATTTCAATAGTAAATGTTATCTTCTTTTTAGGATATACAAGCTTTCATTGAGGATAGCCTCTTTGATCAGTATATTTTCCTCTGGAGCATAAGTAGCTGCGAGCGTGAACTCATCTATTTCTTTCTCTACTGTATATCCATTGATAGAATGATAAAAAGAAGAAGGAATCGTCTGGTGAGCAAATAGTTCATTCGTCTGATTATTGCGATCAAAATAGTGTAGTAACCGGTTGTATACTTCAGTACTGGCTACTTCGGGTTGATAAGATACGCTTCCGATTTGATCCCCTGGTTTTTGTAATAAAGAAAAAACTTCAAACAGTTTGTTTGTAGTCGTAGTATCCAGAAAAAATAAGACACCTTCTAACAGTACAAAAGTAGGAGTATGTTGGATATACGGAGCTATTTTAGCAACGATCTCTTTTGTCGTATTTGTAGCAAAATCCACAGCGTGATAGTCGATTACCCGTGGAGGCAAGGTTCCATCTTTAATCCATTGACCAATTTGAGATTTCTTATATTCAATGATAGGTTGTTTGTCAATTTCGATTGTATGTATATGAGCAGGTAGTATAAATTGATACATGCTAAATCCTGCTCCAAAATTAATGAGTGTTCCCGTTGGGTGATGTTTGAAGAAAGCGGTAAGCTCTTCCAGAAAAAAACGATTTCTTATTGCATGTAGGATGGCTTCTTTAGAAGAAATTTGTTGAAATATTTCCGGAAGCAGAGAATTGGTCTTATCATTGTTCCACAATCTGGCATAGGGATCTTTACTAATCGTTTCGTGAAGAGATCTATAAGTAGAGACAATGAATGCTGTTTCGTGAACTTTCATAATACCCGAATTTTAAAAGAGAATAAACAAGAATGCTAATGTAGTAAATTAACAGCTTGATAAGACATAAAAAAGCTTCCTGAATACATATCCGGGAAGCTTTTTTTAGTATATAAAGAATGTGAATGTGTTTATTGTACGCGCACCGTATCAGGTACAAGCCCTGTATAATCTCCTCCATTGCGGATCACATCTCTGACAATAGAAGACGAGATATAACTTTTTCCAGAAGAGGTCAGAAGGAAAACAGTTTCTATTTCAGACATTTTCCTATTCGTGTGAGCAATTGCTTTTTCGAATTCAAAGTCCCCTGGATTACGCAATCCTCTGAGGATAAAATTGGCTTGTTGTTTTTTGCAAAAATCAACAGTTAATCCCTCGTAAGTCATTACTTTAATTTTTGGAACATCTTTAAAAGATTCCTCGATAAATCGCTTTCTTTCTTCCAGTGAAAACATGTATTTTTTATCGGCATTCACTCCAATTGCAAGAATAATTTCATCGAATAGCGTGAGTCCTCGTTCGATGATATCGTAATGCCCTAAGGTAATAGGATCAAAAGACCCCGGAAAAACAGCTCTTCTCATATGTTGTGTACTTGATCTATGATGTGCTACAAATATAGAAAACTAAATGAATTAGCATGTTACAGGCACATTTCTATCGCATTACTAAATAGTTCTGTAAGGCTGATACCTGCTTTTTGTGCTTGCTGAGGCAAGATACTTGCTTCACTTAATCCTGGATTTGTATTCATTTCTATAAAATGAGGAACCCCATTGTGGAAGATATATTCACTTCTGGAGAATCCGGACATTTTTAAAACCTGGTAGACTTTTAGTGCAATCTCTTCTACTTTCTTTCTATCTTCTTCTGATAATCTTGCCGGAGTAATCTCCTGGGATTTTCCTTCATACTTAGCTGCATAATCAAAGAATTCATTCTCCGAGACGATTTCGGTAATCGGGAGTACGATGTCTTTTCCTTTATAGTGAATAACACCTACAGACACTTCTGTTCCGCTCAGAAAAGATTCGATAATAATCTCATCATCCTCTTTATAGGCAACTTCAATGGCCGGAAGCATTTCTTCAGCGGTTTTGACTTTAGAAACCCCATAACTACTTCCGGATTTATTTGCTTTTACAAAACAAGGAAGTCCTACCTGATTAATAATCTCTTTTACATGAACCTGATCTCCCTTATTGAGGTAATAATTAGTAGCACAGGGAATTCCGTATGGTTTGACTGCACTGATGCAATCTCTTTTGTTAAAGGTTAAGGCAGCCTGATAAAAATCACAGGCAGTTTGTGGGATTCCGAGGAGCTCAAAATATGCTTGTAATAAACCATCTTCTCCCGGAGTGCCATGAACAGTATTAAAGGCTGCGTCAAAAGTAATTTTATCCCCATTGAGATGGAAAGAGAAATCACTTCGGTCAATAGGATGTCGCGCCTCTTCTTCATCCAGGTAGTACCAATCTTCCTTACTAATGATGACCCGATAAGGAGTATATTTGCTTTTATCCAGGTGTTTATAGACAACATGACCGCTATTGACAGAAATGTCGAATTCACTGGAGTATCCTCCCATAAGAATGGCTATATTTTTTTTCATGTGTATTACATATTATTTTTAGATACCATCAGGAGTATCAAAACCTCCTTCTTTTACAGTATAACGATTGCAATGACTCGTTTTGTTTTCTAGAGCTTGTGAAAACAAAAATATCATTTATCTGTGAACAAAAGCCTAAAACTTTCGGTTTTCATATCTTTGTCCAAATTATCAAATCAATCTATGAAATTACTCAAGTTTATATTCAGTAAAATGTTCCTTATCCAATTAGTAATTGCTGTGGCAATGGTGGCTATTTTATGCTTTGTGGGCCTACGTTGGTTGGATAGTACTACCAATCACGATCAGCGAATAGTAGTACCCAGTTTAAGCAAGAAAACACTTGATGAGGTAAAACTAATTTTGGAAGAACATTCATTGAGATTTGAGGTACAGGATTCAGCAAATTTTAATCCTGAGTATCCCAGGTTTTCTGTAATAGAACAAAACCCTGCGGCAGGAAATATGGTAAAAGAAAACAGAAAGATATATGTAACCCTGAACCCATCAGGATATAAGAAAGTAGAAGTCCCTAGAGTTGTACAGAAAACATTGCGTCAGGCAAAACCCCAACTATTGGCTTTAGGGTTTAAAATAGGTACCGTAACCTATAAACCGAATATAGCCAAAGACATGGTGTTAGAGTTACGATATAACGGTAAAAAACTGAGCCCGGGAACTAAATTGATGAAGACTTCTGCAATCGATTTGATTTTGGGAGATGGGAACAGAGGAACCGTAAACCTTTCTTCGGATTAAAAAAAGATAGTTTCAGTACCAGCTTATGAATACAGAAGGATTAGAACCTACAGAGGATGATTTATATGAGCATTATCGATTTGTAGCAGGAAGTGGACAAGTTCCCCTGCGCGTTGATAAGTTTTTAATGAACTTTGTAGAGAATGCCACCAGAAATAAAATACAGCAAGCAGCTAAGCAGGGCAGTGTTTTTGTCAATGATATAGCGGTGAAGTCCAATCACAAGGTAAAACCCAACGATGTGGTACGGGTACTGTTTTCTCATCCGCCATATGAGAACCTGTTGACTCCCGAAGATATTCCTCTGGATATCGTATATGAAGATGCATATCTGTTAGTCGTTAATAAACCGGCAGGGATGGTTGTACATCCGGGACATGGAAACTACTCAGGAACCTTGATCAATGCGTTAATATATCATTTTGATAATTTACCAAACAATAGTAGTGATCGACCGGGGCTGGTACACAGAATAGATAAGGATACCAGTGGGTTATTAGTCATCGCCAAGACGGAAGAAGCAATGACTCATCTGGCGAAACAGTTTTTTGATAAAACTTCTGAGCGGGAGTATGTTGCCATCGTATGGGGAAATCTGAGTGAAGATGAAGGAACCATCGAAGGGAATATAGGAAGACATCCCAAAAACCGATTGCAAAATACTGTTTTTGAAGGAGATGAATCAGAAAAGGGAAAGCCGGCAGTTACACACTATAAAGTGATAGAACGATTAGGGTATGTTACGCTAATTTCATGCCGATTAGAAACCGGGCGTACACACCAGATCAGGGTGCATATGAAACATATCGGACATACCTTGTTTAATGACGAACGATATGGAGGTGAAAAAATATTAAAAGGAACCACGTTTACCAAATACAAGCAATTCGTAGAAAATGCATTTAAGGTACTGCCAAGGCAAGCACTTCATGCCAGAACATTAGGGTTTGAACATCCGGAGACTGGAGAAATGATGAAGTTCGAAACACAGATCCCGGCAGATATGCAGGAGTGCGTAGAGAAGTGGCGTAAATATGCGAAAAATCAATTATCAGAAGGGTAGCGGAAAAAATAGCTTGATTTTTACTATAAAATACGGTTTTTTTTGAGAAAAAACGGAGATTTTTAGATTTTCATACGTAAAACTTATTTATAATCAAAACCCTTATTCAGGTAATTCTAAATTAATTAACCCTACCTTTATTCCATAATATATTATAATGAATAAAGGAACAGTAAAATTTTTTAATGAAACCAAAGGATTTGGATTCATTATTGATGAAGATTCAAAAAAAGAACACTTTGTACACATTTCTGGGGTATTAGATGAAATCCGTGAAGGTGATGAAGTAGAATTTGAATTACGAGAAGGAAGAAAAGGATTAAACGCAGTAAATGTTAAAGTAATTTAATATAGACGACATTAATTTTTTTATTGAAGAAAAGCCTGTCAGTACTGACAGGCTTTTCTTTTTTTTATTAGTATAGCTTGATTTATAGCGTTATAGGGGAATGGTTTTGTATCTTTAATACCCGTAATGTTAGTAAAGCAACAACAATAACTAAAAAAAATAAGAAATGGAATCGTTAACAGCTATTAAAATAAATGGATATACACATGTTCCGTATGTATCTCCCAGATATGACAAGGATGAAATGCTGGAACGCAGTCAGGCTTTCTATCAATGGATGGATAGCAGGCGATCAGTTCGGGAATTCTCTTCAGAGCCAGTAACAAAAGAGGTAATCGAAAATATTATTAAGACAGCTTCGACAGCCCCTTCAGGTGCACATAAGCAACCCTGGACATTTTGTGCGATTTCCAATCAGGAATTGAAAAAGAAAATACGAATTGCTGCAGAAAAAGAAGAAGTAGAAACCTATACCAATCGGATGAGTGATCGTTGGCGAAATGATTTAGCTCCCTTGGCTACTGATGCGAATAAACCATTTATAGAAGAAGCTCCCTGGATTATAGTAGCCTGTAAACGGGTGTATGAACACGAAGAAGCGGTGAAGCACAATAATTATTATGTCAATGAATCTATAGGAATTGCTAGTGGAATGTTGATTGCTGCAATTCATAATGCTGGATTGGTAACGTTGACACATACACCCAGTCCCATGAATTTCTTGACCAAAGTGCTGGATCGTCCTTCTAATGAAAGAGCCTTTTTACTTCTGCCAGTCGGGTACCCCAAGCAACCGTCTTATGTGCCTGACTTAGAAAGAAAACCGCTGGAAGAAGTCAGTGTTTTTTATGAATAAAAAAGAAATCACCTACCATTGGTATAGAACAAACTAATACTGGTATAGAAAAGAGATGTCTCATAGGGTTTTGATACTAAAGAGTCCGTTGTATTTTTGACCACGCTATGAGAAAGAAAAATATTCTCAGTGTTAGGATGTTATAAAAAAGTGTTGGCGAAGCATAGCAAACATTGCTACTTAAATAGACTGTTTGTTATGCTTTACTTAATCATCGAAATTAAGATTTATTTTCTAAATAATGCGATATGCTCTTATATCAAGGGAGTGTATTCAATATTAGAAAAGAGATTTTGTATTCATTTTTTGAACAGAAATTAGTAAGGAAGAAAACATATTTTTATCTACATTTATAACATATAACAATTAGTGTTTAATCTATAAAAGTAATCGTGTGAAAATTGTAATATCCCCGGCTAAGTCCTTGAATTTTGAGTCAGATATCCCCACTACCAAAACTACAGAAGCTGCTTTTCTAGCAGAGGCAAAAACATTGAATGCTGTATTAAAAGAAAAGAGTCCTAAGGATATAGGAGCGCTTATGAGTATTAGTGATAAACTATCAGAACTTAATTGGCAGCGTAATCAGGATTGGAAATTGCCTTTTACTAAAGAGAATGCCAGACAAGCAGTTTATGCTTTTAATGGAGATGTCTATACAGGCTTAGATGCATATACAATACCACAAGAGAAATTAGGAGTGCTGGAAGATAAACTGCGCATCCTGTCAGGGCTATACGGTATACTGAAGCCGCTGGATTTGATACAGCCCTATCGATTAGAAATGGGAACAAAAATGCCGGTAGAAGCGAATAAAAATCTCTATGGATTCTGGAAAGAAAAACTAACAGCACATCTCAATCAGGAGTTGACCGCTGATGAGTTGTTTGTTAACCTGGCTAGTAATGAATATTTTAAAGCAATCGATAAAAAAGCCCTAAAAGTACCAGTGATTACTCCGGTATTCAAAGATTGGAAAAACGATCAGCTAAAAATGATTAGTTTTTTTGCTAAAAAAGCAAGAGGGATGATGGTTCGCTTTATTGTAGATACAGGAGCCGAAACACTGGAAGATATAAAAGGGTTTAATTACGAAGGGTATGGGTATAGCGAAACACATACTACAAAACCAGAAGAACCCGTATTCATCCGATAATCATATAATGCTTTCAACAACATAAATTTCTTTTCAGTACTACTGGAAGGAGCTGCCTACGTGTACTGCCATAATCAGAGTACATATCTGTTGAAAGCATTTTTTTTATTGGCACTGCCAAGGGATGTACTATCCCAAGGCTTGCCTCGATATTAAAAATTTCTTTCTTATAGATGCCTCGTGGACTTGCTTCTAAGTAATTCACTATCCAATACATCATTCCTATAAGTATTGAGGAAAATTGTGTGTCAAAACTACCATAAACCCAATATAGCAGGTTGCTTTCTGGTGTATTTTTAACGATTATCAGGAAGTGGTAACATTATAAAATGATTGAAGAAAAGAATAGTTAGATTTCCTGGCTAATGTTTTGTGTGTTTGAATCAAGGGGATTTAATTATGAAGTGATTTAAACTTTTTCCAGCTTGCTAAAAAAATGTCTTCTTACGCTCATATTTCATAATTTTTGACTTCGTAGCCCTGCTGTACAACTAAAAAAATACTTCATCTGAACACAAAACCATTATTTTTTCACTTAACTCAAAAAAGTTTAAACCATTTCTATAAAAAAGAACTTCTGCTAGTTGTTTTATAGACTTCCAAGTTTTAGTATCTTCAACAATTCATTTGCAGAAAAAAGAAGTACATATGCAACGATGTATCACAGCACTGGATTGGATTAATAAAAAAATAGGAGTTTACGTAAGCTGGTTGGCAGTGGCTCTGGCTATTGTGATGACCATAGATGTTATTATCCGTTTTGTTTTTCAGACCACTTTTATCTGGGTTATTGAAATAGAAGTATATCTGTTTGGGATGTTATTTTTAATCGCTTCTGGCTATACTTTTTCAGAAAACAAACACGTTCGGGTTGATGTTTTTTATAGTCGCTTATCCGAAAAAGGAAAAGCCTGGATTGATTTATTAGGAGGTGTTTGTTTACTAATTCCCTGGTGTTATGTCGTGATCGTTACCTCCTGGTATTACGGGCTTACTTCCTGGATGATTGGCGAGCAATCTCCGCAACCGGGAGGATTACCAGCCTTGTATATTCTCAAGTTTTGTATCACAGTAGGTTTTACTTTTTTACTATTACAGGGGATTTCTCATATCCTCAAATGTCTTCATACTTTATTGACACCGTCAAAGGGTATAAAACCTAGAGGCTTGCCTTGAAATTTAAAATTTGTTTCTAACGAATGCTTTGTGGGTTTGTCCCGAGGTAGTTTACTTAATAAAAAATACTAATGGAATTTTTAGCAATTATCCTTTTTGTGGTCGTATTCATCCTTATTCTCAAAGGGTATCCGGTAGCATTTACACTGGGCGGAATATCAGTAGCTTTTGCTTTTGGGGTTTCCATATTTGCCCCTTCTCAATTCGATATGTCTACATTCTATTTATTGCCTTCTCGTATTATGGGAGTAGTCAATAACTATGTACTAATGGCAGTTCCCTTATTTATCTTTATGGGGATTATGCTCGAGAAATCAGGATTGGCACAAAGCCTGTTAGAGACCATGGCGATGATGTTTGGTCGTATCCGGGGAGGATTGGCGATTTCTGTAGTTGTCGTAGGTGCTCTTTTGGCAGCTTCTACAGGAATCGTAGGAGCTACAGTGGTAACGATGGGGCTGATCAGCCTTCCTACGATGCTTAAACGCGGATATAAAACAGAATTAGCAACAGGAGTTATAGCCTCCTCAGGAACCCTGGGGCAGATCATTCCTCCTTCTATTGTATTAGTGTTATTAGCTGATACAATTAATTCTTCTTCCAGAGGATCAGGAGCTGTAGATGTAGGGGCGCTCTTCTCAGCAGCTTTATATCCAGGTTTGTTACTGGTAGGATTGTATATAGCATACATCTTGATCCGTTCCTATTTGAAAAAAGAAGAAGCTCCTAGTATTCCGGCAGAAGAAATTGCTGAGTTTAAAGGAACAGATTATGGAAAAAAAGTCATAAAAGTATTACTGTTACCAGTTTTACTGATCTTATTGGTCTTGGGATCGATATTTGCAGGAGTTGCTTCACCTACTGAAGCTTCGGGAATAGGTGCTGTCGGAGCGGTTATTCTCAGTGTTATACAGAAGAAGTTTTCTTTTTCTGTCTTAAAAGAAGTTGCTAAAGAAACTACCAAATTGACTTCCATGGTCTTTTTTATCCTTTTAGGAGCGACTACTTTTACCTTGGTTTTTAGAACCCTGGGAGGGGATGGGTATTTACAGGAGCTGATCGTGTCTTCCAGACTGACGCCTATGTTATTTTTAGTATTGGTAATGGCTGTTATTTTTGTCGCTGGTTTTTTTATTGATTTTATAGAAATTATATTTATCATTGTTCCGGTAGTTACTCCGATTTTTAATGCTTTCCATATGGATATGTTGTGGGTAGGGGTATTAATGGCGTTGAATCTGCAAACCTCTTTTCTAACTCCGCCTTTTGGGTTTGCTTTATTTTATCTCAAAGGAGTGGCACCTCCCTCGGTACAAACGAACCAGATTTATAGAGGTATTATTCCTTTTATTATCATTCAGATAGGAATTGTAGGGCTTATTTTGTTTTTCCCGGAAGTTGTATTCCTATCTAAATAAATGAATTTATATACACAAATCAGTACATATTAAAAAATAAGCATATTATTATGAGACAGTATCATGAGCTAAGAAAGAATATAGGGTTCCTGATCGGAATGCTATGCATAGGATTATGTAGTTCCTGTTTAGGAGATCCCCCGGGGACGATGCGTGAAGTCTCCTATGATGTTACCAAACCAAAAAAAGTATATCATTGGAAAATGACTACTACCTGGCCTCCTAATTTCCCTGTATTGGGGGAAGTAGCAGAGAAATATGCACAATGGGTAGAGGAGTTATCCAATGGGCAATTAAAAATCAAAGTATATGGAGGAGGAGAACTGGTTCCTCCACTGGAAGCATTTGATGCAGTATCCAATGGTACTATAGAAATGGGGTGTGGGGCTGCGTATTATTGGGCAGGAAAAACACCAGCAGCTCAATTTTTTGCAGCAGTTCCGTTTGGGATGAATAGCCAGCAATTAACCGCTTGGATGGAAACAGGAGGGGGGTATGAATTATGGCGAAAAGCGTATGCTCAATTTAATCTGGTTCCTTTTTTAGGAGGAAATACCGGGGTGCAAATGGGCGGATGGTTTAATAAGGAAGTAAACAGTGTCGAAGACCTGAAAGGATTAAAGATGCGATTACCAGGAATTGGGGGCAAGGTATTGGAAAAAGCAGGAGGAGCTGCTATTCTGGTTGCAGGGGGAGAGATCTATACCAGTCTGGAACGAGGAGTAATTGATGCTACGGAGTGGATAGGTCCCTATCACGATTATAAAATGGGTTTCCATAAAATCGCCAAATATTATTACACCCCAGGGTGGCATGAACCAGGAACTCAGATGGAGTTTTTTATCAATAAACGATTATATGATGGATTGCCTCCGCACTTACAGGCAGCTATGGAAGCGGCTTCCAGGAGGGCACATTTATGGGTGTTGGCAGAGTTTGATAAACAAAATGGAATTTTTCTGGATAAACTGATCCATGAAGAAGGTGTGGAGATCAGAGAATTTTCCAAAGAAACGTTGGATGCATTACGGGGATATACAGATGAAGCAATAAAAGAATTGATAGGAGATGACCCTCTGTCTAGAGAAGTGTATGAAAGTTATGCTGCTTTCCAGAAACGCCTTGCTCCCTGGTCTGCTGTAACCGAAAAAGCGTATTATAATAAGATTCAGCAACAAAAGTAAATGAATATTTGATGTGTTTTGTAAGAGCACAAGAAGATTAGTAGTGCAAACAGCTGGGAAAATTTTTAATACAGGGGAGGAAGTGTATTTTTTGTTAATAATTTCTTAAATTTACTATGAGAATTTAATGAGATATTATGTCAAAAAAAATACCCCTTCTTCTTCTTCTTTTTATAAGCCATCTTACTGCCCAGATTGATAGGGATGCCGTATTAGGATTACCAACAGCAACGACGGCAGAGATGTTGAGTATCGTTAGTCCCTATACAGGTAGTGTTCTTTATAATACGACTGATGATTTGATCTATCGATATACAGGAACAGAATGGAGAGCAACAGAAGTTGCTATTTCTAGTGCAGAGCAATTGCGATTTGTTCGAGGAAATGTAAATGCCAATGGAACCATTGCTCAGGGAGCTGGATTTACAGTTACTAAACTTACATCGAGTAGGTATCAAATTGATTTTACAACCTCTTTTGGAGGGTTGCCAAGTGTAACCTTTACAACAGGAGACTTAGCTGCTTTAAACTCGTATGAGGATAACTTCGCTAATATCATTTTTCTATCTAATAGCAGAGTGGTGATTGTTACTGCGGATAACACAGGAGAAAATGCCCGGGAAGATTCCTGGTTTTCTTTTATTGCAGTAGGACCGGAATAATAACTAAACAGTCTTGTTCTGTATTCTGATCTTGAGATAGAAGGTCAGAACAATGATTGTATCTTCTAATGAGTTGTAGAAAGGGCAGGATTCGTTATTTTTACCTGGTATGTGAATAAAAACAAATTATATGCTAGAGGTGAAAATTGCCTTTTTTGTGATAGGTGCCTTTTTTGGCATGCAAAATGCTCGTATAGTAGCAGAAAAAACCGTAGTAACCCTTCATCCAGAGCAGCAGCTGATCGAGTTCGAACAGCAAAATTTATATGCAGTTTTAATGCGTAAAGAAGATAGTTTGCTTCTCAATGAAGAATGGAAAATATTAAATACTCCGGAAAATCGTAGTTGGGTTAAGGAAGTTTCTGATAAGGATACAGCTGTTTTGGAATTTAGAAAAGAAGATAAGTCGATTACAGCTTACATCGCATTTACCTATTCAGAGGAGAAAGTACTACAGCCTTTTGGACTCTATAAGAATAAAGAAGGGAAGTGGTGTATAAAAAACATTCCGGATTGGAATATAGAATCAAAAGAAGGAACCTTAAAAGGGGGGTATTGGGTGTTTGATGCTCAACAAAAGATCAGGTTTTCTGTTCGTCCCTATTTTGAAACGATTGAGAAGCAGGGGTATACAAAGCAGGATATATACAGTTATATCGTTCGTTCTCAATAAAAAAGTTTAGGGAGATATTTGAACTTGCTATCTCCAAAAAGCAAAGGTTACACTATAGAAATTCCATAATATCATCTATTACTGTAGATAGAAAACAAGGAAGACTCCCTTTTGGGAATAGGTTTTAGCCCGTAGAAAAGCAGCTCGAAACATTAAAATACGATTTCACAATAATACCTTATGGGCTAACAACCTAGATGATAAGAGTTGGTTGCCCAAAATAATAGAAAAAAGGTTTATAAGATGAGGTATCCAAATTTATGGGGTAAGGAGCCATTAATTTAATGTTTTGAATGCGAATATGTTGATGGGATGTAAAATTAATAATGGAGCCAGTAAACTATTGCAATATAAATGACGTTATACGAGATTAGAGAACAATACCCCGGAATAGAGATGAAAAATTACTGATTTAAGTTTTTTTTAACCCTTATCACACGGATTACGATATAATTAGCAGTAGATTTACCAGATGAGTATGATATAAATATGGCAAAGTTTTCTTGGTAGGTGCTCCAAAATAATTTACTGACACAATACGTATATGTATTATATTGGGTATATTTATATCGGAAATTGGATATGTGAAAACTCTTAAAAACCATCAATATGGATGATTTTTCTTCTGGCGATCTGATCAGGCGCATGGAAAAAGTGCTTAAAAGAGCCATTAAAAATGTATTAGAAAACATGGATCCTGATCATCAGGATTTCAAACGTGAACTGGTAAAAAGTGTAAACAAAAAAATGAGGGTGTTAACCAGTCAATTATCGTTTCACTATACACCTTTTAGCACGATAGCGATTAATAATTTTTCATATACTCCCGGTAGGTGTAATGAAGAGGGAGTGATGATAGGAGAATTGGTAGCGACCTATACTCAGAAACCGGATCACACTAAATATGGAGGTCCTGGTTACCCGGGAAAAGAAAATGGACAACTCTGTGAACATCCAAAAGGCAGTAAGAAATTCTATAAGTGGAATGCTTTTTTATGTCGTTGGGAAGATGTGTATAAAGATATTCCCCGCACAAGTCAGGAACCAGACTGGTATGATAAACTGACCAACAATGCAGCTTTTGAACCCTGGTGGGGTAATAATACTTCTGGAGGGAATTATCTAAGGAGCGATCGCAAACGAAATGGAGCTGATAATCTATGGGGTGATCCCGGTGTAGGAAGTAGAATGGGGACTTTTAAACAAATATCAGGAAATGTAATGCAATCTATTTACAGGTTTACCTTAAACTTAAAATCAGCCATCGGGCATTATGAAAAACTAAGCAACGCTTTTGGATTTGAAAATGAAATAGAGGAAAAATCAGAAAAAAAGAGAAAAAGTGGTGAAGAAGATACAATTACTCATATTCTGGAAGCAGATAAATTTAAACTGAAAACAGATAAGAAACTTAATGGATTTATTAGTGAAATTAAGGGGTATAAAAATGCACAAAGAGATTCTGCTTACCACGTTAGCCAAGCCAGGCTGCAAGGAGATATTAGGATAGAAATCACGATAAAAAAGAAATATGAATAAGCTTTTTTTTGTAGTAGGGATTATTTTATTGGTCATAACCGGGTGCCAACAACCTAGAAAAATAACAAAATACTATGAGGATGGGCAGCTAAAAGAAACCTATTATATAGATCGTAAGTATAGAAAACAAGGAGCGAATATAGAATATTATCCTAGTGGAAATATTTCTTTTGAGAGTTATTATACAAATGGAAAGTTTTTAGATACTCTATATTTTTATTTTGATAATATTGAAAAGCAAATTGAAGAAACTCAATTTTATTTAATGAATAACTCAATTTTTTATAAAAAATATCACAAAAGTGGGAAATTACATAGAGTAGGGGTATTTGATAAAAATGATCAAAAAACAGGTGTCTGGAAAAATTATGATAAGGATGGGCATCATACATTTACCAAAGAGTATAAAATTATTGACGGGAAGGAATATACGAACCAAATGTGGGTAACACTCCCAGGGGGCGATACGCTTACAGAAAGTGTAAGTATTCACTATCATTTTGATAAAAAAAGAGTACAACTTACGGATTCTATCTATTGTTTTTTTCAGATAGAGAATTCTGCCTTTAGCAAGGAAGAAGCCAAAACGGCAACAGTCAGTGTCACACTTCCTAAAGACTATACACAGGAGAATTTTACTGCCGATTTTTCTAATCGCCCTAAAAGTTCTTTCGGAACAACGGAAAAGAATGATACTACAGTAATCAATATTCCAAGTTTAGATAAGCAACAGATGATTCCTATAAAAGCGGCAGGAACTCCAAAAGAAGCCCTTCATCAAACAGTGGCTTTTTACTGGAGGCCTAAACGAATGGGCAGGGATACGATACGCGGATATGTTAGAGAAATGATTTCTTTTATAGATAAAAATGACCCTGAAAATAAAGAAGAAGATAATATCAGGACAGAGCTAAGTAAAATTATTTACTTCGATACTCCTATTGAAGTTATAAAATAAGACTAAGGTGATGAAGAGAGGTGATGCATCCATCTTGTAAATGAATTATAATATGCTGAAATAATTTACAAATCTGATATTATGGATACCATAGAATTATCACAAAAAGATCTTAGAATGGTAACCTTTCACTTTGGAATATTTAAAAAAATCTTATGAAATCCAAGAATTACAAGGAAAAATAACTGAATCTTATGGGGATCAAAAGGCAGTATAATCCCTTTTGAAATTCAGATAAATGAAATAGGAGATTTTGCTATTGATGGTTAAATAGAAGAAATTGTCTATTTAGATAATTATTAGAAGAATGAGAAGTTAAGAGTACTTACCGATCAAGTTAAGATACGTAAAAAACAAGAGTGGTTGACAAGTAAGCTTTTTCGTTGTATATAGTGATGTAGAAAGGTTTTAAATCCACAATTTCAGATTACACAATAAAGAATCTCACAAAATATTAATTGATGACAAATGAAATAGTATTAGAGAGTAGATTTACTATTCACCAAAAAATTCATATAATTTTATCAATAGGAGCTCCATTTATAATTATAATATTCCTCCTAATAGTTAATATGCCCTTAAACTTTTTAGGATACCTGGTCTTGCTAGGGTTTATGAGCCTTTATACATTATTAGTTTGCTTAGCCTTGACTAAAAGAGGGCTGTTAAAAGTAAATGATAATTTATATCGTGGATTATACTTTAGAAAAAAATTGATTTTAAAAAAGAAAATTGATTTAACTCATAAAACGAAAGTATCAATACTTAAATTCAAACGAAGCCAAAAAATGGCTTGGTTTACGGTTGCTAATCCTGATTTAAGTACTGTTTTTAATAGTTTTGATGTGACCTTGTTAAATGATAAACACACTATAAAAGATCCATTAGTCTCATTAAATAGTAATGATCTAGCAGAAAAATCTATTGAATTCCTAGAACAAAATTTTGATTTAAAATTTGAAATATACAGTCCAGACTTCTCATGAGCAACGTTGAAAAACGTCATATAAAAATATAGGAGGCAATGCTGTTATGTCTCCAACTATAAAATTTGCATTTCAAAGCATGAGATAAACATAAAATAGTTTATTGGCTTAATTACAAACGTGGAATTATAACTTTTTTATGCCCTGCAATTTTTATACTCAACAATATAAATAAGGTGTTTTTTATAGTAGAGGGCATGCTACATAGAAAGTGATTTGTAATTAGACCCTGACTCTAAAGAATTGGAACTGTAGAAGATATTAATATGATCTATGTAAAAGAATAACGAAATACTACATAACTACGGACTAATATGATGGCAGGTAGTTATGTAGTAAAGTAATCAGTTTTTGTACTGAACAATTTATGGATGTTTAACCTCTTGTATAATTTTTTTGTTCAGGCGGATAAAATCTTTATTGTTAGCTTTTTCAGAGAGCATTAATCCTCGTTTAGCAGCTGTCAGGGCTTCTTTATTTTTATCTAGATCTTTTAGTATCATTGCTTCTCTTGTTACCTGAAAAAATAAGGCATCCGTAGAAGCAGTAACCTTTTGTATGTATTCCAGTGCTTTGTGGAGATCTTTTTTAGATTCATGCAGGTAGACAGCAGCATTAAAATATGCTATCGGTGCAGGACCGGTTAGTGTTTTTTTGATGGAGGTCATAATTTGTTCATGATCGTTTACCTGAATAGGGATGGTTAGTAAAGTGTATTCCCATTCTAGTAGTAAGGAGGCTCCCTGAAGTGTTATGTCCTGAAAATGAATTTCAAAAGTCTCTTTATAAGAGGTGTTTTTTTGTACAGGGAGTTCCAGTGTGAGTATAGGAGTTTGTTTTCGATAAGATGTCCAATTGCGTTTTGAATAGGGGTACCAAAGCAATTGCCAGGTAGTGATTCCGGGAATACTGATTAGTGTATAACTTCCTTTCTCTAATAGATGACCGTTAATAAGAATCGTGTTGGATATGGTAAGCTTTGTTGCAGAATTAGCTCCGGTACGCCACATTTCGTTATAAGGGAGTAATCCTTTTTCACCAAAAATCGTTCGTCCTTTGGCACTGGGTCGGGAATACTCTACGGTAATATCCGTAATGCCTACAGTTTGCTTAATCATAGCTGCAGGGCTCAAGGAAGGAGTTTTTAATTGAGAATGTCCCAGAATAGGAATGATAAATATCAAAGCGAATAACGCTATTTTTAAGTATTGCGAGCTCGTAACTATATTTTCTCCATGATCAATTTTTGGAATGGAATTCGAAAATTTCTCCCAGATATGATGATAAGGAATAAAGCCATAAAAATGTACAACGGTTCTTGTAATAGTGTGAGGTTTAGAAGCAGTGCTTCCTTTTTTTACAAGGTTGTTTAATTGTCGATAGTATCTAGAAATAACAATTAAGAATAGTATATATAGAATATTAATTTTCATCGTATGTGTTTTGATTAAAATAAGCAGAGGGAGAGGTTCCCGTTAGCTTTTTAAATGATTTATTAAAGGTGGTTTTGGAATTAAAACCAGCTTCCTGAGCTAATCCAAAAAAAGTAAGTTGTTTGGCTTTTTCTGTTTTTGCCAGATTGATAAACTCTTTTATTCGGTAATAATTAACGTATTCAAAAAAATTCATGCCTATATTCTCATTGAGTAAGCGGGCTAGTTCAGGGTTGTTGATTCCCAGCATCTGAGCGACTTCGGCTTTTAGTAATTTGCTGTTCAGATAGGGCTTTTTTTCCTGCATCAACGTATCTAATTCTTGTTTTAATCGCTCCATATCGGATACGGTCAATTTGGATTGCGCATATTTTTTGGAGGTAATATCTGGTACAAAATGAAAAACCTGTGGCGAAATGATACCGTAGTAATTGATAAAAAGGATGATCAGCGTAAGAATTCCCCAGATATAAGGTCGGGCATTACGCTCAATCATATCATAACCTAGTAAACTGGTAATATAGAGAATCGTCCATATAAGTAAACAAGCACCGACTACATATAAGAACCGAACAATAAAAGCGGTATGTAGCTCATAAGAAACCTCATTTCTGATGCGTTTATAAAAATCTTGTAATACCTTCCAGCTGAGGTACCAGTATATACCATTAACCAGCACTCCTATGGCATGACAGGCAAAAATAGCACGTTTGATTTCTCCTGTAGCTGCACGGGCTCTGGATATTTCATCGCTGGGTAGCATGAAATATACTAAAATAAAGAGCGAATAAGCAAGCCCGGGGATGTAATGAATCAAATCTTGCCTGGAGATTTTTCTTTTATTCAAAACAGATCGGGTAAATAAATAGACAGTAGAACCAAATAATAAAGCCGAGAACTCAGAAAAAGCGATAAGCCTGAAATTTTGATTCCATACTCCCATACTGTGTAATACTTTTCCTGATAATCCAATTAGAAGCACAAAGATGAGAAAGGCCATATACGGATTGACATTCTTTCGCTTTGCAGGCGATAGTATGTAAATAAGAAAAAAGAATAGTCCTTGCGAAAAACCAAAGTACGTAAGTTGATTCAGGATTGTTTGCATCATTTTTAGGAGCATATAGAATTAACAGTATTATTTAATAGCGAATTGGTGTACATGTCGTAAGGAATCATACATAGATAAAGAGTTGTTTTTGGCAAATTCCCTAAAATTAGATTGATGATTCCATGTGATGATATAAAGCATATCAGGGTTGTAATAATATCCTGTAGGGGATTGTCCATTTTTTAATTGTAAAATAACTTTTCCTCCGGCATTTGTCACTTTTTCTTTCCATCTTTTTAGAAAATTAATGAATTTTTTGTTGTCTTTTTTCCAAAAAGCAGTAACACTGGTATATTTTTTTGTGTTAATGCTGAATTGAATATCTTCAGAAATCTGATAATAGGTAAGACTAAAATATTGAAATATATTTCTCCGCTGTTCATGGAAGTCAGGAACACGGGATGTGATAGCAGTTAAAAAACCTTCTCTTTTTTCTTTGGTTGCCCACTTGCCAAAAATAAAACTACTGGGAGTGTGATTTCCTAATGTCAGTTCCTGTATGGCAAAACCCGGTTGCGGTTGAAAGGAGTATTCAAATGCTACGGGAAAAGCGGTTTTTCTATACCGGTCAAATAACGTATCGACAGCTGCATTCTGACGCAGCAGGATAATATCCATAATTTCTCCTTTCTTAAAGGAAAAAGATTTTGTCGACCCCTGAGCAAATAACATAGGGGTAAAGAGTAAGAAACATATATACGGGAATATTTTTTTCATAAAAATCATTTTTTTTAAAGTGAGTGACAAAAGAAAAAAACAGAACATCCTCAGACAAGAAAATAAGCAGAATAGAAGTACGCATACGGTATATGGTCCCTGTTTATAGCGGTTTTGAGATTTCTTTCCCTTAGAAAATATTTGCGAACACACATTGTTTTTGGTAGAATATTACGTGTATTAGTATCGAGGAGGTAGTAGTTTTTAGACAAATATGGTCAATAAGAGAATAGCAAATAGAAAGATATCACACTTCAGGATACGGAATTGTATTACGGTTTTTGAGTATCGATAAAATGATATGGTTTTAGAGAAATGGTAATTTTTGGCAAAAGGTCAAAAGTAAATAAAACAAAGAGTAAGTATATGTTATATAATTAACAAAAAAATATTAGTAATTACAGTGTTTTATTGTTAATAGTTTAATGAATAGGTATATTAGCGAGGATTTTTTATAAAAAATTCAATTTTGAATAATGAATAGCAACATTTTTATAAACAAACATAAAACACGCCATCATAAAAACAATAGGAACCATTTGGTAGGTTTTATGTGATATCTAAAGCAATATTGTAAACACATGAAAATTAAAAAAGTTTTAGTCGCCAATAGGGGTGAAATCGCGATTCGAATTTTTAGGGCTTGTACAGAGATCGGACTGGAAACCGTAGGGATTTATACCTACGAAGACCGATACTCCCTTCATCGTTACAAAGCAGATGAAGCCTATCAGATAGGAAAGGATAATGAACCGTTAAAACCTTATCTGAATATTGAAGAAATCATTAAGGTAGCCAAAAAAAATCATGTAGATGCCATTCATCCGGGATATGGATTCTTGTCGGAGAATGCAAATTTTGCACAACGCTGTCTCGATAACGGAATTATTTTTATAGGACCTGATGTATCAGTGTTACAATCGTTAGGGGATAAAATTACGGCAAAACAGGTCGCTATAGCAAATGATATTCCAATTATAGAAAGTAATAAAGAATCTCTGGATACTATCGATATTGCGATACAAGAGGCAGAACGGATAGGGTACCCTGTAATGCTCAAAGCAGCTTCTGGAGGAGGAGGAAGAGGAATGCGAGTGATTAGAAAAGAAGAAGAATTGCGAAAAGCGTATCCTGAATCCAGAAGAGAAGCATTAAATGCTTTTGGAGATGATACTGTTTTTCTTGAGAAATTTGTAGAAAATCCCAAGCATATAGAAATCCAGATTGTAGCCGATCATCATGGGAATATGGTGCACCTGTTCGAACGAGACTGTTCTGTACAGAGAAGATATCAAAAAGTAATTGAATACGCACCTTCCTATGGATTAGCGACACAGATCAAAGAAGATTTATATAGATATGCTCTTTCTATCTGTAAGGCAGTGAATTATAATAATATTGGAACTGTAGAGTTTCTGGTAGATGAAGATGGAAGTATTTACTTTATAGAGGTAAATCCACGGGTACAGGTAGAACATACCGTTACTGAGATTGTAACGGGAATTGATCTGATTAAGGCCCAGATTTTTATTGCAGGAGGTTATAAATTATCAGATCAGCAGATCAAAATAGAAAATCAGGAGAGCCTGAAAACAACAGGATATGCACTACAGTGTAGAATTACAACAGAAGATCCGGAAAATGATTTCAAGCCGGACTATGGAACCATTACTACCTATAGAAGTGCGTCTGGTTTTGGAATTCGACTTGATGCCGGGAGTGTATATCAAGGAGTGACGATTTCTCCGTTTTTTGATTCAATGTTGGTAAAGGTATCTGCTAATAGTAGAACTTTAGATGGAGCTTGCAGGAAAATGAGAAGAGCGCTTTCTGAATTTAGAATTAGAGGAGTAAAAACCAATATGCCCTTTCTGGACAATATACTGAATCACGATACATTTAGAAAAGGAGCGGTAACCGTCAATTTTATTCAAAATACTAAAGAGTTATTTGCTATAAAAGAGCCTAAAAACCGGGCAACTAAATTGGCAAACTTCTTAGGCGATATAATTGTCAATGGAAACCCAGACGTAAAGAAAGTAGATCCAACCAGGAAATTTGTAATACCTAAAGTACCTGCTTTTGATACTTCATTAGAATATCCTAAAGGAACAAAGGATCTGTTGACAGAGTTAGGTCCTGAACAATTTGCACAGTGGTTAAAAAAAGAACAAAAGATTCAGTATACAGATACTACGATGCGGGATGCGCATCAGAGTTTACTGGCTACCAGAATGCGGACATTTGACATGCTAAAAGTTGCAGAAGGATATGCCAAAAACCATCCCGAAATATTCAGTATGGAAGTCTGGGGAGGAGCAACTTTTGATGTGTGTTTGCGTTTTTTGAGAGAAAACCCATGGGAACGTCTTCGCTCCTTGCGCAAAGCGATTCCTAATATTCTGCTACAAATGTTAATTAGGGGATCCAACGGGGTTGGGTATACTGCCTATCCGGATAACCTGATCGGAGCTTTTGTAGAACAATCCTGGGAAAATGGGGTCGATGTATTCCGGGTTTTTGACTCTCTCAACTGGATGGAGTCTATTGCTCCATGCATAGAACATGTACGTACCAGAACTAAAGGATTGGCAGAAGGTTCGCTGTGTTATACAGGAGATATTCTGGATACCTCCCGAACGAAGTATACATTGTCTTATTATATCCAGCTGGCAAAAGATATAGAAAATGCCGGGGCACATATTCTGGGGATAAAAGATATGGCAGGATTATTAAAACCTTATGCTGCATATGAATTGATCAGTGCTTTGAAATCAGAAATAAAAATTCCGATACACCTGCATACACATGATACTTCTTCTGTACAGTCGGCTACCTATCTCAAAGCAATAGAAGCGGGAGTTGATGTGGTTGATGTAGCATTAGGAGGGTTATCAGGTTTGACCTCACAGCCTAATTTTAATGCGGTTCATGAAATGCTAAAGTTTCACGAAAGAGAAAATCCATTGGATATTAGTAAGCTTAATGAGTATTCAAACTATTGGGAGGCTGTTAGAGAATACTATTACCCATTCGAATCCGGTCTGAAAGCTGGAACCGGGGAAGTCTATCAACATGAAATTCCGGGAGGACAATACTCGAATCTAAAACCGCAGGCAGCAGGTCTGGGATTATCAGATCGTTTTCATGAAATTACCAAAATGTATGGAGAAGTAAATGAACTATTCGGAGATATTGTCAAAGTAACTCCTAGCTCAAAAGTAGTAGGGGATATGGCGCAGTATCTGGTAAGTAATGATTTGACAATAGCAGATGTTAAGGAGCGGGGAGAAACGCTTTCTTTTCCACAGTCAGTAGTTAATTTGTTTAAAGGAGAATTAGGACAACCAGCCGGCGGATTCCCAAAAGACCTGCAGGTAGCTGTATTAAAAGATCAGCAACCATTTACCAATCGACCTAATGCCCATTTGGAGCCAATCGATTTTGAAGCTGAGTATGAGGAATTTGTAAAACTCTTCAAAAAAGGAATGGGGCGTTCGTTGGATATCACTGATTTTATTTCGTATAAATTATATCCGAAAGTTTTTACCGGAGCTTATAATCATCACCTGAAATACGGAAATGTCGTAACGATACCGACAAAAAACTTCTTTTATGGAATGAGCCCGGGAGAAGAAATTATCGTGCAGTTGGATAAAGGGAAAATACTACTGATAGAATTAATATCGGTAGGAGAAGCAAATGAAGAAGGAAAGGTAACTGTCTTTTTTAAAGTCAATGGGCAAACCCGAAATGTAGAAATTCAGGATGCTTCGATTAAAGTTGCTAAGAAAGTACATGAAAAAGCAGACAAATCTGATAGCAAACAAATTGGGGCTCCACTACAGGGATCATTATCTTCGGTGCTGGTCAAAAAAGGACAAGAAGTACAGAAGAATACCCCTCTTTTTATTATCGAAGCGATGAAAATGGAAACGACAATTACAGCAAATGAAACAGGTGTTGTTGATAGTATTGTACTAAAATCAGGAACAATGGTGCAGGCAGATGATTTAGTACTGAAAATGAAGTAGGAAGGGGAGTTGTATCACAAAAAATAAAACCTGTTAGGGAATTACTGACCTGACAGGTTTTTTTATGGAGTATAAGTTTCTGTAAAGGAAAGCCAGGGATTGTGGTGGCAGTTTCTAAAAACTTTCTATTTTTACATAAAACACTAAAAATCCAAATCAACTTTGAATAGTAAACCCATACAGATAGCTCTTTTTATTATTGTAGTACTGGGCATTTTATTCGGTCTTACCTTTTTAAGTGAAAAAGGAGGGATTCAGAAAGGCATAACTGAAGAAGATGGGTTTTCTTTTTCAGGGTTCTCGATTAAGTATCCGACTGAGGAGCAATTTCTGGGACTCGAAGTAGATTCAACCATCACGAAAGAAGAAGTCTTGGAAGTAACCCAAACAGTTACCCCTGTAGCCGATGAGGTTACAGACGAACCAGAAGGCTTGTCTATGGCATTTATGAAGAACGATAGTCTGCAACGTCCCGATTTTTCAAAGATTGATACTACTAAAATTGTACGGATTCAATATCCTCCTGATAGTCTTGATTTGATAGGTACCTTACAGAAAAAAATAGCATCAGGTGCTTGTCGAATTATTCATTATGGAGATTCTCAGATAGAAGGAGATCGGATTTCAGCTTATCTAAGAAACCGCTTGCAAGGAATTTATGGAGGCGGAGGTCCTGGTTTTATACCGATTAAACAGGTATATGATCAGGTGAGTGCCGTAGTAATTCCCAGTGATAACTGGAAACGATATGCCTTGTTTGATCCGACACAATCGAAATTCCCGCATAGGAAATATGGAGCTTATATGTCGGTGTCTCGTTTTACAGAATACCGGGACCCTAAAAAAGATAGTACGATTGTAGATTCATTACCACTAACCAAAGCGACCATTACGATTGGTAAATCTAAGAAAACATATTTTAAGTTCAGACGATTTAACTCCATAGGACTTCACTATGGAAATGCGACAACTCCCATACAAATAAAAGTGTATAATGACGGAGCATTATTGCAGCAAGGAACATTGATAGCAGATGAGAACTATCATATATATACTATTAAAACAGCAGTAGCACCTACAAATCTTACAATAGAGCTGGAAGGAAGAGAAAGTGCTGATTTTTATGGAGTCACCCTGGATGCACCTTCGGGGATACAGATTGATAATGTAGCCATGAGAGGAGCTTCAGGAACGGTATTTACTACGTCTAATGCAGCTTCATATGCGCGAATGGCTCGTGTATTAAAACCTAAAATAGTGATTATGCAGTATGGAGGGAATACCATGCCATATCTAAAAGATTCTACCAAAGTCGATAATTATGCCAAAAGGATTTTAGGGCAGATCAACTGGATTCGAAGACGAACAAAAAATGTGAGTTTTATCTTTATTGGTCCGACAGATATGTGCCTTCCTGTTAATGGAAAAATGGAGACCTATCCGCTGTTACCATACCTAAACCAAAAGTTAATGGAAACCTGTACACAGAACAATGTTGCATATTGGAGTATGTACGATGCTATGGGAGGAAAAGGATCTATGAAATTTTGGGTAGAAGAAAAACTAACAGGAAGTGATTATATGCACTTTACACATAAAGGAACAAAAATTATATCTGAGCTGTTTTTTACAGCCTTATACCTGGATTTAATGGAAAAAAAGGAGAATGTTCCGGAGCTATAATGAAATGATTTTTAGTAATTGGTATACCCCTTGCAATAGTACAAACCAACAATTAACATTAGATACGTGAATTTTAGAAACCTGCTTATTATGATTTTGATGTATAGTATCCCTGCCTTATCTCAGGAGTATATGCTGGATACGATACAAGATGATTATCCCTTTATAAACTGGGAGGCGAATAGCCTGAAGTTTGCAGAGGAATCCCCTGCTTTTCAGAAACTATACCAAAAACTACAAACGATTGCGGAAGGAAAGAAAGAAGATGTACATATTTTTCATATCGGAGGTTCCCACATTCAGGCAGATATTTACTCTAACAGAGTACGCTCATATTTACAGCGGATGAATCCAACAGCCAAGGGACAACGAGGATTTTTATTCCCGTACCGAATGGCTAGAACTAATAACCCTTCGAATTATAAAGTAACCTTTGATGGAGCATGGAAAGGGTATCGATGTTCTATTCGTAAAGATAGTATCGCCTGGGGATTATCAGGAGTTACTGCAGTTTTTAAAGATTCGGTTTCGAATATAAAAGTAAAAGCTAATCATAATAATTACCACAATGATATGTATGATTTTAACGCCATGCGGGTATTTTATGATGCCTGGGATGGAGATGATTATGATATCAGTTTTAAAAATGATTCACTGGTAGTAGGAGTAGAAGAGAATAAAGAAGCTCATTTTATACAATTTCAATTTAATAAAACACTAGAGGAAGTTGAGTTTTGTATACAACGTAAAGATAGTACAGCTACCTCGGAATTTTTAATGATGGGTATCGAATTAATGAATGATAATAACGGGATTGAGTATACGTCTATAGGAGTTAATGGAGGGAGTTTTGCATACTATGACAGATGCAGGTATTTTCAGGAGCAGTTATCTCTGTATTCTCCCGATCTGTTTATTATATCGATTGGTACGAATGATACCTATACAACAGATTTTAAGCCAGAAGAGTTTAGAACTTATTACAAGAATATGATTGAAAATATTCAGAAAGTGAATCCTGATTGTGCGGTTTTACTAACGGTACCAAATGATTCCTATTATAAGAAACAGTATGCAAACCCTAATACGAAGGTAGCCAGAGACGTGATTTATGAATTGGCGAAAGAATACAAAATGGCTGTTTGGGATTTTTATGAGATTATGGGAGGGTTTAATGCTTCTATGAAGTGGTACCGTCATAAACTCATGCCCAGAGATCGGGTACATTTTACAGTAAAAGGGTATCGTATCAAAGCGGATTTAATGGTGCAGGCACTAGCTGATTCCTGGGAAAAAAGCTTAGGATTGACACCAAATAGTATTCTGAATCAGATTATTAATGAATAGATTAAAAAATATATTTTCTTTTTCAGAGGACTTCCCTCTGATCTTTACACAGGCAGATTTCTGGATCTTTTTTGCTGTTATCTATTTTGTATATGCGTTACTTTATAAAAACAAGCATGTCCGAAGCGCCTACCTCTTTGCCATTAGCTTACTGTTTTACTACAAAACGAGCGGTTTTTTTATAGGAATCCTTCTGTTTAGTACCATTAATGACTTTTTTCTGGGGAAAGCCATTTATAAGAGCACTTCTGATATAAAAAAGAAGTTGCTGGTAACGATAAGTGTGGTGATCAACCTGGGGACTCTATGTTACTTTAAATATGCGTATTTCTTTACGGATTCATACAATGCAATATTCGATACGGATTATAAGGTGTTTAATTACCTGGCACACTGGTCGAATAGCTGGGCACAAATGGATTATTTTACAGTCGATTCTATTATTCTGCCCGTAGGGATTTCGTTTTATACATTTCAGACCATTAGTTATAGTGTCGATATTTATAGAAAGCAATTAAAACCTCTGGATTCTATTATAGATTTTGGCTTTTTTGTCAGCTTTTTTCCGCAATTGGTGGCAGGTCCTATCGTTAGGGCTTCTGACTTTGTTCCTCAGATCAGGAAAAAAATTGAGATTAGCAGAGAACAGTTTGGATCTGCATCTTTTATGATTCTCAAAGGGTTGATAAAGAAAATGCTTTTTGCAGATTATATAGCCATGAATTTTATGGATCGTGTTTTTGATATTCCCGAGATGTTTTCAGGTTTCACCAATATTATGGCATTGTTTGGGTATTCACTACAGATCTACGGGGATTTTTCCGGATATACAGATATTGCGATAGGATTAGCACTACTCTTGGGGTATCAATTACCTAAAAATTTTAATTCACCCTATAAAGCAATTCATTGTGGGGATTTCTGGAAACGGTGGCATATTTCTTTATCAAGTTGGTTAAAAGACTATCTGTATATTCCCATAGGAGGAAATCGTAACGGGAGTTTGTTTTCCTATATTTTTGTGATGGCATTTACATTTTTAGGGGTCTATGCAGCGTTTAGAAATTATGCAATAGCACTACTGAGTATTTCATTGATAGGAGGATTGTTAATCATTACGTTGTTTTCATCAAAACTAGCCAAACATTTTAATACGAATGTCAATATTTTGATCACTATGTTGATCGGGGGATTATGGCATGGAGCTTCCTGGAAGTTTGTTGTTTGGGGAGGTCTTAATGGAATTGGGATCGTATTTTATAAATACTGGAGAAAAATAAGTCCATATGAATCCTCTACAGCCTGGTATACGATGATATGGAAAATCGGAATTACATTTTTGTTTATTACGTTTACACGTATCTATTTTAGAGGAAATAGCATGGAACATATTGCGCAGTTCTACCATCAGGTAATGACGAATATGGATTGGGGGAATGCATTGGCTGTTTTATGGGAATATAGAATGGTATTTTTTATTATGTTATTGGGCTATATCACTCATTGGCTACCATATGCTGCAAAAGATAAAATAGAAAACCTATTTATAAATAGTCATAT
Organism: Aquimarina sp. TRL1; assembly: GCF_013365535.1. Taxonomy (NCBI): domain Bacteria; kingdom Pseudomonadati; phylum Bacteroidota; class Flavobacteriia; order Flavobacteriales; family Flavobacteriaceae; genus Aquimarina; species Aquimarina sp. TRL1. The sequence continues at coordinate 135,100 of NZ_CP053590.1, read as the reverse complement.
TGTTGTAAAAGGAGGTATTGCCGTTATTGTCGGAATTATTTGTTATCAGACATATGCGGCGGATTTTCAGCCCTTCATTTATTTTCAATTCTAAAAAAAAGTAACCTGTATCCAGCTCTCTAGCATAAAGAGATCGATAAAGGTTACTTTGGCATAATTCTCAATCCGAAGTTAGTATAGGGATGCGTATAAATGCTCCCCTTTTTTACTTTACTTGGTAAACGTAGAGAATATGTTTTTATTTTGTGTAATTTGTTGTCAATATGAATGTTACGGTTTATGCGTAATTTAATTATAGTGTTAATATATGTTTATACATACACATCCATATGAACCTTTTATTCCAGAAGGAACTACTAAGTTGATCGTAGGGACATTACCGCCTCCACGGTTCACCACTGGTGATTTGAATGATAAAGATGTGGATTTTTGTTATGGGAGTAGTAATGGGCTGTTGTGGCCGGTACTGGATCGAATTTTTCAGTTGGGATTGCGATATGAAACAACAGAAGCGGCAGCTATGCAGCGCAAGCAATTTTTACTTTCCAAAAATATTGGGGTATGTGATATCGTACAAAGTTGTAAACGGGATAAAGTTGATGCATCTGATCTAGGAATGCAGGAAGTAATCCTACGTGATCTAATTGGATATCTGAAAAAACACAAGACGATTGATACCTTGATTTTTACAGGAGGAAATAGTAAAAACGGACCGGAATATTTTTTTAGGAAACATTTAAAAACATATGGAATTCCTTTAACAGTGGTTTCTGATATTGTGCCGAGAATTCACCGTTTTCAATTAGGAAGAGCCTCAAAAAAACAGGGAAACAATAGATATATTAAAACGGTATCCCTAACAGCGCCTTCAGGTGCAGCAAATCGATCTATTGGAAGTCTGCCTCTGTATAAGATGCTTAAAAAAGAAAATCCGAATTTTAATACACTTGATTTTAGAGTAATGCAATACAGGGAGTTTTTTTAAGATATTGTCAAATAGTTTTACCATAAAAAAGTATAGTTACAAAGATTTTTCCCCTGTTGTTTTAGCTCTAAAAAAAGAAATGAATCTAAGGGTTTTGTTATTAGTTGTTTATGTTTTTTTAGCACCATGATAAAACTGCTGCAAAACCAATATTTGGAAAAACCCCTAAACAGCACATTTTTTTCACTTATTTTTATATAGAACTTTTCAATTAGAGATGTTACTTTTTACGAAGTCTTCCTTTATAATTTTGCCCCTTCAAAAAAAGTAACATTTAAAATAATCTCATTTGGAAAAAAAATTACTTCTACTATTAATTGTATGTATAGGTATTCGATCGATTGCCCAGGAAGCAAAAAGATATACGGTAAGCGCTAATGGGGGTGCATTCCCCATAACCATCGCTAATAAGAAATACATACTTCATCAAAGTATAGGACAATCAGGAAACCTGGGAACAGCATCATCAGCAGACTTAATATTCCGACAAGGATATATTCAGCCAGAAAATATGTATATGAATCTGGTATCTTTTCCAGATCCGAAGTTTCCCAAAGCAAACGTATATCCAAATACGTTTGATAATAAACTATTTATAGATATAAAAGACAAAGAGAGAATCCCTGTGTTGATTATAATATCTGAGATTTCAGGAAAACGGGTGTATAAAAAACAAAAGACTTCCGGGGGGATAATTACCCTTGATACTTCATTTTTATCTGGAGGGAATTATGTATTGCAACTCTTTTATAAAAATGTCGCCTCCAGTCATATTGTAATTAAGAAAAAATAATTTTCAACTTTTATTCGATAATCGAGCTATAAATGCTCCGGGACTTATCTCGGAATCTAAATCATTTTCAGCTTAATACCTCGTAGATGTACTCCGAGGACAACTTACTTTAACCCCTCTATTTTATGAAAAAAAAATACTATTATCTTTTCTTTTTTTGTCTATTTATTTCTTCGAAAATTAGTAGCCAAAATAGATTTAATTCGACATTTCTAGGTCAAAATTTTTATATGGAAACCGGTTCCTCCGTAGCAACTTTTGAGTTTAAAAATTCTATGGGAACATCATTGGACAATTTATTGCCAAAAACGAACACCTATATAGCTATTGGATATAAACATTCTTTTATGACAAACGCTATAAGAAGTTATAAGAAGTCTAGCTTTTTTGATAAAGGAGTTAATATTGTATTTGGGGTTAGTTATACCCCTTATGGAGCATCAGGAAGTGATACAAACAACAGTTTTGAATGGGATGTTAACTACCTGGGAGCAAATCTGGGAGTGGAATACGGTGTTTTTTCAGTTAATGATTTTACTTTTTATATAAAAGCGGCTACTTCGTTTGAATACCTCCTTAATGGAACACAGCGAATCAATAATCAAGTGTTTAATGTATTTAGAGAGGAAGAGTTTAAAAGTTTAGCTGTATTCATACGAACAGGTGTAGGGATAAACTATCCTATTTCCAATAAATCTAACCTGTTTGCTCAATATACCTATGGAAAAAGCTTCGCTCTGAAAGATAGAGGGAGCAGTAGTGATGAGCAACTACACATAAAGAATCATATGATCGGTATAGGAATTACCATCAATATTCTGAAATACTAATTAATTAGGCTTTTTCCTTTTAACTATTTATATGCTATTATGAAAAAAAATATTCTTTTTATACTTTTTTATTTTCTTATTTGTCAGGTGTTTTCCCAAACAGATGGATTTACATATCAGGCAGTGATTCTAAATTCAACTCCGCAGGAATTGCCGGGAAAAGATAATGTTAGTTCCAGTAATGTATTATCTAATAAAAGTATTACGGTTCGTTTTTCTATTATTTCTGAACAGGTAGAAACCCTTTATCAGGAAACACAGCAAACGATGACAGACCCTTACGGAATGATTCACCTGACGGTAGGGCAGGGAATACCAACCATTGGGACGTTTGAAGCAATTCATTGGGATGGCAGTGATAAAAATCTCAAAGTAGAAATTAATGTGGATGGGAGTTTTAAAGAATTAAGTAATCAACCTTTATTCTTTATTCCTTATGAGTTTCATAGAGATATTACAGCTACAGGTAATCTTTCGGTTGATGGAACTTTTTTATTGGGAAGTGATCTGACTGTTGATGGTTCTACACAATTGAATAATACGCTTACAGTAGAAGAAGCTGTTACTTTACGTAATTCTTTATCGGTAACGAATCAGAGTCCTGTAGATTTATCAGGGGACTTGACTGTTGATGGTCATACACAATTGAATAATACACTTACAGTAGGTGATGCTACTACTTTGCATAATTCTTTATCGGTAACGAATCAGAGCCCTGTGGACTTATCAGGGGACTTGACTGTTGATGGTCATACACAATTGAATAATACGCTTACAGTAGGTGATGCTACTACTTTGCATAATTCTTTATCGGTAACGAATCAGAGTCCTGTGGACTTGTCAGGAGACCTGACTGTTGATGGTCATACGCAATTGAATAATACGCTTACAGTAGGTGATGCTACTACTTTGCATAATTCTTTATCGGTAACGAATCAAAGTCCAGTAGACTTATCAGGAGACCTGACTGTTGATGGTCATACGCAATTGAATAATACGCTTACAGTAGGTGATGCTACTACTTTGCATAATTCTTTATCGGTAACGAATCAGAGTCCTGTAGACTTGTCAGGAGACCTGACTGTTGACGGTCATACGCAATTGAATAATACACTTACAGTAGAAGAGGCTACTACTTTGCATAATTCTTTATCGGTAACGAATCAGAGTCCTGTAGACTTGTCAGGAGACCTGACTGTTGACGGTCATACGCAATTGAATAATACACTTACAGTAGAAGAGGCTACTACTTTGCATAATTCTTTATCGGTAACGAATCAAAGTCCTGTAGACTTATCAGGCAGCCTACTCGTCGAAGGACAAACGACAATTAATGATATCCTAAATGCAAATGGACAGGTCACCATTAATGCATCAGGATTAACAGGAGGAGAAGAAAATTATAATGCATATCCACTACGGGTCGAAGGAGGAGACCAGGGAATCGTCATAAAGGTCACTAATACAACTCCTGATAATAGTAATGATTTTATTACTTTTCTTGATAGTAATGATGAAGCAAGAGGAAGGATAGAAGGGCAGACGCAAGGAGAATTATCAAATGATCCAGAATATGCATATGAGATTGCTGCTTTTATTGCAGAAGCAGCCATAGCAGGAGCAGCTGTTGGGCTTGCAGCTATTCCAGACCCAATTCCAGATGCAAGTGAAATAGCGATTGCTTCAGCGGATCTAGCTGGGATTTTAGCCAATAGAGTAGCTTATGAGAGTTTTACAAGAACAAGTATTGGAGTAACCTATGAATCTGGAGCTGCTGATTATGCCGAATGGCTGGAGCGTATGGAAAATTCAGAGAAGATGAACCCGGGGGATATTGTAGGAGTGATTGGAGGAAAAATAACTAAAAACACTGAAACAACCAATCATTACTTAGTGATTTCTACCAATCCGGCGATGTTGGGAAATATGCCGGAAACGAATAGAGAAGCTGCTTATGAAAAAGTAGCATTTTTAGGGCAGATTCCTGTAAAAGTACGCGGAAAGGTTCAAATAGGGGATTTTATTATTCCTTCTGGATTCAATGACGGGACCGGAAAAGCGGTTTCTCCGGATGCAATGCAGGCAGAAACCTATGATCAGGTAGTAGGAATTGCATGGAGTAGTTCAAAAAACAATACCCTTTCTTATATTAATATGGCAATAGGGTTAAATAATAAGGATATCATTCCTTTAGTAATCAAACAACAGCAACGGATACAACAGCTAGAAACTTCATTAGCTTCATTAGACCAGAGGATTTCTCTTCTCGAAGAACACCTTAGTATACCAAAAACTGAAGAAATTCCTGTGGTAGATATAGAAGCGGTAACTACAGAACCAACTATCAGAACAGCAGAGATTCCAGATTTTGATAGGGCGTTCTTTGAAAAACAATTAATGAAATCCGAAAAGATTATGAAATCCAGAGGGATTGATATTGAGAAAGTTCCTTTTCTTAAAAAGATTTATGGAGATGAGAAGGCAAGGAAAACCTTTATTGAACAAATAGAAAAGGAATATGAAGTGATGATGGAGATGGAGTAGAAGCATAAAAAAGTAACCTTCATTTTTGAAGGTTACTTTTTATCTCATAGATAGAGAGATACCCCCAGAGCTTCTGATTCGACAATGGATTGATTATGTATAGAATGGTTGGGGGTCGTGATTTCTGATTACATTTTTGAATGCAAGCCAATTGTATTTCCTTCTGTATCTTGTATTAAAGAGATGAAACCAAATTCTCCGATAGATGTTTTGGATTGGATGATTTTTCCTCCGGCATTTTCAACTCTGGTTTCTTCTGTAATGCAATCTTCAGAAGAAAAATAGACAACAGTATTATTGTTATTTGCTACATGTGCTTCTTTTTCGACCAAAGCTCCTGTAGCGTTTACTCCGTTATTATCAAAAGGAAAAGTGGCTTGTTTCCCCCATTCCAAAGGCAAATCAACCAAGGAAATAGTAAAAACAGTTTCATAAAATTTTTTGGCACGTTCTAAGTCTGCTACGTGAATATCAAACCAACAAACAGGATTAATACTTTTCATCTCTTTTTTTATTTTAAGTTTGATGGCAAAATTGCAAAGCAATTAGTTCTTAAAATTGTAAAAATGGGACAAGGCTATTTTTGCGAATCAAAAATTAATGACATTTTTAAACTATTACCATAAAACTCTTTGGGGGTTACTCCTGTAAATTCTTTAAAATCTTTTATAAAGTGAGCTTGATCAAAGTAGCTGTTTTCAAGAGCTACTTGGGTTAGTTTTGTTTCTTTTTTGTGTAAAAGTGTTTTTAAGGTTGCTTGTAACCGAACAATTTTAGAGAGTTGCTTTGGGCTTAAACCAACTGATGAAGAAAATTTTCGAGATAGGATTCTTCGGTTTAGATTGCGTTGTTTGGAAAGTTCATGTATAGAAATGTGACCATTAGTTGTTGCGATCGTTTCGATAGCGGCTTTCACAATTCGATCGGCGACTTCTTCCGTGTTTAATTGGGTACGTAAAAAAGATTCAATATGATGTATTCTTTCAGAGTTGCTACTTGCAGTTAATATATCGTTTTCAATTTCCATTCCCTTTTCTCCAAACAATTTGTGTAATGGAACAGCTGTGTTTTCCATTTGATGTATCGGAATACTGGTAAATGGGAGAAAACCATTAGGGTGAAAACGGACGATAAACGTTCCTGTGATTCCTGTAGGTTCTACGATATAGGGTTGTGTAAGTTGCCCTATAAGAAAACATCTGGGGAGTAAAAAACTGTTCCCGGTTTTTGGGTGGTGTTTATACAGATCCCCAAAGTGAAAAATCAATTTCATGGTTCCATCAGGGATAATCGTATTTTTTGTTGGAGTAAGGTCTTGCGAACTTTCTAAGATCCAGTAAGACATTACAAAATCGACTAAATCGCTGCTGGGACTATGTATTGTTGGCTTCATTTTATTCCGGGGATAGGATCTTTCTTAATCTAGTATCCACCTGACTTATATTTAATCCAATATTCATATCAGGATGATACAATAATCGAATCACATCTTTATCAATAGGAGCATATTCGGTAGTAGTTGTCCATGCAGACTGAAAAATACTTTCCATATATTTTGGAGAATCTCTAGCCAGCCCCAGAGATTGAGTTAATTCTTCACGTAATAAGTGTTTTTGAGCAGTAGTATCTGCTCGTTCGATATCGACATACATGTGCCCAGAAGTAAGTTGATTTTGATTATTCCAAAATACGGAAAATAAGCCCCAGTTAGAAGTAACTAAATTAGATTGACTCGGAAATAAGCTCGCGTATGTGTCTCCGGAACCAAAAAAGATATAATAATTAGATTGTAACGAATCATTCACAATGTTCATGCTGAAACCATCGGTGGCTAATTCATTTATTTCTCCTTTTACAGTTTCTAGTTCATTTAATATTTCAGAAGTAGGGTTCCCTCCAATATAGATGTTTAATTCATTTTCCCATTTTCGTGTTATCTTACTCGCATTCCCAAATTCAAACCCTAGTGCAATACTTTTAAAATAATCGATAAGACTTACTTCATATTCACTTAATGTTGATTTTGGAATGGTGATGTCTTCATCATCATTAGAACATGAAGATACCAGTACTAGTGTTATAAGCAACAATAAAAATCGATTTGCCATATTTTCTTGAATTTACAGTTCATATTTAGTAATCTCGAAATAAGATATTTTTATGGTGTATGCTTTGTCTCTATAGTTTAAAAAAAGACGATAGGGAATGCATTTTTACAAATTTAATATTTTCCTGAACAGGATATACAGATCGAAGTATATCTAAAGAAAATTATAAGGTGTAAAAGGCTATGATGAAAGGTTATATATAACCCCCCTCCGGATGATTTACTAATTTTAGCGATATCATCCGAAGAGAGAAATAATTTTGAACCAAGTTTACTTTCTGTTGGTTAGTGTACAGTTTCAAGAGCGTACAATCGTTAATGTTATCAGACAGGAGCTATTTTATATTAATTTTCTACCTGTTGAGGTATAATACCTGCCACAAATTGATCAATAGCTTGTATCCCATGTTTATTGAGATGTTTAATAAAAGCAGAACCGATAATAGCACCTTTAGTCATAGCGGTAGCCTGTGTGAATGTTTCTTGGTTACTGATTCCAAAACCGACAATTTGAGGATTTTTTAATTGCAGATTTTTTACACGTGTAAAATAGGTTTTTTGTTCAGTTCCAAAGGAGTTTTTAGCTCCGGTGGTACTGGCTGAACTAACCATATAGATAAAACCATTAGAAACACTATCGATAAATCGAATGCGTTCATCAGAGGTTTGAGGTGTTATTAAAAATACATTGACCAGTCCATATTTCTCAAAAATCTCTTGATAATGTTCGTGATATTCTGCTACGGGAAGATCCGGGATAATTAATCCATCGATTCCAATATCAGCACATTTAGCACAGAAAGCCTCTACTCCATATTGGAGCATAGGGTTAAAATATCCCATGATGATTAATGGGATTTTTACGGATTGGCGAATGTCCTGTAATTGATTAAACAAAAGCTCTGTAGTCATTCCGTTTTTTAAAGCCTGGGTAGAACTCTCCTGGATAGTTGGTCCATCGGCAAGCGGATCGCTAAAAGGCAATCCGATTTCTATCATATCAACTCCGTTTTTTTCTAGTTCCCGGATGATGGTAGTGGTATCATTAATTGCAGGAAAGCCTGCTGTAAAATAAACAGATAATATCTTTTTGTCTTCGCTTAGTTTTTGTTGAATACGGTTCATGTTATTAGCGTATTTTTGAATCTTTGGTAAAAGATGATGATTATAATTGAAAGTAATCGATATAGGTATTTAGATCTTTATCTCCTCGTCCTGATAAGTTGACAACAACGATATCTTCCGGAGTGAATGTTCGTTTTTCAAAAATTGCCAGCGCATGCGAAGATTCTATTGCAGGGATAATTCCTTCTAGTTTACAGAGTTCCAGACCTGCCTTCATTGCATCCTCATCGGTAATAGAAATAAACTCTCCTCTCCCTGTACGGAACAAGTTCGCGTGCATAGGACCAACCCCTGGATAATCCAGTCCGGCTGAGATGGAATAGGGTTCTGTGATTTGTCCATCAGGAGTTTGCATTAACAAGGTTTTACTACCGTGGATAATTCCTTCTTTTCCCAATGCAGAAGTTGCAGCACTTTCTCCTGTATCAATTCCTTTTCCGGCAGCTTCTACAGCTATAATCCCTACATCAGGTTGATCGAGGTAATGATAAAAAGCCCCAGCTGCATTACTTCCTCCTCCAACACAAGCAACAACATAATCAGGATTTTCTCTTCCTTCTTTTTCTTGTAATTGAGATTTGATTTCTTCTGATATTACGGACTGGAATCGGGCTACCATATCCGGATAAGGATGTGGTCCTACCACAGAACCTATAATATAATGCGTATCTACCGGGTTATTGATCCAATCCCTGATAGCTTCATTGGTTGCATCTTTTAAGGTTCGGCTTCCTGACATGGCAGGAATAACAGTTGCCCCCAACATTTTCATACGGGCTACATTAGGAGCCTGGCGCTGGATATCAATGGCTCCCATATAAACAACGCACTCAATTCCCATCAAGGCGCACACGGTAGCTGTGGCAACACCATGCTGTCCAGCTCCAGTTTCTGCGATAATTCTATTTTTCCCCAGTTTTTTAGCCATAAGGATTTGCCCAATGGTGTTATTGACCTTATGGGCTCCGGTATGATTCAGATCTTCTCTTTTTAGGTAGATATTGGTCGAGTATTTTTCCGAAAGACGTTTTGCATAGTAGAGAGGAGTGGGGCGCCCTACATAATCTCTCAATAATTGATCGAATTCTTCCCGGAAAGAAGGTTCGTTCATAATTTGTATATATTGTTGGCGTAGTTCTTCTACGTTAGGATATAACATTTCGGGGATATAAGCTCCTCCAAAATCTCCGTAATATCCTTTTTCGTCTGCTTGATAACTGATCATGTTTTTAGTTTTAACGGTTTTTAGATGTGGTGTTAGAAGGGGATGTGATTTTTTTGATTTCGGTTATAAATTCAGCAACTAGTGCGTGGTCTTTGATTCCCGGTTGTATTTCGAACTTACTGTTGACATCCAATGCGTGTAACAAAGCTGCCTGTGGCTCTCTTAAAAAATCTTTGATAGCAGAGATTTCCATAATTCCAATACCTCCACTTAATATAAATGGAATGGAAGCAGTATATCCTTTTAAAACATTCCAGTCAAAGGTGTACCCGTTACCTCCTTTTTCTTTGCCCTTGGTGTCAAATAGAAAATAGTCCACACTCTTTTCATAAGGAGTCAGCACACTAAAATCAAATTGATCCTTGATAGAAAACACCTTGAATATTTCGATTGTAGGGTGATGTTCTTTGAGTTGATGACAGAGTACCGGACTTTCTGTTCCGTGAAGCTGAACTGCTTGAAAATCAAATTGCTTGATTTTATCGAGAATAAAAGCAATTGGAGCATCTACAAAGACTCCTGTTTTTTTTATAGATTTTGGTATTTCGGGAATGGAGCCTGTAAAATTTCTCGGAGATTTTTCATAAAAGATAAATCCGAGATAAGCAGGGGCTAATTGAGCCACTTCTTTTATGTTTTCAGGGGTTGTCATCCCGCAGACCTTAATATTCATTGTTGTAACTCATTTATGAAATTCACAGCACTATCTCCCGGAACTTCTGTTTTCATAAAGTTTTCTCCAATTAAAAATCCTTTATATCCATAGGGTTGCAATTCTTTTATAGCCTCAATGGTACTGATACCACTTTCTGATACTTTTACGAAGTCATCAGGGATCGCAGTACTCAATTCTTTACTTACCTGAATACTGACATCGAAGGTTTTTAAGTTTCTGTTATTGACTCCCAGCATATCTATAGAAGGCATGATGGATTTTTCTAATTCTTCGCTATTGTGAACCTCCAATAAGACATCGAGATCCAGACTTTTGGCTAGTTGAGATAAAGAGGTAATCTCTTCCCGGGTTAATACAGCTGCAATTAATAAGATAACATCAGCTCCATAGGCTTTAGCTTCGATTACCTGATAGGGATCAATGATAAACTCTTTGCGTAACAAAGGAATATCAGTAGTTGCTCTGGCAAGTAATAAGTCATCTAATGATCCTCCAAAGTATTTTCCATCGGTAAGAACAGACATTCCGCAAGCTCCTGCGATGGTATATCCATTAGCTACGTCCTGAACACTTACTTTTTGATTAATAACAGCCTTAGATGGAGACCTTCTTTTATGTTCTGCTATAATCCCGGTAGGGCTGTTTTTTAAAGCAATAGCCAGCGAGTTGCCAGGACGATCAAACAGTACGGATTGTTCTAACTGTGATACGGGAATGATTTCTTTTTTTAAACGCACTTCGATACGCTTATCAGCAATTATTTTGTCTAATATATTCATAGATGATAAATTATGCGATCACACTGCTTAGTTCTTGTACTTTTCGTAATGCCTGTAACCCTTTTCCGGATTGTAAGGATTCTTTAGCTTTTTCGAAACCTTCGAGAGGGCTACTATTTTCCACAGTAGCAATTGCCATTCCTGCATTGGCACATACAACGTTGTTTTGCGCTTCAGTTCCTTTTCCTTCTAAAATATTCATAAAGATATTAGCAGATGCTTCGATAGATTCTCCTCCCTGTATTTCTGTTTGTGATAAGGTATGTACTCCAAAGTCTTTAGGACTGAGCATCCCCTCGGTACGATTAGAAATTGTTTTGGTACTTCCGGTTAATGATATTTCATCATATCCATCCAATGCATGAATGATGGTAAAGTTTTTATCGGTATTCTGATAGAGATACCCGTACATTCTGGCGAGTTCTAGGTTAAAAACTCCTACAATTTGATTTTTAGGAAATGCAGGATTAACCATTGGTCCTAACATATTAAAAAATGTTTTTACTCCCAGTTCTCTTCTGATTGGTGCTACATTTTTCATAGCGGGGTGGAATAGGGGAGCGTGTAACACACAGATACCTGCTTCGTCAATACTACGCTTTAAAAAATCCTTGTCATTACTGAATTTTATTCCCAGATGCTCCATTACATTGGAACTTCCGCATTTAGAAGAAACTCCATAATTGCCATGTTTGGTGACCTTGATCCCCGCTCCAGCCGCTACAAAAGAAGAAAGTGTAGAGATATTGAAGGTGTCTTTTCCGTCTCCTCCGGTTCCACAGAGATCAATAGGATTGTATTCGCTGAGGTCTACGGCAATGCATAGCTCCAGAAGTGCGTCCCTAAAGCCTTCAAGTTCTTCGATGGTAATACTTCTCATCATATATACCGTGAGAAAGGCAGCGATTTGACTTTGATTATAAAGTCCCTGAGAGATATTAACCAACACATTTTTAGCCTCTTCTTTGCTAATGGTTTCATGGTTGATTAAGCGATTTAATATCTTTTTCATGAGTGAATATTTTTTGTTGATATCAGGGAATCTACCTGATAATCATATTTTTGTGTTGCAACATTCTTGTGCTAGTTATTCATTTTTTATTTGATACTTCCTGTATTTTTACAGTGATAGTATTGTGTAAAAACATTAATTGTTAACCCAGTTTTGCAGCATTTTTTTTCCATCAGGAGTCAGGACAGACTCTGGATGAAATTGAACACCTCTAACATCGAGTTCTTTATGACGTAGAGACATGATTTGCCCGTTTTCATCGTATGAAGTGGCTTCTAAACATGCGGGTAAATTTTTATCTGTAACAACCCAGGAATGGTATCTTCCTACTTCAAAAGAGGTTTCTAATCCCTGAAACAGCACTTCATCATCTACGGATACTGTTACGGGAGTCGCAACACCATGATATACTTGATCCAGGTTAGTAAGTGCTCCTCCAAATACTTCTCCGATAGCTTGCTGTCCTAGGCATACTCCAAAGATACTTTTGGTATCGGCATATTTTTCGATAATTTTTTTTAGTAAGCCTGCTTCATCCGGAATACCTGGACCGGGAGATAACAATATTTTTTGATAAGGGGCTATTTCTTCAAGTGCTAACTGATCATTTCGTTTTACTGTGACTTCACATCCAAGGTCTTCCAGGTAATGAACAAGGTTATAGACAAAGGAGTCGTAATTGTCGATGACTAATATCTTTTGCATGTTATTTCTTTTTTGTGTTCAAAGGTTGTACTTGATTATATGCTTTCTGCGAGTTTTAATGCTTTTGTCAAAGCACCAAGTTTATTATAGACTTCTTGTAGTTCACTTTCTTCGTTGGATTCATTTACTAATCCGGCTCCTGCCTGCCAGTGAAGCTTATGGTTTTTACTTAAAAAAGTTCGGATCATAATGGCGTGATTAAAGTTTCCTGAGAAGTCCATAAATCCTATAGCACCTCCGTAAAAGTCGCGATTAACGGTTTCATATTTTTCAATCAATTGCATAGCTCTGTGTTTCGGAGCACCACTGAGTGTTCCTGCCGGAAAGGTATCTGCTACGACTTGCATGGTGGTTGTATCAGCATGTTTTTTTCCGGTTACTTTGCTGACTAAGTGGATCACATGCGAATAGAATTGGACTTCTCTGTAGGTTTCTACGGTAACATTATTTCCATTTCTACTCAGGTCATTTCTGGCTAGATCTACAAGCATAACGTGTTCTGCGTTTTCTTTTTCGTCAGCAGCTAGTTTTTTTGCTAATTCGGCATCTTGCTCATCATTTCCAGTTCGTTTAAAAGTTCCTGCTATTGGGTGAATTTCGGCGATATCGTCTTTAACAACTAATTGTGCTTCGGGAGAACTCCCGAAAATTTTAAAATCACCATAATCAAAGTAGAACAAGTATGGAGAAGGATTTACACTTCGCAATGCTCTATATACATTAAATTCATCTCCTTTGAATTCTTGTGTAAAACGTTTGGATAATACCAATTGGAATACATCTCCGCGCTGACAGTGTTTTTTAGCCAGGGCTACATGTTTTTTGTACTCCTCATCATTTAGATTAGAGACGGTTTCTCCCTGAGTGGTAAAATTATAGGATGCGAAATTCTTAACCTGGAGAAGGGATTCGATTTCGGCAATATTACTATCAGTATGATAGCAATGAGAGAAGATATATGCTTCATTATTAAAGTGATTGATGGCTATAATGTTTTGATATACATTATAGATCATATCAGGGATTTCGAGAGAACCTTCCTTTTTGGTAATCGATATATTTTCGAAATAGCGAACAGCATCATAAGAAATATATCCAAAAAGACCATTATTTATGAATTTAAAATCACTTTCAGAAACCTCAAAATTGTTTCCAAACTGTTCTATAAGTTGAGGAACATTTGTAGTTTCTGTTATCGGTAATTCTTTGGTGGTTTTATCAGGGAATGATTGGTAGATGGTTTCATTTTCTATTTTAATAGAGGCAATTGGATTAAAGCAGATATATGAAAAACTATTCTCAGTTCCCCTGTAATCACTACTTTCCAGCAATAAACTATTAGGGAACCGGTCTCTGATTTTTAAATAAACACTTACTGGGGTTATGGTATCAGCCAGAATTTGCTTGTAATCAGTTATTAATTTATACATAATTTATTTTTTTGTCAGAATAATATTGTTCCTCGATCATCGAGTTTTTTTGGAATTAAAAAACTATTTTTTATTTAGATATAGCCAATAAAAAAAGGCTTGTCGTGATTGACAAGCCTTTTTATTATTGTTACTTAACTTTAGGGTATAGGGCTATCTCACGACATTTTCGTTTTGATAACTCCACCACCACTTATTTGTTAAAATTATTTTCATTTCTAAATTTGTTCCGCCAAATATATGAAAATATTATAATTAGAAAAAAAATAAATTATATTTTTAAGCTAATCGCTAATTCGAATTTGTCGTGTATTGCTTTGTCTCCTAGATTGTCAAAGAAACTTCCTGATCCGTATTTAATATCGTATTTTGTTCTATCTACAGCCAGATTAGATGTAGCAGTTGATCCATTAACGACCAGATCAAAAGTTACAGGGTTTGTTTTTCCCTTGATTGTCAGATCTGCAGTAACGGTGTACTTATCTCCTTTTTTAGTAGCATTTTTGATAACTAATGTAGCTGTTTTATGAGTAGTGATTCCAAAGAAATCATCAGAAGATAAGTGTCCCTCTAGATCTTCTTTTCCTTTTCCTGCTTTTAAGTCAGTTACGGCAAGACTACTCATATCTACAGTAAATTCTCCTCCGGTTAATTCATTGTTTTTGAATTGAAGGAATCCTTTAGAGAAGGAAAGAGTTCCTGTATGTGATCCTGTTACTTTTTTTCCTGTCCATATAATAGAACTCTCAGTAGTATTAATCGTTTTTTTCTGAGCAAAAGAAATTGATGTAATGCTTATCGCAAGGATCAAGGTTAGTGTTCTTAATTTGTTTTTCATTTTTGCAAATTTTAATTGAATATTTATAGTTATTGAGTTTTTAATTTATCTAATAAAAGATTTAGGGTTTCTTGTTCTTTTTTAGTCAACTTACTCGTTAGTCGTTTTTCTGTGGCAATTATTATAGGGTGTATAATTTCCAAAAGAGAAAGCCCTTCTCTGGTGATGGTAATCTCTATTTTTCTTCTGTTAGTAGGACACGTTATTCGGGTTACTAGTCCTTTTGTTACAAGTTTATCAATAAGTCGTGTCGTATTAGACATTTTGCTGATCATTCGCTCTTGTATGGTTGAGAGGTTTGCAGCCTTTCCATTTTGCCCTTTTAGTATACGCAGTACATTGAATTGCTGAATAGAAATATCGAAGGCTTTTAAGGTATTGCTGATATTTTCATTTGCCCAGTTTCCTGTATATAAAAGATTGACAATTACTTTTTGTTCGATAGGGAATTCTCCTTTGACTTTTAATAGTTCTTCGATTTTCACTTGTATGTACGATATTTGTATATACAAATGTATAACTTTTTGATAATACAGATATTAATTCTTTGTTAAAGTTGAAGGCAAGACCAGCTTAAATAGTAATATTGTCCCATTGAATTATTATTTTTTATGTAGGAAACTATATACCAGGTTTATTCCATGTGTTGTTTGTATGCGATGAAAATAATTTTGATAAAGATAGGAGTCTTAGCATCTCACGCAGTGAATAAAGGACTTCAATAAATTGCTTTTAGCATTATAAATGTGATTAATAAAGATTGTACGTATAATTATATGAAGAGGAGCGTATTACTTATTGCGATAATACTATTGTTTTCCGGATGTAAAGGAGAACAACAATTGACTATGACTCCTAAAGAAGTGCTTGTCAAAGGAGGAGTAGAGATCCCTATATATGATTTTAAGAGTTTTGAATCGTTATTGCATATTGATGATGGAAAAGTAAGATTGATTAATTTTTGGGCAACATGGTGTAAACCATGTATAGCTGAGCTCCCTTATTTTGAATTGATTAATAGTGAGTATAAAGAAAAAGGGGTAGAGGTATTATTAGTAAGTTTGGATTTGCCAACAGATGTAGAATCTAAGCTGATTCCTTTTTTGAAAAAACAACAGATAAAAAGTAAAGTGGTATTACTTGATGATCCGGATGCCAATACCTGGATTCCGAAGGTTAGTGAGGAATGGTCAGGTTCTATTCCTGCAACAATCATTTATAAGGGGAAGACGCGTTATTTTTATGAACGGTCTTTTACTTATAACGAGTTAAAAACAGAATTGAGAAAAATGATGTAGTAAATATAGGATATACTGTATTTTAAACATTATATTAACCAAAAAAAGCATTGATATGAAAACACTTAAGTTTCTTGTGGTTGTTGCAGCAATTATTGCAATTGGTGCCTTTGCTTGGGGAAAGGTACAAAAAAGACAAAATAAAAGAGGATACACAGTAGGGGATGTAGCTACTGATTTTAGTTTAAAGAATATTGATGATTCAATGGTCTCTTTACAAGATTATAAAGAAGCAAAGGGCTTTATTGTCATTTTTACGTGTAATCACTGTCCGTATTCGGTGGCTTATGAAGATCGAATTATAGCATTGGATGGAAAGTTTAAAGAAAAAGGATACCCGGTGATTGCTATTAATCCTAATAATTCCAAAGCATACCCTGAGGATAGTTTCGAAAATATGAAAATAAGAGCAAAAGAAAAAGGGTTTACTTTTCCTTATTTATATGATAACGGACAACAAATTTATCCTCTTTATGGAGCTAAGAAAACACCTCATGTATACGTTTTGCAAAAAACGGCTAAAGGAAATATTGTTCAATACATAGGAGCTATTGATAATAACTATAAAGATGCCTCATTGGCAAATGAGAAGTACGTCGAAGACGCAATTACAGCTTTGCTCAAAGGAGAGGAAATAAAAATAAAAACTACAAAAGCAATTGGTTGTAGTATAAAAGTATGATATGGGACGATAAAGTTTTAAAATAACAAATCGACTGTAGTATATTTGTATAGTAATAAATTTATAGTAAATTAAAATTAAATAGAATGGCAGATTATACACAAGAAGAATGGCAGGAAGGTATCGCTACCGATACAGATGTTGTAATCTTGGATGTAAGAACAGAAGATGAGGTGGAGGAAGGACATATTCCAAATATGATTAATATTGATATTAGACAAGGACAAGGATTTTTGGATGAAATCGAAAAACTGGATAAATCCAAAAAGTATTACGTTTATTGTCGTTCCGGAGCTCGAAGCGCACAAGCATGTGCATTAATGAATCAAATGGGATTTGAAACTACGTACAATCTTCTAGGAGGTTTTATGGAGTGGGAAGGAGAAATTGTAGAAGAGTAGTTATATTGGCTTTTTTAATAAATCATACCTACCTTTCCTAAATTTAATTTAGTCCCTATGAACCTTAGATTTTTTCCTACTATATTGTTGTGCCTCTTATTGGTAAATTGTAATACTACACCTCAGAAAGATACTGCAGTTATAAAAGTAATCTCTGTTGAAGAAATGACCTCTTTATTAGAAGCAGAAAAAGTACAGTTAATAGATGTTAGAACTCCGAGAGAATATGCCTCTGGACATATAGAAGGAGCTATTAATATTGATGTTAATGATAAGGATTTTGAGAAAAAAATTCAGCAAATTGATAAATCAAAACCCGTAGCTGTATATTGTAAACGAGGAAGAAGAAGTAATAAGTGTGCTACGTATATGGAAAAAGCTGGTTATACTAAAGTGTATGATCTGAAAGGTGGATTAACTAAATGGACATACGAAGGGAAACCAGTTCTGATGAAAGAATAAAAAGATAAGTGCTGTAAATAATACAGATAGTCAATAAAAAAACACAGCCTAGAAGCTGTGTTTTTTATTTTTTTAATTATTATGTGTATATTTACGTAACTGATTACGTAAATATATTTATACTATGAATTTTTTTGAAAGAGTAGGTAAAATGGCATTAGGAACAAGGTTGAGGATGCTAAGCGAGCTTTTGATGGATGATGCAAAACTGGTTTATGATATGTATGGGGTTTCTCTAAAACCAAAATGGTTTCCTGTTTTTTATGTTATTTCTCAGGAAGAGAGTGCATCAATAACAGAAATAGCCAAAGAAATAGGACATTCTCACCCTTCTGTTAGTAAGACCGTAAAGGAAATGATCAAAGAGGGGATCCTAAAAGAAAAAAAAGATCAGGAAGATGGAAGGCGAACTATTTTACTGTTGTCAGAAAAAGGAAAAGAAATAGCTATAACAATTAAGGATCAGTATATAGATGTAGAGAATGCAGTAGAGGAAATGCTAAAAGATACCAGACATAATATCTGGAAGGCTATTGAGGAATTAGAATATTTAGTAGAACAACAATCAATGGTATCAAGAGTCATGAAACAAAAGAAAATCAGGGAATCAAAAAATGTAAAGATCATTCCGTATGAGGGGAAGTATAAAGAAGATTTCAAGGCACTTAATAAATCCTGGATAGAGAAATATTTCAAAATGGAGGAGATGGATTATAAGTCTCTGGATAATCCAGAGTCGTATATATTGAATAGGGGAGGAGCTATTTTAGTTGCATTGTATAAAGACAAGCCTGTAGGAGTTTGCGCATTGATAAAGCCAGATGATGAATATTATGATTTTGAATTGGCCAAAATGGCAGTATCTTCTGAAGTACAGGGGATGGGAATTGGTAAGTTATTAGGGCAAGCTGTTATAGAACATGCAAAGTCACTGGGAGCTAAAAAAATATATTTAGAGAGTAATACAGTTCTAAAAGCAGCTATTTCCTTGTATCAAAAATTAAACTTTAAGAAAATACCAGGGAGAGTAACTCCTTATGAACGGAGTAATATCCAAATGGAGTTAGAGATAACTTAAAATGGTTCTAATAGGAACCACTTTAAGTTATTATTTTTTTTAATGATTGTATTTGTTTAGAAATTTACTGCTGTTAGACATTTCTAGTCGAGAACCAGTGTTCCCTTTTACAGACCATTCTACAGCATATATATCAGCCGCAGTAGAAAAAACAGCATATATAATAGTTTCTCCACTTTTCTTTTCAATAAAAGAAATTCTGCGCTTCGTTCCTTCATTTATTTGCTCTCCTACCCAAGGATTATAGATATTAGAACAAGCTAGATCAATTGTATTCCCCTGATGGGTTACATAGGCTTTTTCTAATGTATAGGTAGGTTCACTTCCTTTTAAAAGTTCTTTAGCTGTAATATCTAGCTTTTCTCCTTTATACTTCTTTCGTATTAAAAAAAGAGTCATGTCCTTATGTGTCACTTTTAGCGTGTCAGAAGGATTACTAATACGTTTGGTAACGGGGGCATTCATGTTATTTTTCGCATTTCCTTGATAGGATAGGAAAAATGTAGCGATAACTAAGATAGATAGGTATTTCATATCATTTTGTTTTGTTCGGGGATTTCTATAGTTCTTATGCTTTGAATTCTCTTTATTATTAAAAAAGAAAGCTTTTGCATAAGTTTTAACAGAACTAAAATAAAAAATAAAAATTAAAACGAGGCTAAAAAGGAGCTTTGTCTATTATATATTGAGTTAATTGGTGTTGTCTACGCTTAATTTAATAATCAATTTATCAGAAATAATAAAGTCTCTTAATTGGATAATATATCCATTACAATCATAACTGTCGTATCTTTCTTCCTCGGTGAGACCATCTTCTTCTTTTGTTTTTCCTTGTATTCCGTGAACAGATAACTCAGTAAATTCAAAAAAAGAATCAGCTTCTATTAATAAATGAATTCTGGATTGAATAGGTTCTCCATCTTTTTTCCGTTTATGAGAAACTCCCATAAACTTGATTGAAAAACAATCAGGAAAGATCGCTTTTTCCAATAAGTCGAGAGAGGTCACCTCACAGTATACAGCAGTTGATTCTGTTGATTTAATGAGATGGTTGTTCTTTTGACTATAAAGGGTTAACGAAGTCAATACAACTGAAAAAAACAACAAAACACGAATGTTTTTTAATGTAGTATCGGGAGCTTTCTTTTTCAATGATATACTTTCTCAGGTTAATGTTTCCTAGTACTGCAAAAGAACTAAAATATATACATTTTTACTATTTAATCAGAGGCTTTATTTTCACGGATCATTTTTATAGAGAACCAACCCAGAATAAGAATGATACCTCCCATTATACTCCATAACCATAATTTGTTTTGGAATAGAGGAGTAGCGGTTGTCGTCGTTGATCGCGGGATTTTTTTCTCTTCATTTGCAGTGATGGCAACTAAAGAGTCCGGAATAGTGTGTTTAAATTGCAAAATATCATACCGTGGAGCTGCTATTTTTGTATTTCCGTAGACGAGATAATAGTTCGCCTCTTTATCATAAGCAGGAAATCTCGGGATTATTTCATGGTGATATCCTTGGGCAATTATTTTAGCAATTGTTATCGGCGTATTATCATGATTGTTAATAGTAATTCTTATTTTTTGCGTGGTGACAGAGGGAAAAGAGAAACGGTTTGGCTCTACAGAGCTTAATGTTCCTGTCTGTATATTCTTAAAATTATATATATAGCCTTTTTCTGTTTGCACACTATCTGCCAAATAGGCTATAGTAATTGGCCTGTAGTAATCCAATGTATCTTTTATAGCTACACTTAGTAGGCTGACAGGAAGAGGTTTTTGTAACGATAGAAGTGCTGTAGTCGTTTTTGAAGAAGCATGTTCACTAATCTTGATTGAGGAGATAGCAAAAGTGTCATAAATAGCTTTCTTCTCTCTACGGCTCAAAACTGTTGCTTCCTTTAGTATGGGTTTTTCTTTGCTGGCAATTTTTAATCGTAAAAAAGTAAAATTGACAGGAGGGAAAGTAAGCGTAGAGAAGTGGTAATTTGTTTGTTTATTTTTTATAGATACAATTCTATAATCTTCAAGAATAGAAAACCATTCTTTTTGATCATGACTTCCTTCCAAAACTACTTTCCAGTCATAGTTTACTTGTCGAAAGGACAATTGAATTTGATTACTTTGTTGCTTGTTGGGTGTTTTTAATGTAATGTAATGATTATTTCCTTGACTTACAGTGTTTAAGATAGAAGAAGGCAAGGTTTGGATTGTGGTTTTTCTTTTGGCAATTTTTGTGATATAAGGGATTTCTGTTGTATCTGTATTTTTAAGAACTTTATATATTCTAATATCAGACAAATCCTTTTTTGTTTTTGCAAAAATATCATTAGGAATTTTTAGTGTATGCCAGGTGTCATTTATTCCATTTAATGTTCTCGAATATTCAAAAGACTCCATTTGTGCTTTCCCTGAAAAAGGAAGAAGCGCAGTAATAATTAGTGAAATAAAAACTGAATTAATCTTCATTTTCTTCGGATATAATGTGTTTGTATTTATTGTATAAGAAAGAAATAATGAGCAATAGAATTCCCAGAGAGACAAAGACAATTGTTTTGGCGATGGTTCCCAGGTGTGAGATGTCATATAGAAATAGTTTGATGAGTGTAATCCCAAATAATACGATAGCTCCAATACGGAGGTGTTTTTTCTTTTTCCAAATTCCCAGCGTTATGAGAAATAGTGAATATATCCCCCATAAAATACTCAGTCCTAATTTATAAGATTGCTCTGCAGATGACATATCCAGCCAATGAATAAGTTCACTGCTAGCAACCCAAATAATCACAAAATGAATAAAAAGCTCTGTTAAAGGGCGTAGGAATCCGATATTGAATTCAGAGATCAAATGTTGTGTTTGTTTGTATAGCGCATATATTGCCCCTCCAAGGATAACAAGAGCGATGTATCGAATCAATATAGTGAAGTAACTAATAGTGTAATACTCCGAGATCTCTTTATTCAGATAGCTTTCTCGTAATTCACTAATAGTATACAGTCCTATTGTCAAAAATAGGAAAATACATAACCCATTAAAAAGGGTGTTTACAATAGAGAGATACTTATTCTTTATTATATAGGTATTTAATAAAGAAAGCAGGGATATAAAGATGAGAGAATATAAAATACTCCAAATATTTTTAAATAAAATAAGGGTTTCATTGGTTTTATACAGATCCCCTTTATGAATATGAGAATCTTGATATAATTGATCCCAATATGCATTGATTTCTAATAAGAATGAATTGTAGCAAATAATAATGAGGATCGCAGGGATTAAAAAGGAAGCAATTTTAGGGATTAGGCTTCCTTTTTTTAAAGGTGATGTATCGTTTTTGTATTGGTCTAAGAATGATATAAATCCATAACCAGCCATACAGATAATTGCCGTTAGGAAACAACTGTTCAGAATAGGAGTAATCTTCTTTTCTGGAGCGTGTAAAGAATAATGACCATAGAAATTCCCCCAATCATGAAGTAAACTAAAGAAACCAATCAACATGAGGATATATGATAAGATTTCATAAAAAGAAATCTGTTTTGTTCTTCCAATCCAGAAAAGTAAAGCAGCTTCAGTAATCCATAATAATGTTACCCAGTTTCCATCGAGTTGTACAGGTATGGCAATTGTGATAAAAACCAAAACAAGACCTAAGACAAAATATAATAAGCTTTTGTTTCCTAGTTTGAGTCTATGGATAATAACTCCAGGGATAAAGTGTAAAACAGCATTTCCTAAGGTAAAAAGTCCTAATAAATGTTTCCCGGTAGGATGATCAACCAGGATAGCATATCCTACTCCGTAGAATATAAAGGAATTGAGAAAAGGAAGAATAGCATCTCTGTTTTTATAGGCTTCTTTTTGTAAGAGTTTATATCCGAGAAAAGTAGTGTAGAAAATAACAAAAAATAGCAACGCAAAAATAAGGGCGATACTGAAATTTTTTTCTACTGAGAATTCGCTTATATGCCAACTGAGGTAAATTAACCAGGTAAAACCAAAAGAAACATAATAAAGTGGTTTCCAGTATTTCTTAAAAGAGATTATGAGAATACCTATATTGACAATCGCCATATAACTAAACAAAATTTCTACCTTACCAGATCCGTCACTAAGAAGAAAAGGAACCGCATATGCTCCTACTAATCCAATATGCGCAATAAGTTGTTTGTTATATTGAATAGCAGTAATAACAGCAAAGGCAGTAAAAATAAGCATCAATATAAAAGCTAAAATCTGAGGAAATAATTGATACAAATCATAGGCAGCATAGGTGATAAAATAAAGAACAGCAATGGCTCCACTGACTAAAACTGCACTATAATTTTTATATTTTTTCTTTAGTTTGATTCCAAAGAAGAGCAATCCCGCACCAGCAAGATATCCTAATATGATTCGGGTTATCGGATTGATCAGGTTATTTTCAATAGAATACTTTGCTCCGATACCTACTCCGATAATGGTAATTAAAATACCGATTTTACTAATGAGGTTTTCGCCTATGAATTTTTCAAGATTAGATTTCTTTTTTACCCGGGGAGTTTTTCTAATTGTATGAGGAGTAGCAGGTTGTTGCTGTATTTGTTTTTTAGGAGGTGTTTCCGTTTTTACAGGAGTAGTGCGTATACTTTGTGTAGTATGCGTACTTTTGGGTTCTTTCTGAACAGCTGATTTTAATTCTTTTAATTCATCTCTGAGCTGAATAATTTCCTTAGTAAAAACCTGATGTTTTTTTATGAGTGCATTCATCTTTTCAGAAAGAATGGCTATTTTCTCTTGATTTGTATTCATAGTATATCCGCTTGAGAAGTTATAGAGGGTTTATAGCTATATACAATATACATAAATACTTCTTATCTCATGAATAGTACTCACAAGGTAAGATGTTAATGTCTCAAAGCTTTCCTTAATGTGTAATACGTTTTATTTCGAATAGATCTCCTTTTGCTAATTAATCGGAGTTGACATTGATAAAAAACTACATTTTCTAAATACCTATTTATAAATATTCCCGGT
Source organism: Aquimarina sp. TRL1 (assembly GCF_013365535.1). Taxonomy (NCBI): domain Bacteria; kingdom Pseudomonadati; phylum Bacteroidota; class Flavobacteriia; order Flavobacteriales; family Flavobacteriaceae; genus Aquimarina; species Aquimarina sp. TRL1. Next base: position 111,105 of record NZ_CP053590.1, on the reverse strand, counting down.
TAACTTCTCTTATTTTGGTAAAGATGATGAATTTTATAAAGAATCATTACCCTGTTTATAGGGAAAAGTAATAAATACTATTATCCTTTTTGTTGTTGTATTTTGCTTTGTAACATCTTTATTTCATCGCGTAATCTGGCAGCAGTCAAAAAGTCTAATTCTTTGGCAGCTTTTTCCATTTCTTTTCGGACTTCTCTGATTCTGCTTTCTAATTGATCAACCGTGAAATAAGCAACTTCTTCTTCGGCTGCCTGTAAGCTAGGGGCTCTTTCAATAGTATATGAGTCCTCCTTTTTTCCAACTAAGGCGCTGTCTTTGGATTTTTTTATTGCCTTAGGTGTAATTCCGTTCTCTGTATTGTATGCAATTTGTTTGCTTCTTCTGTAATTGGTTTCATCAATTGTTTTTTGCATACTGTCAGTGATTTTATCAGCATACATAATGGCTTTTCCATTGATATTTCGAGCAGCTCTCCCTACTGTTTGCGTCAGCGATCGAGTACTTCGTAAAAAACCTTCTTTGTCTGCATCTAAAATTGCAACTAGAGAAACTTCCGGAAGGTCTAATCCTTCTCGTAATAAGTTTACACCAATAAGTACATCAAAAATTCCTTTGCGCAGATCCTGCATAATCTCTACACGTTCTAAGGTGTCCACATCACTATGGATATAACGACAACGGATATCGATTCTAGATAGATATTTTGTGAGTTCTTCTGCCATTCTCTTGGTCAATGTAGTTACCAGTACTCGTTCGTCTTTGTCGATTCTTTTTTGCATTTCTTCAATCAGATCATCAATCTGGTTGAGGCTGGGGCGTACTTCTATTTCAGGGTCTAATAAACCTGTAGGTCTTATAAGCTGTTCTATATAGATTCCTTCTGTTTTCTGTAATTCATAATCGGCAGGAGTAGCACTTACATAGATTACCTGATTTTGTAAAGATTCAAATTCCTCGAATTTTAGTGGACGATTATCCATTGCTGCGGGAAGGCGGAATCCGTATTCTACTAGGTTTTCTTTTCTCGAGCGATCTCCTCCATACATGGCATGCACCTGTGATACAGTAACATGACTTTCATCGATAACCATCAGGTAATCATCCGGGAAATAATCTAGCAGGCAGAAAGGCCTGGTACCGGGATCTCTCCCGTCCAGATAGCGGGAATAATTTTCAATCCCTGAACAGTATCCCAATTCACGGATCATTTCCAGATCAAAATTAGTACGTTCTTCCAATCTTTTTGCTTCCAGAGGTTTTCCTATTTCTTGAAAATAAGACACCTGTTTTCCTAAGTCCAGGCTAATTTGTGTAATAGCATTGTTCAGAACATCCGGAGAGGTAACAAACATATTAGCTGGATAGATGGTCAACCGATCGTATTTTTCGATAATCTCATTTGTTTTGACATCAAAAGCTTCAATTTCTTCGATTTCATCTCCAAAAAAATGAATTCTAAAAGCATCATCTGCATATCCAGGATAGATGTCGACAGTATCTCCTTTAATTCTGAAATTACCTCTGAGGAATTCCGCTTCTGTTCTGGAGTATAAACTTTGAACCAAGCGGTGTAATAGTTTTGTTCTTGAGATTTCCTGTCCTTGCTGTAAACTAATAACATTTTTTTGAAACTCAATAGGGTTTCCGATTCCATATAAGCAGGAAACAGAAGCTACAACAAGTACATCTCGTCGTCCAGAAAGTAAGGAAGAGGTAGTACTTAATCGCAATTTTTCTATTTCATCATTGATAGATAAATCCTTTTCGATATAGGTGCCGGAGGTAGGAATATATGCTTCCGGTTGATAGTAATCATAGTATGAGACGAAGTATTCTACCGCATTATCAGGGAAAAACTGTTTAAACTCTGAATACAACTGGGCAGCAAGGGTTTTGTTATGTGCTAATACCAGTGTTGGTCGTTGCACTTCTGCAATAACATTAGCGGTAGTAAATGTCTTTCCGGAACCGGTCACTCCGAGTAAAGTATGATACCTTTCTCCAGATTCAATACCGGTGACTAATTGCTTTATTGCTTGTGGTTGATCTCCTGTGGGGTTAAATTCTGATTGCAGTGAAAACTTCATGAATCGCTCTTTCTTTTTGGCTAAATATACATAGAAAACAAATATAGATTAGTGAGTTTTTATTCGTTTTTTTAATGTTCAAGACAGAATGTTGTTTTCAGTCAAAAAAGAATTACAATTTTTATAATTGCAGGGATTACCATAAGTAGTTATTTATCGGATCAGCGAAAAACTTCCTGTAATTACTCTTCCGTCATCTAATTTGGTTTTGAACCAATACTCACTGGAGGGAAGTGTTTTTCCTCCATAAGTTCCATCCCAGCCATTTCCTCCGGGGCGTATTTGTTTTAAGAGTTTTCCATGACGGTTAAATATAAAAATCAAAGCATTGGATGTAAATTCATCAGAAACCCCTTCCATAGTCCACTTATCATGAAAGCCATCCCCATTCGGTGTAAAATATGAGGGAAAGCCCACAACTGCTATTTTTTGTTTGGTAACAGGGAGGCAACCATTTTTATCGCGAACCAATACGGTATGAATTCCAGAGGGGACATTTGTAAACAGAGGATCATCCTGATATGTTGCGATATTGTCCGTTCCCAAGATTGCATATTCGTAATTCCCTTTGCCTTCAGCAAAAACAAGAACAGTGTTATTGGTCTGTGCGTCTTTGATTTCTATGGATTGAATTGTAGCTGTATTGGAGGGGATTACAATGACGGTCCTTTCTTTAGAACATCCTGTAGTATTATTTGTCACAGTCACTCGGTAGCTCCCGGCATTTGTTACTGCTATGGTTTCGGTTGTTTCTCCTGTAGACCAGTTATAGGAATAATTTGTAGTAAGTTCTCCAGGGGCTAAACCCGCTCCAACCTGTATGTTTATTTGGTGATCACAAAGAAAAAAATCTTCTTCAACTGTAATGTCTGGCAGAGGATATAATTGCAAGGAGACTCGATTAATTCCATAACATTGGTTTCTGTTATCTTCTATTCTTGCATAAATAGTTTCATCTTCAATCGTCAATGGACTTTCGTTAATGAATGTTGTTATTTCATTGATCTCAGCTAATGCTTCTTCATGGGTTTCATAATATTTTACAGTAAGGTTAGGGCTACTAATTCCATTTAGAATTAAGCTATTCGCCTCTGAAAGTATGAATTCTTTATAGCCATCTTCAATTCCATCGTCATCACAGTTTTCTAAGATCACATCATTAGCAGAGGTGTTACTAACTTCCAGGTTTAAAGTAGCTATTCTGTAGCATTCGGTATGGGTATCGATTACTCGTACAAAAAGTTGTTGATTGGGAGAAGTATTGGTATAGGTGATAGGGTTGCTAATGGGAAAAGTTCCTGAAATTGCAGCTGTGGCACTTGTATAGAATTCAGCTCTTCGGTTTTCGGTAGTGCCGGCTAGTTGTTCTAAGGCTTGATTTAAATTAAAAACAGAAGTAGTAGCATCACTGGTAGTATCATTACATTGAACTAATTTTTCATTTGTGACAGTAGGTAATGCATTCACGACAAGATTAAAGGATACTGTACTATAGCAGATACTGTTTGTTTTGTTTTCTACCCGGGCATAGATCCTTTGAGGGTTTACTGTATTCGTATAAGAAACTGTTTTGTCAATAGGAGCTGTATTAGTATCAGCATCTGTCTCATCTAAGTGGTATGTTATTGTATATTCAGAAGGAGAAAGGTTGTTGAGAATTTCTTGATCTTTGTTTTGTAAAATAAAAGAAGCAATTCCATTTGTATCACTCCCATCGGTGGTATCATCACAGATTTCATAAGCATCAGGTGTTGTTATAGCAGGTCCTTCTGTTGTTGTAAGTGTAAAACTATCCAGGATAAAACAATTGGTGATGGTGTTTTCTATACGAATGTAAATCGTTTCTATGGTTTGTTGACTAAGATAAGGGCTTGAAAGTGGGTTTTCTCCCAGACTGGCATCTTGCTCCGAATTGTGATATGTAATAGCAGTATTAGATTGAGATCCTAAAATAATAGCGGTATTTTGTTCTAGATTATAATGGGTCATACCATCTGTAGTGTCTCCTGTAACATCACATTCGGTAAGGTTTATAGCTGTAGAGTTTGTTGTTTGATTCGTTGGAGCATCCGGGAAGGTAGCGGTACCGGTAAATTCGATATCAAATCCTCCGTTTTGAGAAAAGTTATCGACAAGAATGTAATATTCTTCCCCTGCCTGAGCATCAATAGATTTTACAAATCCATTCCCTTGTCCACCAGGTCCTTCGGTAAGGTCATTTTCAGAATCTGATAATCCTGTTCTGGTTGATATTCCTGCTGCTGTTGGATTGGAGGACGAACACCTGATAGAACTTCCTAATGCATCACAGGTTACATTAGGACCATATACTGCAAAATCATAATCCTCATCAGGATTAGAGGATTCTGGAGTAATAACAAACGCTAGAGTTCCTGCCTGAACAATATTTACTTTTAACCAAAGACTTTGACTTTCATTAAAAGAACAAGCAGGAGGGTTGCTGTTTGGAGAGGCAAAATCATTTATCCCTGTACCATTAGAATTGAGCTCCAGGTTAATATTACCACATACGATTACTGAATTTACACAATCTGTCGGTCTGTTTTGAGAAAATCCGTGAAATGAACATATAAGTGTAAGGAGAAGTGTAAAAGGGTAAAAGAATTTCATGGTTATATAAATAGATCATTGCTACTGTATGGGGTTACTAAGTGACATTAAAAAACGGAACTCATATTTTCAAGGAGGGGTTGATGAGAGTTTTACTTTTTGTCATAGTATAAAAAATAAAAGTAATCTGATGTTTATGATTTTTTTGTGAATATACTCAAAATTATGGTTTTACAGTAGAGATAGAAAAAAGAGACACTAAAAATTATACCTTTATAGTGTCTCTTTTTTTACTCGATAAACGAGATGTGTATGCTTGTAATGCCTACCAGGAAATAAATGTTTATTTCCTATATAGCGTATTTATCCCGAAGTTTTTTTGATGTTTTCTTCCTTATAAATCTCTTCTTTTTAGGAGTTGGTAAGAAAGAAAAACAAACAAACTAGTCCATCCCAATACAATAAGACATTGATACCAATGTACAGAATAGTCTTTAGATAGTTCGGTTCCAAGCTGATTAGCTGCGGATTGTATGAAATTAAGTCTGCTAAACGGTTCGATAATCAGATTACTCATTGATTCCAGTGGAAAAAATTGAACAATTTTTTCAGCGATGTCTTGTCCTTTGAAAACTTTAAATTTTAGAATAAGAAAAGTAATATTTTCCAATCCCCACCATATAAATAAGAAACCAAGGGCAAAAGCAGATCTTTTTATTAGTATTCCAAGAAACATACAGAAAGCAAAGAAACCAGTTAGTTTTAGAAAATAAGCTATGATATATTGTAAGTATTGCTGATCCTTAAATATAGCATAAGGCTCCAGGAAATCAGAAAATGAGAGTCCCAGAATCATTGTCAGAATAATGAGGAAAATGGTGGATATAGTAGAAAATGCCATTACTGTAAGAAACTTAGAAGCTATAAACTCTTTTTTACTCAATCCATCAATGAGATTTTGCTTTAAAGTTCGGTTACTATATTCATTTGCCATCATAGAGACAATCACAATTGCCAGGAATAATTTAGCCCATGCTGCGATATAGGTGTTAAAATGCCAGATATACGGGAAGTTGAATATTCCCTGATCGGCAATTCTGAATTTAGAACCAGCGAAATTGAATTCTATAGAAGCAATTAAAGCTATGAATGAGATAAGTACAAAATAAGCAATGGAAATCACCTTAGATGCTTTACTATATCTCAATTTGTGAAATTCTATGGTTAGTAATCGTAGCATCTGTATCTTATTTTAGGTTATTAGTAAGTTGTAAAAATTGTTCTTCCAGGCTTTCTTTCTTCTTCTCTAAATGTGTAAGTGTAATTCCCGAAGTATAGAGCTGTTCATTGAGGTGAGCAGCTTCGACTGTTGTATTGAGATGGGCAGTAATTTTACCATTTAATTCAGTTATTTTATGAAAGCTTTGGTGATTGAGCAGCCAGTTTTTTAATTTCTCATTATCAGTGGCTTGCAGTAAGAAATACCCATGACTATTATTCATCTGATCGACCGGACCGGAATATAGCTTAACCCCTCTTCTAATGATAACAACATGATTACATACTTTCTCTACTTCATCTAATAAGTGAGAAGCCAGTAATATAGTTGTTCCCTGAGAGGCAATTACCTTGATAATTTCTCTGATTTGATGAATCCCTTGTGGATCAAGCCCGTTAGTAGGTTCATCAAGGATGAGTATTTCAGGGTCATTTAACAAGGCTGATGCAATGGCTAGTCGTTGTTTCATTCCTAGAGAAAAGGTTCTGAACTTACTGTTTTTACGCTCTAGCAATCCTACTATTTTTAACTTCTCATCTATTTTTTGCGAAGAAACTCCTTTGATTTTACATACAAGATGAAGATTCTGGGCAGCAGTCATATAAGGATAAAAATTAGGGCGCTCAATGATGGCTCCTACTTTTTTTAATGCGTTATGAGTTGAGGTACTTCCGTCAAACCAGGTGAAATTACCTGATGTTTTGTTTACAACATTGAGGATGATACCAAGAGTTGTAGATTTACCACTCCCATTTGGTCCCAAAATACCATAAACATTTCCCTTCTGGATAGTAAAGGATAAATTATCTACAGCAGTAAGGTTTCCAAATTTTTTGGTAAGGTTGTTTATACTGAGTATGGTTTCCAAATTGATGATTTTTTTGATAGGTTATATAAAACTAGACGAGGGACTCTCTTTTTTGTTACAGGAAGCAGGTGGATGTTAGATTTTGTATAGAGTTTTTTTATATAATTTAGAAATAAAAAGTAAGTTTTTTAGGATGCATATTAATTTCTTATATTGAGCGTATTGGTATTAATGTCAATAGAGAAAGTATAGCCCAGATATGGATGAAGAATTAATGTCCCGAAAGAAACCTACCTATCCGATTAATACAGCATTGGATCAGTACCTCAAAGAATGTAATAGAACGATTAAAATTCCGGTTTTCTATGATGATCTTTTGCGATTTTCAGGCTCTGTCGTTGTTTATGATAGTAATGATGAAGATACATTATGGGTTCGGGTATATTATGATGAGCACGAACGACCAGAGATTGAAAGTAGCTTAAAAAAAGTATATACGATCCTGCATTCGGATGGAAATGAAGATGCGATTGAGTTTTTGAACATTGATGCAATTGATTATTGCACCTTTGGTAATTCTAAGCCATTTAGGGTTAAGGTCAGGAATATATTGAATGACAACTATACGTACATTTATGTCAAAAAAGCGGATGCTTCCAGGATATATGGTCTGGAGTTAGAGCATATGTTCTCTCCTAATCGCATTAATTTTTTGGTGTATAAAAATACTTTGATAGAAGAACACATTGCCGGGGTTCCCGGAGATGTATTTATCAGAGATTTTTTGCCAGATCTGAGCGATCGTGCAAAATCACAAATTGCTAAGGAGTTTGTAAAGTTTAATGAGCGCTGCCAGATGCGATTATTAGGAGATATGCGATCCTATAACTATGTTATTATTCCGATTCATGATTTTGATCATGTAGAGTATAAAATACGAGCTATCGATTTTGATCAGCAGTGCTATGAAGGGAAATTGAAGGTATATCAACCTCAGTTTTTTAAAGAGAATTATAAGATGGTTGATCTGGTAATGAACCGGTTACAGAATAATTCCATAGAGCAATATAAAAAAGAAGAGCGATCGATTTTAGCCAAAAGGATGTTGAATGCCCGGTCAAGGTATGAAACACTTATTGGGTGTATGTGTAATGATACAATTTCAACAAAAGAGAATCAGTTGGCATTGAGGGAACATCTCTATAGTTTTACGCTGGACCTTAAATTCAGAAGGAGTAATTCTATGGGAGAAGTTTTAAAAACTGCATTGGATTTCGTGAGGAGAAACTACGAAAATGTAAATATGAAACGCCTGTTAGGAGGTTGAAAATCGTTTTTGAAAAATATTGAGACAGTATCATCAGATACTATCTCAATATATATAATTATAGGGATTAATCTTTTTGTTCTTTGTCGAAGTATATAAGATAGTAATACATTGGTTTTTCTTCATTTCATCCTGTTTCTACAAATTTTCTGCAGATTTTGGGTTGATGAAATTCATTTTTACTTAAATATACGTTTTCGAAGCGGTTTTCGGTCGATGTCATATTTGTACTCATCGATTAGATGTCGAAATTTCTGAGCTACAAAGTTGAATGAGATCTGATCATTGATACCACACTGATTAATATTTTGATGCCAGGCTTTTTGAATGTTTTCGGTTTCAGAGGCTTTCATATTATACAGTAGATAACCGCACTGATAATGATCATCGGATTGACTGGAAAGTCCTTCGTTTACTCGGTCTTTGATGTATCTTGTATATTGTTCTTTTTCTATCACATAACGCTCCTGTAACATAGATTCCTCAAATTCACCATCAATATTCTTTAGTACGGGATGCCTATGGAGCATCATGGCGATATCGGGATTCCAGTTATTAACCACTTTTATGGTATCCTTGTAGTTTATATCAAACTTATTGTCAGACCAGACTAGGTAGTCATATTTTTTTTTCAAAAAGTGTTGTGGGTATACTTTTAGAGGTTTACAAGCTGTAGTATAGTACCTTTGAGCAGTCACCTTATCTGTGGTTATAGCCTCTTCAGAGAAATTGTTTACAGGACTTTCAGGAGAAAATTGAGCGATTAATGCTGCAGTATCTTTTATAAAAACAGGCTTCCATCGGGTAAACTTTAGTCTGTAATAGACCCATTTGTTATCGGTAATAAAATAACTGTCATGTCTAGGAGGTTTTTTAGGGATTCTCGCATGTTTCTTTTTCCCGACATACCCAGAAACAAAAGCAAGCGTTTTAGTGGTATTTTTTTTAGGGTTAGAATTCATATAATATTGTTTTAATGTACTTATTGATATGATCAAATAAGATATGCTATGAAAGATCTCGGTTTTCGAATCTGAATGTGGCTTAAAAAACGACGACTATAGTATATTATTGATCTCAATAGTTCATAGCTGATCGACTAGTCTTTTTGTTCTTTGTTGAAGTATACCAGATAGTAATACATTTGTTTTTCTTCGTCCCATCCTTTTTCTACAAACTTTTCTGCAGATTCCGGATTGATGAAATCCATTTTTATCTGAATATTAGTATCGAGATTGATCACGTTTTTTATTTTTTTTCGCGCTTCTGATACAGCAGTATTTGCAATAGGGAAGGAGGTAAGGTCTTCTATTTGATATTTAGGAGCTTTTTCTACTTTATAGTGTTTGAATTCAGGAATTAATTCCGGATTATCAATAACGTCATTTAAAAAAGCTGTTTCTTCAAAGTTATCGTTTTTTGCGAAGTGATTGATAGCTCTGTTCATAAACATAACTTCTTCTTTCTTATCTTCAGCAGGTAATACAACCTCTTTGGCAAAGTCCTGACAGAACTTCATGTATTTTTTAGTATGAAAATTATCATCTGCAAAAGCAGCAACACCTAAGAAATGTTCCAGCCAATATTTAGTATCGTATCGGTTAGAATCGATCGATAAAATTTTATATCCTTCTTCTTTTTTGTGATTAAAAATAAGACAACCTTTATCGAGTTTATTTAGGTTTACTCCTTGCTGAAGTAACAGATTGATATTGGATCCACTTTCCTCAAATTGAAGAAAGTCGTGTTTTAATTCTGATTTGAAAATTCCAATAGCATCTACTTTTTCATTGTCGATGGTAACATTCTCTAAATACGAGACATATAATTCTCCACTTTTAATATGAGGATGTTGTGATTGTTCGTATAGTAAAGAAGCAATTCTTTTAGATTTTTCGTGTACACTGGAAGGAGTGTTGAAAATTTCTGAAATAATCTTATAAAGAGGATTGAACTCTACATCTACTTCATTGACGAACTGAAAATAGTTTTCTTCTTTTTCTCTAAATGGTTTGAAAAAATACTCTTTAAGTAAGGCTGTAAGTTCATCATTTAAAGCGTAAGGAGCATCCGAAAGAAAAATGTTTTCGTTTCTGCTTTTATTTCCAATTTTGTGTACAGAAAGGGATTCAATCTGAGTACTATATAAGTTAATCATTGTGTTGTTTTCTAGATTGTATTGTTTCGAGTTTTACCTCGAAATTAAGTGTTTGTTTTTAACGAAATTCTCATAACCCTGATTATGAGTTGATCTCCTAAATTTAAAAAAATCTTTTGTTAAAAATAGTTTTTAAAATTGATTTGAGTCGAGAAGGAGGTTAATTCCAATTTTCATCAAAACTAATATCATCGTAATTATCGAGATCTATAAAATCCTCATTATCGTCTAATGAATGATGCTCATCCTCAGATACGAATTCTTTATCAGGTGCCTGATCTGGAATTTGTCCGTGGACAAACATAATATTCGGATATTCTCTTCCACTTTCATATTCAGCTATTTCGGCAAGCTCAACAAGAAACGTCCACATATTTAGGAAGTCATAAATATATATGAGTTTAGGAGAACTTTCATTGACAACATCAGATAAGGTCGTTTCATTCATTAAACGCACGGATTGTAACCCATCGCTCATATCAAACAGGGAAATTTCCTCTCCCTGATTCCATTCTTCATCACTGATATAAAAAGAAGCCATTTCGGCACCATCAAAACCAAAAGATTGCGTAATGGTGTTGTGAAACTCTTCTAATGTAGTATCTTCTTCAATCTCAATATCTCTAAATACATCTTCTTCTGTATCCAGAATTATTCTAAATCTATAGATCATTCTCTGTTAATTATATTCGACAAAGATAGTGTAACCGCTGGTATTGACCAATTTATATATATCGGGTTCTATCTCAAATTATTTTATTATTTACTAAATCTGTGAAGAGAAAATGTCATCCCTCCCAGTAGAAAGAAAGCAACTACCTGGTGGAGAATTCCCAAGGTTAAAGGTACTCTGAATAAGAGGGTGAAAACGCCTAATAAGAATTGAGTACATACCAAAACCAGTAGGATTTTAATGGATGTAGCTTGTTGGCTGTCTTTGGGTATTTTTTTACTTCTGTACCAGATAAGTCCAACGATAAATACAACTACATATGCCAAAGAGCGATGTATAAACTGAACACCGCTTTTTCCTTCAAAAAAATTCATGATGAAAGGAGATTGTTCTATAAAGACTGCTTCGTGAATAAACTGCCCGTCATTCATCAAAGGCCAGTGGTTATGTAGAAAACCAGCATCAAGACCAGCCACAAAAGCTCCATAGATAATCTGAATAATAAGAATCACTAATCCGACCCGAAGTAAGTTTCTAAAGCGGATATTTACAGTTTCTTTTTTTATAGGAAATATCAGATCGAGAGCAACCCAAAATGAGTAAGCGAAAGTAATAAAAGCAGTAGTGAGATGCATCGCTAATCTATAATGACTTACATCAGGTCGATCAACTAGTCCGCTTTTAACCATAAACCAGCCTAAAAACCCCTGAAACCCTCCAAGAAATAATAAGAGCATTGATTTCTTGATGGTAGGCTTGGATAATTGTTTTGTGAAAAGAAAATAGATAAAGGGGATAATAAAAACAATCCCGATAAATCGACCAATCACTCGATGGATCCATTCCCAAAAATAAATATCTTTAAAATCCTGTAGAGAGAATTGATGATTTATTTTCTGATATTCTGGATACTGTTTATACAGATCAAAGGCTGCATTCCACTCTTCTTCATTCATAGGAGGGATGGTACCAGAAATTAATTTGTAATTAGAAATAGAAAGTCCGGAATGTGTCAGGCGGGTAATTCCTCCAACAACTACCATGATAAAAATCAAAAAACAACCTGTCAATAACCAATATATTACCCTTTTGTTATCCTGTTTCATGTTCTATAGTTTACTCGATAATCGAGATTTAAAATGCCTCGAGGATACCCTCGAAATTAAAATTTAATCCCTTGTACGTTTATACCTAGGGAGGTTATTCTTTTGAGAAAGTGAAATTGAGTAGTATGCTGAAGAAACTTCCTGATATTAAAATATAAATATCGGTTTTATAGCATTTATGCAACGAATTTGTTACCTGTCAATATTATTTGCGTTTGCCTTCAGCGACAACTAATCCCAGTTCTTCTCCTTTCTTTAACATTAGGTCAAAAGCAGCTTGATGTTCATTAGGGATTTCCCCTTCCAGAATAGCTTCTTTGATAGCCTCCTTAATAATTCCAATTTCTTTAGAAGGTTTGATATCGAAGGTGTTCATAATTTCTTCTCCACTAACGGGGGGTTGAAAATTCCGAATACGATCTCTTTCTTCTACTTCTTCTATTTTATGTCTGACAATTTTAAAATTGTTGTGATATTTCTTAAATCGTTTTGGGTTTTTAGTAGTAATATCTGCTTCACATAAGGTCATTAATTGTTCGATATGATCTCCGGCATCAAAAACCAATCTCCTTACGGCAGAATCGGTCACATCAGATGCAATAACGATTGGTCTGGAGCTCATTAATACCATTTTTTGAACAAATTTCATTTTGTCGTTTAATGGCATTTTTAATCGTTTGAAAAGTTTATAGACCATTTTGGAACCTACGAACTCATGTCCGTGGAAGGTCCATCCGATTTTTTTGTGAAACTTTTTAGTTGGAGCTTTACCAATGTCGTGTAATAGGGCAGCCCATCTGAGCCATAAGTCATCAGTATGTTGACAGATGTTATCAACTACCTCTAGGCTATGATAGAAATTGTCTTTATGACGCTGACCTTCTACCTCATCGATCCCTTTGAGTGCTGTTATTTCGGGAAGAATATATTCCAGAAGCCCCGTTTTTTCCAATAATTTGAATCCGTATGAAGGTACATTACAAAGTAATATTTTGTTCAATTCTTCGACGATTCTTTCTTTGGTGATTATTTTTATCCGATCCTTGTTTTTTGTAATAGCTGCTAATGACTTTTCTTCTATATTAAAATTGAGCTGAGAGGCAAATCGGATTGCTCTCATCATTCGCAATGGATCATCAGAATAGGTGATGTCGGGATCCAAAGGCGTTTGAATTGTTTTAGTCGTTAGATCATCTAACCCTCCAAAAGGATCCAGTAAATTGCCAAAATGCTTTTCTGAGAGGTTTAATGCCAGTGTATTAATGTTGAAATCTCTACGGTTTTGATCATCTTCCAGCGTTCCATCTTCTACAATAGGATTGCGACTATGCCTCTGATAAGATTCTTTTCGAGCACCAACAAATTCAATCTCGATAGCTTCTGTTCTTAACATAGCTGTTCCGTATGTTTTAAAAACCTGAACTTTTGGCTTGTCAGGTAAGAGTCGGGACACTTCTTTGGCAAGCTCAATGCCACTCCCTACAGCAACGATGTCAATATCTTTTACAATGCCTCTTTGTAATAAATAATCTCTGACAAAACCTCCTATGACATAACATTCTACATTTAGATTCGCTGCTGCTTTTGAAATAATACTAAAAATAGGTAGCGTTAATGCTTCTTTATAATTCTTAATTTCCGACATCTATCGATCAACTCACTAAGTGAGGTTTTAATACTCCGAGGCGTTGCTCTGAGGTAGTTTACTTCCTGATAATTTTTACCGTGCTATCACTTCCTATCTTAATAATAGAAGAAGGTTTTGCATTTTTATTTGGTAAGGGCAAATTTACGACATAGTCTACGCCTTCCAAAATCTCTTGACTAATTTCTTTTAGATGTTTGGGGGTTGGTTGATTACTGATATTTGCCGAAGTAGAGACAATGGGCCTTTTGAATTTGCGAATTAATTTACCGCAAAAAGGATCTCTAACAACTCTAATTCCCAGGGTGTTGTCTTCTCTTATAATGTTCTCAGCTACCCGTAGTGGTTTATCATAGATAATGGTGGTTGCTTTGGTAGCATATTTAAGGATGTCATATGCGACTTCTGGAACTTCTTCTACGTACTGTCCCAGCATCTTAAAATCACTGACCAGACAAATAAGGGATTTTTCTTCAGAACGATTTTTTAATCGGTTCAGTTTGTCAATAGCTTCTGCATTTGTAGCATCACATCCCAATCCCCACACAGTGTCCGTTGGATATAGAATAATTCCTCCTTTTTTTAGAATAGCTATTGTTTTTTCTATTTCATCTTTATGATCTGCCATTATTTTTCTAATTGATGCTATTTTTGATTTCTAAAGTGGCAAAAATAAGAGTTTCATTTGTTTTGTGCCATATTTATGTAGGAGATCCGATCATAATTATTTGGCGATTAAAGACTCTATTGTTTCTTAAGCAAATGAAGGATATAGGAAACGGTATCATGATTTTATCTATAACTAATTAGCAATGTTTAGTGTTGAAGCGTTAGTAAATAAAGGCAAGTTTATTTTTGAATGTAAAAGGGTACTAAACAATATTTTTATAGAGTTGTAATGTTTCTAAAGCCATGTTTTTACTAGAGTAATTATTGATTACTTTTTCATAACCGTTTTTGATAAACTTTTCTTTGAGAACATCATCTTCTGATAAGCTGATGATCTGTTCAGCTTGCTTGTCAGGAGAGTGCATAGGAGATAATAGCCCATTTATGTTGTGTTCTATTATCTCGGGGATTCCTCCTACATCGGTACTGACTACTGCAGTTTTGTGCAGTAACGATTCATAGATTACTAATGGCATTCCCTCGCTTTGAGAGGTGATTAGGTTAATGTCGAATTGTGGTAAAAAACTCGAAGCATTCGGGGTGAATCCGGAAAATACCAGATGTTGTTCTAACTGTAATTCTTTTGCTCTTTGAAGGAGAGGTTCAGTTCTTTCTGTGTAATTCCCCATTTGGATAAAGAAGAAGTTCTTTTTATTTTCTTTATTGATGATGATATCTACAATATCAATAAGAGTGTCAAGGTGTTTTGCTCTGATATGATTCGCAATATTTCCAACGATGACGGTATCTTCTTTTAGATTAAACTTTTCCCGTATTGCAAACGAAGGCTTTTTAAGAGGAGTTTCGATGTCAGTTCCATCGTATATAGTGACAATTTTGTGATTATCAACAATGCTTTTAGCAGCGATTTCTTTGGTTTTTTTAGAGACACAAATAACCTTTTTTATTTTAGGATAGTTGTATTTAAATAGCGTTTTCTTTCTGTTTTTAATAGGGAAAGATGTCTTTTTACTATAAATAAAAGGAGGGAGATTAAAGATTTTATCCGATAGAATGGCTAGTAGGATGGCACTTGGATCGTGAATGTGAATCAAATCAACCTTTTCTCTTTTACAAATGATTCCTAGTTTTATAAAAAAACGAGGATCTACCTTGATAGATAAGGGAGCTGTAATATAATTTATTTGTTGTGTTTTTAGGTGTTTATGAAAATCCCCATTTTTCGCACAAAAAATAGTGTTTTTAACTTCTGGAGCTAACTCTGATAATTCATTGTATAGCGTTTCTATATGTTTTTCTCCTCCTCCCCAATTTGTTACGGCAGATAAATGTAGGATATGCATTTTATTATTTTTTATGGATCATTTGTTTCATTTTTAAAGAAGCACTGAGAGGGGCTCCTTTTAAAAAGAAGAGAAACAGATCAAAATTCTTAGGCTTTATAATGGATTTAAAAAAGAATTTACCAGTTAATACAAATCGCATCACCTGGAATGGTATATAACCTGCATGTTTTCTTAAAACATACAATAATGATAGTTTTAGCTCTTTTTTAATAGCGTTGCTTTTTTTGGTTGATTGCCCTTCGAAGTGAAGGTACTGTCCTTCTGGAACTAAATAACTATTACCATCAGAAAAGGCTTTTTTTATTCTGTAGCATAGATCTGTTTCTTCATAGTAAAGAAAAATGTTAGTATCAAAGCCTCCAACTTGATCGAAGGCACTTGCTTTTGTTACTAAAAAAGATCCAGGAACACATTCTACTTTTAGAGGAGAGGTATATACTTTTTTTCTTTTTGGATATCTTTTCGGGTTTGTTTTTTCTAATATTTTTCGACCGAATAATTCTCTTTTTAATGAAAGAAAGTGGTCAAAAGACATTTGTACATGATCATTAGCATCGTACTGCTGTGGGCAACAAATTGATGCGTCTTTAGCATTTTCCAAAAAATTATAAGAAATGGAAATACAATCGTTTTTCAGAATAGTATCATTATTGACAAATGCGTAGTATTTCGCATTGGCAAATTGAACCCCAAACATATTACCTCCTCCAAATCCAGTATTTAATTTACTTCTCTGTATCGTTATTTTTTGATTGTCTAAGGCAGTAATTTCTTTGAGTAATTTACTGTAGTCGTCATAATGAGATGCATTATCTATTACGATGATATCATAGTTTATTGAAGGAGATGTTTTTTCTATAATTGACTGAATACATTGAATTGTGTATGAAGATGAATTATAGTTTATGATTATAATCGATATATCTCTCATATTTTCTGTAATAAGAAGCCTCAAAAGTACTTTTTTTTACCTTTAGTTTTTAAAATTAATGACAAAAAATCACAGATGATAATTTCTGTTTTTAAGAGTAAGTGTATTATGTGTCTGTTAAAAAGCAAGTTTTTGTTTTTTTGGGTTAAAGCATGAGGGATGAATGTTTATCTCTTGTATTAATAATAAGATGAGAACGACGGCTTGAATGGGTATAGATAAAGCAGTAAGTAATGCGGTTGTTTATTGATTTATGAGTATAATTATTACGAAATAAGTACCTTTGTGTCTATTTTAAGGTACATATGAAAAATAATATCGTTGTCGACGATTTAAATGATTCTTTACGGGCAGATATAGAGGCATCAATAGCCAATTTTGATAATTATAAAGAAATATTAGGAGCAGCGGAACGAAATGTTATCAAAATAGCTTCTATTGGGGGTAAAAGATATACAATTAAGTCGTTTAAGATTCCTAATTTTATCAATCAGGTAGTGTATCGATTTTTTAGGAAATCAAAAGCGGAAAGATCATATCGTTATGCACGAAAATTGTTGGGATTGGGAATTAATACCCCTTTCCCATTAGCATATAGTACGAGTACTACACTTTTTCTTTTTAAAAACAGTTATTATGTTAGTGAGTTGGTTACTCCGGATTTGACATATAGAGAATTAGTGCATCAACCTGATTTTCCAGATCATGAAACGATTTTAAGAGCTTTTACAAGATTTACTTTTGAGCTTCATGAACAAGGAGTGTTGTTTTTAGATCATTCCCCTGGAAATACTTTAATACTCAATAAGGGAGGGAAGTATGAATTTTATCTGGTTGATCTTAATAGGATGAAATTCAAAACACTGAGTTTAGATGAGCGAATTCATAATTTTGCCAGATTAACACCCAAAAAAGAAATGGTACAGGTAATGTCTAATGAGTATTCGAAACTAACAGGAAAGGATGAGCAATACATTTTTGAAAAAATGTGGAGCTTAACCGAGGCTTTTCAGCATAAGTATCATAAAAAGATAGCACTAAAAAGAAAAGTGTTTTTCTGGAAAAAGAAGTACCGGGAAAAATAATGATTTTAACTTATTTTAGGTTTCGTCTCAATAACCATAGTTTTACATATCTCATAAATACGGTATATCCTTGTATGTATCCTATGGTAAGCCCAACAAAACCATCTCTGAACCCTTGTTGTATTATGTAATGTTTGAAAAACCCCCAGAAAGGTTTTAGGATAAAATGGTAGGGAGTTAATCTTCCGGTTTTATCATTGTAATCTTCTGCTTGCCAGGTAGCATATTTATTCAGCTTGGCAAAGTGACGATCTAGAGTTACATAGGTATTGTGGTAGAATTTTTCTTTTAGAATCCCCAATTTACCATCAGTTTCGATTTCTTCATGGACATGTTTTTTGTCGTATCGACACTTGTCTCTATGGAATAATCTAATAACTTTATCATTTCTCCAGCCACTATAATGAATACGTTGCCCCATAAAGTGATTCATTCGCTTTATCCAATATCCGACTGTGTCATTTACTCCTGGGTTTTTTAAGATCTCTAAAATTTCATCTCTAAGGCTGGGAGTAACCCTTTCGTCTGCATCGACAAGAATAATCCATTCATTATTTGCTTGTGGGATGGCCCAGTTTTTTTGAAAACTAGGATAATCAAACTCTCGCTGAACTATAAAGTCTGTATATTCTCGTGCTATTTCAACAGTTTTATCAGTACTATATGAATCAACTACCATAATTTCATCTGCAAAGGATACAGACTCAAGAACCCCACGGATATTATGTTCTTCATTAAATGTAGGGATGATAGCCGTTACTTTTTCTCTTTGTAGGCTTAGAGAAGAAGTAATCGCATTTTTGTTTTTTAAATAGGTTTCAGGAATGTTTTTTTGAAGAAATGCCTCCATTTTATTAAGAAATAATTGAGGTTTGAAATATGTATACAGATTTAAAGAAGCTTTTTTTAGTTCTTTTGTGTCTTTGTCTGTAAAAAGTTCAGGGAGAAAATCAGAAAGATGGACAGAAGTATATTTTTTGTCATCGTCAAACATATTCCAGTTGTTTTTGATAATCCAGGGAGAAAAAATGGTAAAAGTAGGTGTGCCTAATGCTTTTGCCATATTTACAGCACCTCCTTCATTTCCAATAAGTGCATCACAATGGGATAGCAAAGAAATAAAATCTCTCAAGCTTTTTCCAAATACATCGAAAAAAATATGTTTTTGGGTTTTAGGTTGTGTCAGGTTATATATTTTTTTTGCGTCTTCTTCTTGGTTAGGAATGTAGTTGAATAATAATTGTGCATCACATGTAGTGACAATCTTGTCAATTACTTCAGCCATATATTCAAAAGGTAATGTCTTTCTTTTCTCACTCCCCAATACACTTATCATAAGAACCGGTCGATCAAATGTTATTCCGTGGTTGGTTAAAAAAGTCTTGGCATTTTCTTTTTCCTGTTCGGTTAAGAAAATTTTCGGTTTGATAATATTAGACTCTATTTTACCTTCTTCAAATACCAATCGAAGCCTGTTTTCAATAGATGTACTCGCAGTAGTAATGGGTTTTGAAACCCTTTTTATGGTTTTTGAATATAAAAAATAAGTATACCATTTATGATAAGAAATCCTTCTTTTTGCACCAGAAAATTGCGTAATCAGATTACTTTCTAATTTTCCGTAGGCATCTATAGCGATATCGTAATTAGCCTTTTTTAAGCTTTTCAGGAATGCATAGAATTTCTTTTTGTCGTCCCTGTATTCCTGTTTGAATTCAATAATGTTATCAAAAAAAGGATTCTCTTTAATAACCGGAAGTGTATTTGTATTAACCAGGTAATCTATTGTCGAGTTTGGATGTCTTTTTTTTAGCGCTTCACATATTACAGTACTGGCTAAAACGTCTCCAATCATTTTATGTTGAATGACAAGTATTTTCAAGCTTTATAAATTTACAAGGTTAATTTTTTTAAAAAAAAGAAGAGTTTTGAATAAGAATGACAGGGATAAAAAATAGAAAAACAAAGAACCATGAATCTATAACGATAGTTCTTTGTTTTTTTTAGAATGTTTTATACAGCTACATCATATTCTCTCAAGGCGTCATTTAATGATGTCTTTTTATCAGTACTTTCTTTTCTTTTTCCAATAATCAAAGCACAAGGAACATTGTATTCTCCTGCTGCAAATTTTTTAGTATAACTTCCCGGAATAACAACAGATCCGGCAGGAACAACTCCTTTTCTTTCTACAGGAGTGTCTCCAGTTACATCTATAATTTTTGTAGACGCAGTAAGAACTACATTAGCACCAAGTACTGCTTCTTTTTCTACACGAACTCCTTCTACAACAATACATCTGGAGCCAATAAAGGCGTTGTCTTCTATGATCACAGGGGCAGCTTGAAGAGGTTCTAAAACACCTCCAATACCTACACCCCCGCTAAGGTGTACATTTTTACCTATCTGTGCACAACTTCCCACAGTAGCCCAGGTATCTACCATTGTTCCTTTATCAACATAGGCACCGATATTTACATAACTAGGCATTAGAATTGTACCAGGTGATATATAAGCTCCATGTCGGGCTACTGCATTAGGTACTACACGAATCCCTTTTTCTTCATATCCTCTTTTTAATGGTATTTTATCATGGTATTCAAAAATACCAGCTTCCAAAGTTTCCATTTGTTGAATAGGGAAGTAGAGAACAACTGCTTTTTTTACCCATTCGTTTACTTGCCATCCCGATGCTGTTGGCTCAGCAACTCTTAATTCTCCGTTGTCGAGTAAATTGATTATTTCGCGTATTGTTTCTTGGGTTTTGGATTCTTTTAATAGCTCCCTATTGTCCCAAGCGTTTTCTATTATTTCTCTGAGTTGCTTCATCGATTAAAAAATTTTGGTAAAGATAATAGCTTAGATTGAAAAAAGTAATGATTAATTATTTTTTGCCTGCTATTTATAATTAGGGGGTTTTTATAATTAATCCTATTTTTGCAGAAAAACTGAATGGCAAGAATTTTGGCGATTGATTATGGAGGCAAACGATGTGGTATTGCAATTACCGATGAATCTCAAATTATAGCATCGGGATTAACCACTGTAGATACGAAGGAGTTAATAACTTGGCTAAAGGACTATACAGAAAAAGAAGAAGTAGAACTTTTTGTGGTAGGTGAGCCCAAAAGATTACATGGAGCGCCTTCTGAAAGTGAACAATTAATTCAGTCATTCTTAAAAAAAATAGAAAAACTGTTTCCAGAAATACCAGTTCATAGAATTGATGAGCGTTTTACTTCTAAAATTGCTTTTGATACAATGATATCCAGTGGTATTTCCAAAAAGAAAAGAAGGGATAAAGCGCTTGTCGATCAGATAAGTGCCACAATTATACTTCAAGACTATTTGTATAATAGAAAATAGAAGCTAAAAAATAAAATTCAAGGAGGTTATAAATATGATTTTACCCATTGTAGCATACGGGAGTCCGGTATTAAAGAAAAAAGCAATAGATATAACAGCTGATTATGAAGGCTTATCAGCGCTGATAACAAATATGTTTGAGACGATGTATAATGCCCATGGAGTAGGGTTGGCAGCTCCACAGATAGGGCTTTCGATTCGCTTATTTATTGTAGATGCAGCGCCTTTTTCAGACGATGAGGAATTATCAGAAGAGGAACAAAGGCAACTAAAATCTTTAAAAAAGGTATTTATAAACCCTGTAATTATTGAAGAAACAGGAGAAGAATGGGCTTTTTCAGAAGGGTGTCTCAGTATCCCTGATGTAAGAGAAGATGTTTTTAGAAAAGAGAAAATAAAGATTCGTTATTACGATGAAAACTTTAATGAGATCACAGAAGAATATGACGGTCTCGGAGCAAGGGTTATTCAGCATGAATATGACCATATCGAAGGAATTTTATTTACGGATAAACTATCTAGCCTAAAAAAGCGTTTAATAAAAAGTAAGCTGACAAATATTTCTAAAGGAAAAGTGGGAGCAGATTATAAGATGAAATTTCCTTTACTAAAGAAGAAACGATAATAAGAAATAAACCATTTGGTATGGTATTTAAGTAGTAAGATGTTTGAATTTTTAAAAGGAACTACAGATATTTGCCAAGGTTGAAAACAAAATATATGAGTTTAGATAAAATATTAGCTATTTCTGGAAAACCAGGATTGTACGAATTAAAAGCTCAAACCCGAAGTGGTTTTGTTGCAGAGTCCCTAGCAGATGGAAAAAAATTATCTGTCAATATGAGACATAATGTAAGTGTACTTAGTGAAATAGCAATCTATACAATGACAGAAGAAGTCCCGTTAAAAGAAATTTTCAGAAGAATTCAAGAAAAAGAAAATGGGGAACAAGCGATTAGTCATAAAGAATCCAAAAAAGCAATAGAAGCTTATTTTAGAGAAGTTCTTCCTGATTATGATGAAGACAGAGTATATGCCAGTGATATGAAAAAAGTGATTAGCTGGTATAATATTGTACAATCGAAAGGAATAACAGACTTTTCCGAAAAGGAAGCAGAAGCTTCGGAAGAAGAATAGAAGAAGAAAAAAAATATTGTATGAATCCTGCCATAAGGCAGGATTTGTTTTTTCTATTCTATTTGGAGTTAATTCTTACGGGAAATAAATATTGACTCAAATTTCAATAAATTGTTTCACTACTTCTTCGTACTTTTGCGCAAATTTAAAAAGACAACCCTACAAATTTTTAGTATACATGGCTAATACAAAGTATGTTTTTGTTACTGGAGGAGTATCTTCTTCTTTGGGAAAAGGAATTATTGCGGCTTCATTGGCGAAACTTTTGCAAGCAAGAGGATATAGAGTGACTATTCAGAAATTTGATCCGTATATTAATGTAGATCCGGGGACATTAAATCCTTATGAACACGGAGAATGTTATGTCACTGACGATGGAGCTGAAACAGATCTTGATTTAGGGCATTATGAACGATTTCTTAATACACCGACTTCACAAGCGAATAATGTTACTACAGGAAGGATTTATCAGAGTGTAATTGAGAAAGAAAGAAGAGGAGAATTTTTAGGAAAAACAGTACAGGTGGTTCCTCATATTACAAATGAGATTAAAGAGAGAATCCAGATTTTGGGTAAAACTGGGGATTATGATATCGTTATTACCGAAATAGGAGGAACTGTTGGAGATATTGAATCATTACCATACATAGAAGCAGTACGACAGCTAAAATGGGAATTAGGAGATACCAATGCATTGGTCATTCACCTGACCTTAATTCCATATTTATCAGCAGCAGGAGAGCTCAAAACAAAACCGACGCAGCATAGTGTAAAAACACTAATGGAAAGTGGAATTAAAGCTGATATTTTAGTGTGTAGAACAGAGCATGAATTGTCAGACGATTTAAGACGTAAATTAGCACTATTCTGTAATGTTAAAAAAGAAGCTGTAATTCAGTCAATAGACGCATCTACTATTTATGATGTGCCAAACCTTATGTTAGAAGAAGGGCTGGATACAGTGGTATTAAAACAATTAGTCCTTAGGGATGACGACCAACCGAATCTGGATAAATGGAATAATTTCCTCAAGAGACATAAAAATCCAACTTGCGAAGTGACGATAGGATTGATAGGGAAATATGTGGAATTACAGGATTCTTATAAGTCAATTTTAGAAGCATTTATTCACGCAGGAGCACATAATGAAGTAAAAGTAAAAGTAGAAAGCATTCATTCGGAATATATAGATGATCAAACCATCAGTGAAAAAATAGCCCATTTGGATGGGATTCTGGTTGCTCCCGGTTTTGGAGAACGAGGGATTGAAGGAAAGATAAAGGCAGTTCAGTTTGCAAGAGAGCACAAGTTACCGTTTTTTGGAATCTGTTTAGGGATGCAGATGGCAGTGATAGAATACGCTAGGAATGTTCTAAAACTGGAAGGGGCAATTTCCGTGGAGATGAATGAAAATACAGCACATCCTGTTATAAACCTGATGGAAGAGCAAAAAAACATTACGGATATGGGAGGAACGATGCGTTTAGGTGCTTGGGATTGTGAATTGATAAAAGATAGTAAAGTATATGAAGCCTATCAGACAAACCTGATAACAGAACGTCATAGACATAGATACGAATATAATAATGCTTATAAAGAACAATTAGAAGCAGCTGGATTAAAAACAACAGGGATAAACCCTAAAACAGGTTTGGTGGAAATTATAGAATTACCTGAACACCCTTGGTTTGTCGGAGTGCAATATCATCCAGAATATAAGAGTACCGTAGCAAATCCACATCCTCTTTTTGTAGCGTTTGTAAAAGCAGCGGTCGCGTATGCTAAATCCAAATAATGTCAATCTGACATAGTTTTGGGGAATGGCTAGATAATTGACATTAAAACAATAAAAAATAATGAAGAGAGTCTTTCTTGCTATAAAAAGAAGACTCTTTTATACTTACATCAATGGAAGAAAATAAATTTGATTTAAAATCTATAATTGGATTTGTCCTGATTGGAATTATTTTAGTTTGGATGCTTTATAATAATGCTCCTACACAAGAAGAAATAGATGCAGAAAAAGCAAAACAAGAACAAGTAGATAAAAATACGGATACAGATAAGCAAACAGTCGAAACCGATTTTGTTTCAAATTCTGAAGCGATTGTAGCTACTGATTCTCTAGCACTGGAACAAGCAAAATCTCAATTAGGAGCCTTTGCTTATTCAGCATCACTTCCTTCTGCTAAGAATGCCACTACTACAATAGAAAATGAAGTGCTTCGCCTTAAAGTTAATAACAGAGGAGGGTATATTGAAGAGGCATTGCTTAAGAATTTTAAGACATACGATTCTGTTCCGGTATATTTAATAAAAGATGGTAAAAATGCCTCGTTGAATATTAATTTTGCAACTACAGATAACAGAACCCTTAATACAAAAGATTTATTTTTTGAGCCGGAACTATCTAAAAATGGAGAGAATCAAGTGCTGTCAATGAAATTGAAAGTTTCTCAAGATAAATTTTTAGAATACAGATATGAGCTGAAGCCAGGTGAATACATGGTTGATTTTGCGATTCGATCTCAGGGAATGGGAAATGTATTTAATAGTAGTCAAAAAATAACACTGGATTGGAAACTTCAGGGAATCAGACATGCTAAGAGTGCATCTTACGAAAATCGTTATACCGAATTATTATATGAGTATGAAGGAGGAAAAGATGATTATTTAGGACATAGTGAATTTACTGATGATCAGGAAGAAGATGTTAGTTGGATAGCTTTTAAACAACATTTCTTTACATCAATTTTGCTGACGGATACTCCTTTCAAAGAAGCTTCTTTTTCGTCTAAAAATATAATGCAGGCTAATAAAGAGATAGAAGATAAGGATGTGAAAGTAACCAAGGAATTTGCCGCTTCTATGCCATTAGAATTACAAGGAGGAGATCTTAATTATGGAATGGATTGGTATTACGGACCAACAGATTTTAAGATCCTTAATGGGTATGATAGAAACCTTGACGAAGTGGTACCTCTTGGATGGGGAATTTTTGGGTGGATTAATAGGTATCTCTTTATTCCATTATTCGGATTCTTAAGCAGTTTTATATCATCTTATGGGGTGGTTATCATCTTGATGACTGTATTGGTGAAATTATTACTGTCTCCCGTTCAATACAAACAGTATGTATCGCAGGCTAAAATGAAAGTATTACGCCCTGAGATCAATGAAATTAACGAAAAGTATAAGGATAATGCCATGAAAAAGCAGCAAGAAACTATGGCATTGTATAACAAAGCAGGAGCGAATCCGATGAGTGGATGTTTACCTTCATTAATGCAGATTCCTGTATTCTATGCATTGTTTAACTTTTTCCCAAGTGCATTCCAATTACGACAAAAAAGCTTTTTATGGGCAGATGACCTGTCTAGTTATGATGTAATAGCAGAATTACCATTTACTATTCCTTTCTATGGAGATCATGTGAGCTTATTCCCATTATTAGCATCTGTAGCTATATTTATTTATATGACAATGACTACAGGACAGACTATGCAAGCACAGCAGCCAGGAATGCCAAATATGAAATTTATCATGTATTTATCTCCATTGATGATGCTATTCTTCTTTAATAATTATGCGAGTGGATTATCACTATATTATTTTGTGTCGAATTTGATTACTATAGGGATTATGTTAGTCATTAAAAATGTAATCATCGATGACGATAAAATCCATGCAAAAATTCAAGAGAATAAGAAAAAGCCTAAAAGACAAGGACGTTTTCAGAAGAAAATGAAAGAAATCATGGAACAGGCAGAACAACAGCAGAAAGCAAGAAATAAGTAGAAGCTGTTGAGATATTAAACAAAAAAGCCTCATCCTTTGATAAGAATGAGGCTTTTTTGTCAAATTAAAATATTTTAAAAAATTAATTGTTCTTGTAACATAAGAGTTCTATTTTAGATAGAAATAATTAATGGTATATTTCTTGGTAATATACTTTTACCAAAGCTACATAAGTGATGAAGTATAATTTTATTTTTTTTGTATTTATAATGATTCCGTTAGTATCCTTAGCTCAAAAGTATAATGCTTATGACCAGGAAGGGAAACGACATGGGAAATGGCTGAAGAAATATGAGAATTCAGATCAAATCCGATATGAAGGAACATTTGAACATGGTAGAGAAGTAGGAGAGTTTAAGTTTTATAAACCCACTAGTGGAAATAAACCTACTGCTATTAAGGTATTTTCTAAAGAGAATGATACCGTAAAAGTGTCTTATTTTACATCGACAGGAAATGTGATAAGTAAAGGAGGAATGATCGGAAAAAAACGAGTAGGAGTTTGGAAGTATTATCACAAGAATTCGACAAAGATTATGATGACAGAAGTATATAAAAATGGGAAACTGAACGGAAAGCAGCTAACTTATTTTTTAAATGGTCAGTTGACAGAGAAAACAAACTATGTCGAAGGGAAAATAGAAGGAATCAGAATTGTATATGCAGAAGATGGAACCAAACTTAAAGAGTATACTTATGAAAAAGACCAGTTACACGGATCTACCAAATATTATGATGCAGAAGGTAAAATAAGTATAGAAGGGAATTATAAAAGAGATAAAAAAGATGGTATCTGGAATTATTACAAGGATGGTAAGCTATCTGAACAAAAATTATTTCCGGTAAAGAACAGAGGAATGTAAAGTACATTGCTGTATAATAGATAATATATAAAGCAATACATTAGTGTTGCTTTTTTTATTTGTTACTTTTGCCCTAGCAAAATAGAGGCTTTATAACAAGAAAATACGAGTCAAAAAGAATTGTAAATGAAGCGAGTAATTGTAGGACTATCTGGAGGAGTTGATTCCAGCGTAACAGCCTATTTATTAAAAGAACAAGGATACGAGGTGATCGGATTATTCATGAAAAACTGGCATGATGATTCTGTTACTATTTCAGATGAATGTCCCTGGTTGGATGATAGTAATGATGCACTATTGGTAGCAGAGAAATTAGGGATTCCTTTTCAGACAGTAGATTTGAGCGAAGACTATAAAGAACGTATAGTTGATTATATGTTTAATGAATATGAAAAAGGGAGAACACCAAATCCAGATGTATTGTGTAATAGAGAGATTAAGTTTGATGTCTTTTTAAAAATAGCACTGTCGCTTGGAGCAGATTATGTAGCTACAGGTCATTATTGTAGAAAAGATACCATACTTTCTGAAGGAAAGGAAGTACATCGCTTGTTAGCAGGAAAAGATGGCAATAAAGACCAATCCTATTTCTTATGTCAGTTGTCTCAGGATCAATTGTCAAAAACCTTATTTCCTATTGGAGAGTTATTAAAATCAGAAGTAAGAGAGATTGCTAAAGAGCAAAACCTGATTACAGCCGATAAGAAAGACTCTCAGGGATTGTGTTTCATCGGAAAAGTAAGATTACCTGAGTTTTTACAACAAAAATTAAAGCCTAAAAAAGGTAAAATAGTTGAAATTCCTGCATCAATAGCAAAGTATAAAAAAACAATTCCTTCTTTCGTATCCAAAGAAGAAGAATTATTGTTTAAGTCTTCTAAGTATGAATATCAGCTATCCGATGGACATGTTGTAGGAGAGCATCAGGGAGCACATTATTTTACAAAAGGTCAACGAAAAGGATTGGGGGTTGGTGGAACCCCAGAACCATTATTTGTGATAGAAACAGATGTAGATACTAATATCATTTATACGGGGCAGGGAAAAAGCCACCCTGGATTATATCGAAATGTGTTGTTTATTCGTAATGATGAATTGCATTGGGTAAGAGAAGATTTGCAATTAAAAGAAGGAGAGAAGATGAATGTTCTTGCTAGAATTCGATATAGACAGCCTTTAGATATAGCTGTTTTGCATAAAACAAAAGAAGGAATGTATGTAGAGTTTGAGACAGATCAAAGTGCTATCACAGAAGGACAATTCGTAGCCTGGTATCAGGAGGATGAATTAATTGGTTCCGGAGTTATTTCTTAAGAAGTTATATGACAATAAAATATCCTAACCAGATAAAAAATATTCATGAATAAAATAAAAGAACTTTTCAAAATACAATACCCGATTATTCAAGGAGGAATGATATGGGCAAGTGGATGGAAATTAGCAAGTGCAGTAAGTAATGCAGGTGGATTAGGGCTGATAGGCGCAGGATCGATGTATCCGGAGGTTTTGAGGGAGCATATCCAGAAATGTAAAAAAGCAACTCAACGCCCTTTTGGAGTTAATATTCCTATGTTGTATCCGGATTTAGATCAAATCATAAATATTATTCTGGAAGAAAATGTAAAAATTGTTTTTACATCAGCAGGAAATCCTAAAACATATACAGCTTTTCTGAAAGAAAAAGGAGTAACAGTTGTTCATGTTGTGAGTAGCTTAAAATTTGCGTTAAAAGCGCAGGATGCCGGAGTAGACGCTGTGGTAGTAGAAGGGTTTGAGGCAGGAGGTCATAATGGAAGAGATGAGACGACTACGTTGACGTTAATCCCCATGGTACGAGGGCAGGTACATATTCCGGTAATAGCAGCAGGAGGAATTGCTACGGGAGCTGCCATGTATGCAGTGATGGCATTAGGTGCAGATGGAGTACAGATAGGAAGTCGTTTTGTAGCTAGTGAAGAAGCTTCTTCTCATGATCTTTTTAAACAAAAAATCGTAGCAGCAAAAGAAGGAGATACTCAATTGACATTAAAAGAATTAGCACCGGTAAGACTGCTGAAAAACAAGTTTTACCAAGATGTACAAGAATTATATGGTAGAGGGACTACGGTAGATGAGTTAAAAGAATTACTAGGAAGAGGGAGAGCGAAAAAAGGGATGTTTGAAGGAGATCTAGTAGAGGGAGAATTGGAGATAGGACAAGTATCTGGACTGATTCATGATATAAAGCCTGTTTCAGAAATTGTAGAAAATCTGGTAAGTTCTTTTCAGGAAACAAAAGAGCGAATGTATCAAATAGAAATATAAAAACGGGAAAGAGATATGAATTCCAGAACAGATCAATTAAAAGCAATTGACAGGTTGTTGACGATAATGGATGAGCTGAGAGAACAATGCCCTTGGGATAAAAAACAAACGATTCAATCTTTACGACACCTGACAATAGAAGAGACTTATGAGCTCGGTGACGCTATCCTGGATAATGATCTTGATGAAGTGAAGAAGGAATTAGGGGATCTCTTGTTGCACATTGTTTTTTATGCAAAAATAGGAAGCGAAACAAAAGACTTTGATATAGCAGATGTAGCTAATGAAATTTGTGAAAAGTTAATTCACAGACACCCTCATATATACGGAGATGTCAAAGTAGAAAGTGAGGAAGATGTCAAACGTAACTGGGAAGCATTAAAGCTAAAAGAAGGAAAAAAAAGTGTTTTGGAAGGTGTGCCGAGATCTTTACCAGCTTTGGTAAAGGCAAGTCGAATACAAGATAAAGTGGCCGGAGTAGGTTTTGACTGGGAAGAACCACAACAGGTTTTCGAAAAATTACAGGAAGAACTTAGTGAATTGCAAGAAGAAGTAGCAAAACAAGATACAGATAAGATAGAAGCAGAATTCGGAGATGTTTTATTTTCAATGATCAATTATGCTCGTTTTCTAAAAGTAAATCCAGAGAATGCATTGGAAAGAACCAATAAGAAATTCATAAAAAGATTTCAATTCCTAGAAGAAAAAGCAAAATCACTGGATAAGAGCCTAAAAGAAATGACACTTGCAGAGATGGACGTTTTTTGGGAAGAAGCTAAAAAACTATGATTTTTTTGTGAATAACGGCTGTTTTTTTATTTAAAAATAGAACAGAGGTTGTTTTTTAAGATTTTATTAAGAAGTGTAAGTAGTTGATTTATAGTTTTTTTAAAGGTTTTGTGTGTAATAAAATGCTTTTTTTGTAGTTAAAACACAAACACATAACTCATTAACTAATGTATTATATCATTAGTAACTAAAACTTTAACTAACAATGTACACAAACTCAACGCACCGATTAACACGGATCGGTTATCTGTGTACTCTTATTTTTTTATGTTGCACATTTCTTATAAATGCACAGGAAAAACATTACAGAGTACAAATCTATGCAGATAAAACTCAATTGACATCTTTTCACGATCAAGGTTTTGAAGCAGATCATTTTCATTTCGAAAATGGTGCTGTAATTACAGAAATTTCCGCTAAGGATTTGCAGTTTTTAAAAAAAAATAAAATAAAGCACAAAATCCTGATTCGTAATCTGGAAAAAAGAATTCCCAGAAGAAATAAAAAAATAGATAGAAAAAATGCAAAACAAAAGAATAAGGTAGCAGCCCAACAAGTTCCTACACCCTCTAATTTTTCGTTGGGAAGCATTGCTGGTTTTCATTCTCATGATGAGGCAGTAGCGATGTTGGATAAGATGAGACAACTGTATCCAAACCTGATAACAGCTAAGTCTTCTATAGGAACCTCTATAGAGGGGCGATCCATTTATATGGTAAAAATCAGTGACAATCCTACCCAGGATGAAAATGAGGATGAAATGCTTTTTACTTCTATTCATCATGCCAGAGAGCCAATAGGGTTATCACAGACATTATTTTATATGTGGTATTTGTTAGAAAACTATGAAACAAACGATGAAATAAAAACGCTGGTAGATAATATGGAACTGTATTTTATTCCTATTGTTAATCCGGATGGATACATTCACAATCAGAACACAAATCCTAATGGAGGAGGGTACTGGAGAAAAAATAGAAGACGCAATTCT
Organism: Aquimarina sp. TRL1; assembly: GCF_013365535.1. NCBI lineage: Bacteria > Pseudomonadati > Bacteroidota > Flavobacteriia > Flavobacteriales > Flavobacteriaceae > Aquimarina > Aquimarina sp. TRL1. The sequence continues at coordinate 80,211 of NZ_CP053590.1, read as the reverse complement.
GGAGGATCCTATGGGGTAGACCTTAATCGTAATTATGGATATAAATGGGGAACTCAATCTTCTAGTAACCCCAGAAGTGATACTTATCACGGGACATCCGGGTTTTCTGAACCTGAAACAAAAGCTCTGAGAGATTTTAGTAATCAACATAACTTTATAGCAGCATTGAACTATCATTCTTACGGGAACTTATTAATCCACCCCTGGGGATATAAAGCAAATACGTTTACTCCAGATCAGGATACCTTTGTAGCGATGTGTAAGTATATGACGGAAGAAAATAATTATAAATATGGAACACCTAACCAAACGGTTAATTATTCTGGGTCCGGAAGCTCGGATGATTGGATGTATGGGGAACAAAATTCCAAGTCTAAAATGATGGCTATGACACCTGAAGTTGGAAGTGGTAATGATGGATTCTGGCCTGCTTCCAGTAGGATTATACCTTTGTGTAACCAGGCATTTCCGTTGAATATTAAAGTAATGAGAATGGTCGCTAGGTATGCAGTAATCACTCCATCTACTGCCTCTCAAACAATAACTACTTTATCCGGAAATATTGATTTTTCTATAAAACGTTATAGTCTGAAACAAGCAAATTGGAAAGTAAGCTTGGCATCAGATTCACCATATATCAGCTCCTTAGGGCAACCTAAAGAATATAGTAACCTTACGCTTTTAGGAACATCAACAGGAAGTATATCTTATCAATTGAAAGCAAATACTCCCAAAGGAACAAAAATTCCAATTCGGGTAGTAGTGTCAAATGGAAGTTGGGAATATACTAAAGAAGTGATCATTACTTATAATGGTGATGGTGGAGGAGATACACAATCACCTACTATTCCTGCGGGGTTAGAAGTAACCAATGTTACAGCTACTTCAGTTGGGTTATCCTGGAATCCTTCTACGGATAATGTTGGCGTTACGGGATATGATGTATATCAGGGGAATTCTCTGGCAACCTCAGTAACTCAGACAACAGCAGTTATAAATGGATTGTCGCCGAATACCACGTATACATTTAAAGTTAGAGCAAAAGATGCTGCAGGAAATGTATCCGGTTTTAGCACAGAAGTTAGAACGACTACTACTGGAGGAGGGACTACTTACTGTGAGGCAAAATCCAATAATGCAACTGACGAGTATATTGGGAGAGTTCAATTGGGAGATATTGATAATACTACCGCTGCAGGTAGTGGTTATAATGATCATACTGCTTTGCAAACCAATCTGACGAAAAATAATTCATATACGATTACCATCACACCAAAGTGGAAAGGAACCCAATATAGAGAAGCCTATTCAGTATGGATTGATTATAATAAAGATGGAGATTTTAAAGATCAGGGAGAGCAGGTGTGGACTAAAAATGCGAGCACTACCAGCCCCGTTAGTGGAGATTTTGTAGTGCCATCCAATGCCACAGACGGAGCAACGAGAATGCGGGTCATAATGCGCTATAGTAAACTACCTTCTTCTTGTGGAGTGTTTGATTATGGAGAGGTAGAAGATTATACAGTAGTTATAACTGGTATTGTAGGTAATGACACTCAGGCTCCTTCAATTCCTAAAAGTCTGATTGCGAATAATGTGACAGAGAGTTCCCTGTCATTATCATGGGATGCATCAACTGACAATGTTGGAGTTACAGCATATGAGGTATTTCAGGGGAATTCTTTAGTAAAAACAGAGACAACTACTACCTCTGATATTACAGGATTAACAGCTGCAACAGCATATCAGTTTAAGGTTAGAGCTAAGGATGCTGCAGGTAATATTTCTGATTTTAGTACGGCTCTTGCAGTTACAACCCAAGGAAATTCAGGAGATCCCTGTGCAGGAGTAGCCCCATATGATAGTAATCAAACTTACCAGGTAGGAGAGCGAGTAGTTTATTTTGGAAGATTATATGAAAAAACAGCGACTAGCTGGAAATTTATAGCACTATGTGGAGCAGCTTCTAAATCGCACGCTAAAGAAATATCAGACCTTTCTTCGTTAGCAGATGAAATTATATTGTTTCCTTCTCCTACTAAGAATAAATTATTCGTAATGTTACCTTATTTGGATAAAGAAACACCGTATAAAATACTGGATTTGAAAGGGAAAGTTGTTAAAAAAGGATTTGTAAAAGAATATATAGAATTAGAAGCAATTGCTTCCGGAACATATGTTATACAAATTAAAACAGAAACAAAAACTGTTAATAAACGATTTATAAAAGTTGATTGATAATTCAATTAGTGAAAAAGAGGCTGTAAGGGCGCAATACTTACGGCCTCTATTTATTTATTGTAAGTTAAGTTGCATAATATACTGGTCACCTATAGGACCTGTAGCAGTTTTTTGAGTATCTGAAAAACCGCATTTTAAGTAAAAATGATAAGCATCGATATTTCTTTTGTTAACAACCAAAAATACGTTCTTGATATTTTCAAAATAAGAATTGATAAACTCGGGCAATTCTAGCATGGCTTTTTTTGTAAACCCTTTTCCCTGAAAAGAAGGATTAACCGATAAAGCTCTAAGAAGTAGTACATTCTTTTGATCTGTATAGGATTTAATATCATTTCCACTATCCAAAATAAAAAGCCCGATAGCCGTATCCTTATAAAGTATAGAAATAAGCTTCTTTTGAGGGGCATTCACTATAGCGGTATCAGTTAGGAGATCACTTGGTAATGCAGTGAACTGAAGTTGCTCCTCATTCAATGTATATGTTTTTAAATCAGTATCGTGTTTTGGAGAATAGAGTTGTAAGGTAATCATTTGTCATTGGGGTTAATACAATGTTTTTTTAGAAAATTAGAAAATAATGCCTCTATAGAAGTAATTGCGTCAGTCAATCTGTGGTCTCCATTAATAAGATGTAAATCACAATGAAGTGATTGAGCAAACCGAAGTGAATGGTTAGGAGAGATAACAGTATCTTTCCACCCATGAACAATCTCAATATGTTTTGTTTTTGGTATAAAATGTTGTTTTTGATACCCGTTAATATACAAAGCAGGAGCCATCAAAAAAATAGCTTTGGGAGAAATCGTTTCAGAAGCAGCTAAGGATACATATCCCCCCATGCTGGAACCAACTAATATGTAAGGTGTTCCTTTCTCCTGTAATTGAATATACTTAATCAGAAGATCAGCTCTCTTTTCAGGGCATGAAATAGCAGTATAATCAATACTGTAGATGCCACACCCCATATCTTTTGCAATAGCAGAAAGCCTCTTTATTTTATATCCTTTCGGACCACTTTCCTTACCGTGAGAGAAATAGATATTCATTAATTAAAGAATGATAAATGTTATAGAAGAGTAACAAATTTAAGGTGTTTTTTTAATAGAGAAAACAATATTATGAATATTATCAGCATCTTTTTTATCAGTAATCAACGAGAAATTATTTTTAGTTAATAACCTCTTGGAAGCAATATTTTCTCGATGCGTATAAGCTTCTATTTTCTGAAGATTCAAAACCTGAAAACCATATGTAAGTATAGTCTGTAGGGCTTCTGTCATAATACCTTTGTTTTGATAAGTAGGGAAAAGATCATATCCAACCTCTGCGGTAGTGTAATCTTTTGAGAAATTCCATAGACAGATAGAACCGATCATTTTATTTTGCTCATCTTTCGAGGTAATCCCCCAATAGATATTCTTTTTTTGCTTAAAACCAGTTGATATTTTATAAATAAATAACTGTGCTTCTTTTTTGTTTGTAGCAGCAGGTCGAATTACATACTTATTTACCTCCTTATCAGATCGCAAACCGATAAGAGCTTCATAATCGTCAAAGGTTGTCTGTTTTAATAATAATCGTTCGGTACTTAATGTGGGGAAAGATGTAGGGATCATTGATTTGTTATCATTTGTAAAAATCACTAAAAACAATAGAATTGAATTACTTGGTTTTTTAAGTTGTGGATATGTAGGTTTTTATGTTGTTAGTGATAGGTTAATTAATACAGGGTTTTAAGTTAATAGTCAAATGACTAATTATTGTTAGTTCTTTATATGTTGATAACGTATAACGGTTTACCTACTAGTTAATTGTTGTCAGGGAAAATAGTTTTTTAGGACTATTAAATTAAATAGTAATATTTGATATGTTTTTTTAAATGAAAAAACGATAGGATAGGAATATTTAAAAATTTTACGTAGGTTAGAGTAGTCAGTTGAAAGAATTTTTTTTAAAGAAACTAATATTAATATAAATTGATTATTGGTAGTTATGTGGGGGCATAAAGTTTTCGACTCTAAAAAAAAGATCTTTTTTATTTTTTATTTTTTATTTTTTTTGATTTGTAAAAGTCATGGTTCTATAGGACATGTTATTAACAAAAAAAATGATAGATATGTACAATCTTTTTCTAAAGAATTGGGCATTACGAAAGAGGAGAATAATTCTTCTGTAGATTCATTAGTTTTTTTCAAAAATATGGCATTGTATTATGCCAATAAAGAAAACGAGTTGTTGGCATGTAAGTATATTGATAACTACATAAAATACAGCTCGGATTTTTCTTTTGTTTCTAACGATACTTTTTCAAAAATAAAAACTTCGACTGCATTTAAGAAGCTGGAGAAATTATATCTTAAAAAGATAGATATTTGGGCATTACTTTGTTTGTATATAGGGTTTGTTGGAATGTTTATTGCTATTGTGTTAAATTTCAGAAAGAAATCAGATAAAATAGCCAGTTTTTTAATTAGTGTATTGGTTTTTCTGTATTCAATATACAGTATTGAGATCGCTTTAGTAATAACCAATTATAATCTTGAATATCCTAACTCTCTTTATTTTTCTGCTTGGTCTTCTATGTTATATGGTCCTCTGTTTTACTTCTATTTTAAAAGAATTATAATAGGATACGAATTTAGAAAGTATGATATTTTACATGGAGTTCCAGTGATTGTGTGTATTTTATTTTTGTTACCTATATACAGTTTGCCTTCTCAAGATAAGTTACAAATACTGATAACAAACGAATGGTCCCATGCTACGATTCTTTTTATTTCAAAGTGGGTGTCTTTAAGCATTTATGGAGGGATGGTTCTAAGACTTTTTAATAAGGAAGAGAAGGAGGTTGATAAAGACCTAAATGGTTTAGGTAAATGGAAAAGAAATATTATTTTCATTTGGGGAGGGCACATTATCTTTTATGGTATTTACGTGATATTATTTATAAATAATCTAGCAGAAGAAATATTATTTTATGGACTGATAGTGTCAATAATATGTTTTATTGTTTACATAGGATATATAGCTTATGTAAATCCAGATGCTTTAGGGAGGATAAACTCAAAGGTGTTATTTAGGGGGTTAAAAATAAAGTCATTAGAGTTATCTGGAGATATGGAGTATAGCTCGTTTAAGAAATATAAGAAATCGGGACTTACTCAAAGTTATTCATTAGAATTAAAAGCAAAATTATTGATCTTGTTAGATGAAGAAAAGGTTTTTAAACAAAATAATATCACACTTCAGAAATTGTCTGAAATGTTAGGAACTAACAGGCATAATACTTCTCAGATTATTAATGAGCATTTCAATCTCAATTTTTTTGAATTAATGAACACATATCGAATAAGGGAAGCAAAAATAATTTTAAGAAGTGAGGGGTATAAAAATATAAATATTATTGATGTAGCTTATGAAGTGGGGTTTAATAATAAAGTTACGTTTAATAAATCATTCAAAAAGTATAATCATATCACTCCTTCAGAATATATGAAATCTTTAGTAGTGGCGTGAAATGTGGTGTTTTACTAATATATAACCAACCAAAATTTCTATTGATGAATCCCTTGTTTGTAGAAGAATACGATGTTAATATTATTTTTTTAACAAAGTGAATTCTCTTTTTAGAGGATTTGATCCAGTTATTTTAATAAATACATTGATTACTATTTAGAGTTTATTTTCATTTCATTATAAAGTAAACCCGTTTTATTTCTTGAGAACTTCCTAAAAATTACTGGTAAATATTTGTCGGCAAAGGTAAAACCTGATAAGGATTCCCTTAATTATTAAGGGGGATCTGTTTTTTTGTATAGTAGATAATTAAAAAGGACAGGTTGGAAATTCATCGAATGTTTGTGATGTGATTTTTGTTTAGATTTTTTAATTAGCCAAAAGAAAAATCACCAGTCCTTTTTAATTATCTGCAAAAATAACAAAACATAACTTAATTTTTTTGAAATTTTTATTTATGAGAGTACATGTACATCATTACAAATTATTGTTGCTAGCATTATTTACGTCCTGTATGATATTCGCTCAACAAAAAAGTATTTCTGGAATGGTTACCGATGATAATGGACAACCTTTACCAGGAGTAAATATTCTTATTAAGAATATGAATAAAGGGGCACAAACAGATTTTGACGGTAACTATTCGCTAGAGGTTAATAAAGGAGCTGTAGTATCTTTTAGTTATGTAGGGTTTAATACAAAAGAAATTGTTATAGGGGATAAAGATGTTATTAATGTGAAATTATCAATTAATACATCTGAATTAGAGGAAGTAGTTGTGACCGCTTTAGGTATTGAGCGTTCATCTAGATCATTAGGGTATGCTGTTTCCAAAATAAAATCAGAAGATTTAAATGAAGTAAGAGAGACAAATTTACTAAGTGCTTTACAAGGGAAAACTTCAGGAGTTGTCATTCAGAATCAAAGTGGAAATGTAGGGGGGTCAACAAGAATATTGATTCGTGGTATTTCTAGTTTACAAGGAGATCAACAACCATTATTTGTTGTTGATGGGGTTCCTATTTCTAATCAAAATATATCTACTGGATCTAGAATTTCTGGAGGGTTTGATTTTGGAAACAGAGCGCAAGATATTAATCCGGATGATATAGAGAGTGTTTCTGTTCTAAAAGGAGCTTCTGCCGCAGCTTTATATGGATCTAGAGCTTCGGGAGGTGTTATTGTAATAACAACTAAAAAAGGAAAAATAAACCAAAAGGCCAATATAACAGTAAGCACAAGTTTACGATTCGATAGACCGTTAAGGTTGCCTGATTTTCAGAATACATATATAAGTGGAGATGAGGGGGGTTACGATTTTGCACAACCCAATGGAGGACAGGTAACCAGTGGTTGGGGTCCCAGTATTAATGACTCTTCTTTACAAGGACAGACATTTACTAATTTAAGAGGGGAACAAGTACCTTTTCAAATTTATAAAGATGGGGTAAAAGACTTTTATGATACAGGAATTACTAAGATTAATAGTTTTACAGTTTCAGGAGCATCTCAGGAAGGAGATGATTATAGGTTAAGTGTTTCATATACTGATCAAGAAGGGACAGTTCCTAATTCAGCATTAAACAGGGCTAATATAGGGTTGAACGCAGGAAAGTCATTTAGTGATAAACTAAGTTCCAGATTTAATGTTAATTATGTGAGAACAAATACACAAGGTACCGCAGCAGCAGGAGCCAATGACCCTAATATTCTAACTAATATAGTAAATGGCCTGTCTCGAATTACAGATTTTTCATTGTTTGACCCAGATGTAGATGAGTTTGGAAATCAAATAAATGACCCAGGGGGACAAACCAATAATCCACTGTTTATTGCTCGTCAGAATGCAACACAAACCACTGTTCAACGCTTTTTTGGGAACGCTTCTTTACAATATAGACCGATAAGTGAGTTTGATGTTTTAGGGAGAGTTGGATATGATACATATACCGATAGAAGACTTATTCATAATAGTATAGGTACAATAGGTCAACTTAGAGGAAATTACAGAGATGATTTTATAGAAAACAGAGAGTTGACACTCGATCTTATAGGAACCTATGATAAAGATCTAAATGATGATTTTGATTTAACCTTGAGAGGAGGAATGCAATGGAATGAAAGGATTTTTGAGCGAATAGGGAATCAAGGTCAAAACTTAACTGTTCCGGAGCTGTTTGCGCCAGGAAATGCAGAAGTAAATACACCAACTAAGGATTTCGGTAAGCGAAGAATTTTTGGAGCTTTTGGGGATGTAACGTTAGGGTTTAGAAATTGGCTGATACTAAATGTTACAGGTAGGAATGACTGGTCATCTACATTACCAGAGGTTAATAATAGTTTCTTTTATCCTTCAGTTTCGTTAAGTTGGGTATTTTCAGATGCATTGGATATTCAGAATGATTTTTTAAGTTATGGTAAACTCCGTGGGAGTTGGGCCAATGTAGGGGTCGATACAGGGGCTTATCTTTTGGATTTTACATTTAATCCTGATACTGGATTTTTTCAACAATTTAGTCAAAATGGAACTTTTCCATTTGGAGGAGCTTTAGCTTTTAATTCAGATGGGATATTAGCAAATCAAAACCTTAAACCAGAGAATCAAGAAAACTTTGAAATAGGTATTGAATTAGGTCTGTTTAACAATAGATTATTAATTGATGCAACCTACTATGAGAACTTTACCGAAGATCAGATTATACAAGTACCTACGGCACAAACTTCAGGTTTTTCTAATTTTTTAACAAATGTAGGGCAGATTAGTAATAAAGGGGTTGAATTACAGGTGAATGCAAAAGTTATTAAACATCAGGATTTTAATTGGGACCTTGATTATAACTTTACGACCAATAAATTTAATGTAGATGATTTAGGTGGTATTGAAGGGTTAAATCTGGCAACAGGTTTTGATGGAATCGCTGTACGGGCATTAGAAGGAGAAGATCTGCAATTGTTCGGACCAAGATTTCTCAGGGCAACAGATGAAAATGGAGAAGAAATTGAAGATCAGATTTTAGTTGATGAAAATGGGATTAGACAGATAGGACAAAATGGAAAACTCGGAAGTATTTTTCCTGATTTCACTATGGGGATAACTTCTACTTTTAGATATAAAGGTTGGAGGCTCTCTACTACTTTTGATTATAGAAAAGGAGGGAAAATTTTCTCTAATACTGTCGGGCAACTTAGACGTACAGGTCTAGCAGAAGAAACTGCTGTTAATAACAGAGAGGTTTTTGTGGATCCCAATACATATATTGATGATGGCACAGGAAATATTATTCCTAATACAACACCTGTAGCAAGTTTACAGAGATATTGGAACGGGTATGCGAATTCTGGTATTGTAGAAGGAAATGTTTTTGATGCAACTTTTATAAAATGGAGAGAGATTAGTTTAGCATACACTTTTTCTCCTGAAGTTCTTAAAAGAACACCTTTAAAATCATTACAAATAGCTTTAGAAGGTAGGAATTTAGCAATATTTAATACAGATGTACCTCATATAGATCCAGAAGCAGGTCTTGGAGGTTCAGCAAGTAACCTACAAGGAATAGAAAGAGGGGGAGTTCCTTCTACGAGAAGTTTTGGATTCAATATTCAAGCTAATTTCTAAAATTTTAAAAGAGAAAAAATGAAAAATATTTTTAAAAACAAATTTGGTGTTTTCTTAGTATCGATTCTTGTTTTGTTAAATACAGGATGTGATGATTCTATAGAAGGAATAAATAAAGATCCATTAGCAGCTATAGATATAAGCCCAGAACTTCTTTTACCTCAGGTATTATTAGGAGGTATTACATCCAGTAGAACAGTAGAAGCTTTTCAGATGAGTACACATTCCCAACAGTGGTCTTTTTCTGCTCCGTTTGGTGTTTTTGTCGGACCGGAGAGAGGTACAATAAGTACTAATACGATTAATAATATGTGGTTTTTTAATTATACAACTGGATTAAGAAATTTACAGCAAATTCGTGTCCTTACAGAAAGAAATAATCCTACTGCAACAAATATTATTGGTCAGGCCAAAACGTTGGAAGCTTTTACATACTTGAATTTGACACAGACTTTTGGAGATATACCATTTAGTGAGGCATTAAATGTAAAAGAATTTCCTAATCCTAATTTTGATACACAAGAAGAAGTATTGAGAGGAATTCCTTCACTAGTAGATGAAGCAGTTATGGCCTTGTCTACTGAAACCGCTATTATGGGAGCTCCCGCAGACTTGCTTTATGGAGGAGATAGAGAAAGCTGGATTCGTTTTGCTAATTCAATTAAGTTAAAAGCATTAATGTTAATTGCTAATGTCGATCCAACTTCTGTAGCAAGTGAAATACAAGAGGTAGCGAATCAACCACTTATCACTTCAAATATTTATGAAGCAAAAATAGATTATTTTGATGAAGCAGGGAATCAAAACCCTCAATATACATTAGTTGTTCAGTTTGCTGGAGGACAGAATACTTTTTATGCAGGGGGGACTACGTTGATTAACTTAATGAATAATAATAATGACCCTAGAAGAGCTACTTATTTTGATTCAGTAGAAGGGAATTACATAGGTTTGCCTCAAGGTGTTTTTACCGGAGGAGCATCCCAGGTTTCATTAAACATCATTCGTCCGGAAATGCCTGATAGATATATGACAGCTTCAGAAGTAAATTTCTATTTGGCAGAGGCAGCTTTAAAAGGATGGATTAGTGGAGATGCAGATAGTTTTTACAGAGCAGGGATAGCTTCTTCATTAGATTTTTATAATGGAATTCCAGGGGAAATTCCTCAGGCAGATAAGGATGCTTACCTAGGATCTCCAAGAGGTTCAATTAGTGGGGATTCTGAAGATGATGCATTACGGAAAATTCATGAAGAACATTATATAGCAGATTTTACTAGGCATATGGAATCCTGGACAGATATAAGAAGAAATAAAGTACCTGCATATGAGTCGATAGAAGGAACAGTTTTAACAGATAATATAAGAAGATACCAGGTGCCATTAAGTGAGAATACGGCGAATCCTAATGCTCCTGATTTAAAGCCGCTTATAGAGGCAATGTACTTCGAAAAATAATCCAAAGAGAACCAATGGAAAGAAAGCTTTTATTCGTGGAATAATGTAATCACTTATTTAAACTAATTTTCATTTTAAAATAAGGTGACTCTACTGAGTCACCTTATTTTTTGTGATATACTACAGAAAGTCGATTGGTGGGAAAAGGAAAATACTATATATTATAATAGAACTCTTATGAATCTATTTTAGAAAGGTAATAAGATTTTTTGTCAGAAATAGCTCAGAAAACCCTATGTTTTTTTGTATCCATAGTAAGGTGTTCTCTGAATAAAAAAAGACATGAGTAGGGTCGTTTTTATACCACCAGGTTTCGAATTTTACACCCGGTTGATAGAGAGTTGTTTTACAGAATAAGCGACCACCAGGAACTAATAAAGAATGGAGCATATTAAACTCCTTAAAAGGGGTGTAAAAATGCTCCATTACTTCACAGCATACAATATAGTCGTAATTACCGGATAAAGCGTTTTGGTTTGGATCAAAATAAGGGTCATAGGTCGTAATATCATACTTAGAATCTCTAAGTAAACTTGTAATCACCGGACCACTTCCACTTCCATAGTCTAATCCTTTGTGTTGTTTTGAATAATGTGTACGTACGTCTTCTACTATAGGGCTAACAAATTTCTGGTAGCCTATATTATGGATATCATTATTATGTAATTCATACCGGGCTTTTTCTTCCTCAGCAGATAAAAAATAGATAGCATCTAAGAATACCCCATTGCATGTAGGGCAATTATAATATGTTTTTTGCTGAATTTTGGAAAAAATATCAAGACAGGCTGTATTACATAATGGACAGCACGGCATAGATATTTATAAGGCTTTTAGCTTATTTAGCTTCGTTTTCCAAACCTCAAGACTTTCTCGGTGTTTCGCAATGTTTTTCTTAACATCTAATACCATAGGATTGTCATCCTTAGCATTTTTGAAGAACTGTAAGTTGTTTTCTAACTGCCGGATCTCATTGTGTACTTCTTCGATTTTTTTACGAATGAAGTTTTGTTCATTTCTAATAGCACGCTCGTCATTCTGATTAGAAAGTGCATTTAGCTTGTTTTCATACTTAATAAGTTCAGTTTCCTTTCGGCTCATATTCAGTTGACCAAATAAATCATCCAGGATTTTATTATAATCGTTCTCAATACTTTTTTTGTTAAAAGGAACTCTTCCTATTTCTTTCCAAGCAGCAATATTTTCTTTTATAGTAGCCAGATCGCTTTCAGGATTACCAGATAAAGTAAGGTCTTTTAAAGCTTCTATATGTTGCTTCTTTTTCTCATAAGCAGCAGTTTCTTCTTTATTAGCTTCGTCTCTTTCTGCATGAATACGGTCGAAATAAAAGTTACAAGCATCTTTAAAGCGTTTCCATATTTTATCACTCTCTTTTCTGGGAACATGTCCGATTTTCTTCCAGTCAGACTGGATTTTTTTCATTAGAGGAGTAGTAGAGGAGAAATCATCATTATCCTTATTGTCCTCTGCAATTTTGATCAGCTCTAATTTTTTATTTAGATTCTCGAATTGATCTTTCTTTAAATTTTTATAAAAAGCATTTTTCTCTCGGTTAAAATCCCGAATGGATGTTTTGAAGAGCGTCCAGGTTTCTTCATTGACATTACTAGGGACTTTTCCAGCTTTAAAAAACGCTTCTCTGAGAGCCTCTATTTCCTTAATTTTTTGTTGCCAATCATTATGACTTTTAGAAGGTTTAGCCGCAATTTCCTTTATTGAATTGATGATCTCAGTTTTAACTTCCAGGTTTTTTTCATAGACTTTATCCTGTTCTCTGAAATAGCCTTGTCTGTTCTCATGGATTTGTTTGGTAAGAGCACTAAATTTCTCCCAGATAGGTTCTCTGTATTCTTTTGCCACAGGACCTAGATCTTCTTTCCACATTTTATGTAAGAGCTGTAATTCTCTAAAAGCGCGATTTACATCTGTTTCCTGAGCTAATTCAGTAGCCCTTTCTATAATTTTTAATTTCTGATCCAGATTGTGTTTAAAATCTAAATCGCGAAATTCTCTGTTGAGGTGTAAGAAGTCATAAAAGTTCTCAGTATGGTGATGATACGTATTCCAGACTGTGTTATACTTATCTCTTGGGATTGCTCCGGCATTACGCCATCTTTCCTGTATACTTTTGAAATGATTATAGGTAGAATTGATATTCTCATCAGCATTGAGTAGCCCTTTTAATTCTTCTATGAGGTCAAGTCTCTTTTGTAAGTTAGCCTGAAGATCTTTTTTGAGATTTTGATAAAATGCATTTCGCTTTTCTTTATAATCAAAATACACAGAATTAAATTCTTTCTTTACAGGGGTAGAATAATAGAAATCAATCAAATTTCCACCATCAGCAATAAATTCCTCTCTTTTTTGTTCGAATTCTTCATTGAATTTATTGTTGAATTCCAGTTTTATTTCTTCTACATGTTCTTTTATTGCCTGAACCTTTTCATTTTTGATTAAAAGCCTAAGCTCTTTAATCAATTCTTCTTTGCTCATGGCATGATAATCCTTTTTTTCGATGTCATGTTTTTCGGAAATTCCTTCATCTTCACTTTCTTCAGCAACAGCATTATCCATTTGCGCTTGAATCTCATCGTTGTTTTTGTCCGCTTTTTCCATTTCCTCGTCATTTGTAGGAGAAACTGCTTCAGGAGCGGTATTGTCAATATTGTCAGTTTGTTCTGCATTTGCAGAAGAAATCTCATTAGCTGAATTATCGACAGTAGCTTCTATTGTTTCTACCTTATTATCCTTATTTCCATCTGCTTCAGGCAGGTTATCATGTGTTGACATCGCTTAAAATGTTTATTGTTTGTCTTAACTTACTGATTGACTAAGATACTAACATCTGCTAAAAACTCAAAAGGAATTCTTTTATTTGGCATTTGTATCTTTTTGATTTTTATGTTCTAAAGAGGTTTTGAAGAGCTATTCTGTTACGAATTCCAGATTTCCCAACCTTTTTGTGCTTGTAAAATTAACATTTGCAAACCATTAGAGGTTGTGGCTCCCCTTTCTTTCCCTTTTTTCATGAATTCAGTCTCTTCAGGGTTGTAGATGAGATCGTATAAAACGTGTTTTTCAGAAATGAATTCATAAGGTATATCCGGATAATTATAAATGTTAGGGTGTGTTCCCAAAGGGGTGCAATTTATAATGAGTTTGTATGCCCGAATAATATCTTCATCCAGATCTTTGTAATGAAGTTCTTTAAAATCGGGATTTCTGGAAACAAAGGAGTATTGAATGTTTAATTGTTCCAAAGCATAGGCAATCGCTTTGGAAGCTCCTCCAGTACCTAGGATTAATGCTTTTTTTATTTCGCTATGGAGTAATGGTTTTAGCGATTCGGTAAAACCATAATAATCACTATTATAGCCGATAAGCTTGTTGTCAGCAGTAAATTTGATCACATTTACAGCTCCTATTTCCTTTGCTGTCGGATCGAGGGCATCCAGAAAATGAATAATTTCCTCCTTGTAGGGAATTGTTACATTAAGACCTTTTATTTCATCCGAGTCTAATATTTCTTTTACATCATTAATTTGAGCAATATCAAAATTTCTATACTCGCATGATAAATTTTCGTTTTTGAATTTTTCAGAAAAAAAACTCCGAGAGAAAGAATACCCTATGTTCTTACCCAATAAACCAAATGTTTTCATTTTTTAGAAGATTTACGCGTTTGTTGCCCATACCATTCCAAGTATATAACGATACCAATACCGAATATGATGAAAAAGAGAGCGATATATGTTTGAAGAATTGAAAAATCTGGGAGATAACGATTGTAGTTATCCAGAATTGGGTTGCCATTCGCATCCAAGATATGAGAATTGGTAGTATCCATTTTGAAAACTTTTGTTTTCCAGGGCCATACAACACCTAAAGAGCCCGTTATGAAACCAATAATGATGGCAAAAGTAGCATTTTTATAACGTTTCAATACATATCCCAGAATATGAGAGAGTGAGACTAGACCTGTTATAGATCCCAGGCTAAATACAATAAGAACTTTGAGGAGTCGAATGCGTTCCCCGTCTTCCAAAAAAGAAGTATCCGCATTTATTAAGTCTTTGATAGTATCAAAAAGGGCATTGACAGAGTCAACGAGCAATAGTACATAGTTGCCTAGCAAAATAAGGATAAAAGAACCGGAGAGTCCAGGTAATGTCATTCCAGAAACTCCTATAATCCCGCAAATAAATACAAACCATAAATTGTCATTTTCTTTGGCAGGTTCTAATAAACTAATGCTAACTCCTACAATAACCCCTACCAGAATAAAACAAATATTTTGCTTACTCCAGTCGTTAAAATCTTTAATGATATAATAGATTGATCCGATAATCATCCCAAAAAATGAAGACCAGACAAATAATTCATAGTGAACAATTAGGTAATCTAACAGCTTAGAGACACTAAAATAACTAATCAGCATTCCTAAGATTAATAAACCTAGAAATTTTCCGTTTATATACCGCCAAAAACTGGAAAATCTAAAATTGATTAGAAGTTTAAAAGCTTTTAGGTTTATTTTTTGCAAAGAGTAAATAAACTCTTCGTAAAAACCAGCCACAAAAGCAACAACCCCTCCGGATACCCCAGGCACTTTATTAGCAGCGCCCATTAATAATCCTTTTATCACTAAGAAAAATTTATCCCGAAGCGTACGAGTATCCTGTGGCATAGTAATGAGTTATTGTTCTTTTTTTACGGCAAGGCGTTCCAGTGTAAAAATTAATAAAAAACCTAAAGAAACTAGTAGAATAACCAGAAATATTTTAGGATCTCCTTCATATGTTGTAGGAAGAATACTTTTCTCTATAAATGGAACTTTAATTCCTTCTGAATTTACTCTCCAGGAAAGTACTTTTTTCCAGGGCCATAATTTATTCAGAGAACCGATCATAAAACCTGTAAGAATTGCTAATGTGATGTTATTGTGGTTCTTAAACATCCAGTTTAGGATTTTGGAGAATAGTTTTAACCCTATAAGGGCTCCAATACCGATAATGATAATTTTACTTAGCGATTGGTAAACGGCATCAAAGTCTAGGTTGATAATCCCATTTCTCAATTGATTTAATATATCGATAAATGTTTGATAAGCCCCAAGTATTAAGAGAATAAAAGCTCCGGATACTCCCGGTAAAATCATAGCAATAATTGCTATAAACCCACAAAATAATAAATACCAGTTATTTTCAGGGGAACTTAGCGGTTCTGCAACTGTTAGAAAATAAGATAGAACTGCTGCTACAATAACACTGATTATCGTTTTTGGACTCCAGGAATTTATTTGTTTTCCTATATATAAAATACTAGCGATAACTAAACCAAAAAAGAAAGCCCATAAGAGTAAAGGCTGATGATGTAACAACCATTTTATAAGTTTAGCAAGAGACAATATACTAATCACTATCCCTAAAAATAAGGCGACTAAAAATGATAAGTTATAGGATTCCCAGGCAGAGAATAGCCCGTCTTTTCTCCAGGTTTTGAAAAATTTAATGTCCAGTCTATGAATGGTTTCTATAAGTTCTTCATAAATTCCGGAAATAAAAGCGATGGTACCTCCAGATACTCCAGGAACCACATCGGCAGCTCCCATGGCTAGTCCCTTTAATGTAATTATAAGGTAGTCCTTAAGACTTCGTTGCATTCTCTTTGTTTTTAAAGATTAAATGTCAAACAAATGTATGCAATTTTCAGGGGAAACCTCTGATGAAAAAAGAGGCTTTTTATTGAGGAGGTAAGATTTTTATACCAGAAAACTGAGGGAACGATTTACTACAGGTTTTAGCAGTATGTTTACTATGCGTAATCTTTATCTAGTTATGAGATAATTGGTATATAAACAGCTTGTGAGCTGATTCGGGCTGATACTATTTTTAATATTTGTCTATAAGATGTTTACTGATATTCAGAAATTATATTTTTTACTAATGATAGGTTGTAAACTGTTTCGAATAATTCTTCAAGAACAATGGTGTACTCTCTATCCAGGCGCAACGCTTTTCTCAAATGGGATTCTCCTTTGGACAGTTCTTGCGTTTCATAGTACATACCGGCTAATCGATAGTGGATTTCTGCGTTATCAGGATAAAACTCGATCGCTTGCTTTAGGTTGATAATAGCAGCGTTAGATTCCCCCAGAAATCGTAAAATATCAGAGCGATTGAGCCAGGTATCTAATTCATAATTTCCAAGTTCAATTGCTTTTTGGTAACCCGTTTCTGCTTCTTCAAAGAATGCGAGTCGATTATTGATCTTAGCATATCTTTTCCAATACAACACATTTTCACTATCAATACTAATAGCCTTATTTATATAATAGAGTGCTTTTTGATAATTGCGCTTTCTCATATAAAAATCAGTAATTGCAATCCAACCTTTATCCAGTAGGGGGTCTTCATGAACCGTTTTGGAATAATGCTGTATAGCCAGGTCATCACTTCCCAGTTTTTCAAAACACTTTCCTATACGCAATAAAGCAAAAGAGGTAGGGTCATCTAGTTCGAGTGTGATTCTATAGTTTTCAATAGCTTCGTTATAGCGTTTTAATTTTTCCAGTACTTTTCCTTTTTCCAGATAGGCACCGATAAAGTATTCATCACTGATGATCGCAAAATCAAAAGCTGCTAATGCTTTTTTGAACATTCCCAGGTCATAGTATTGCTTTCCTATTTGATGCCATGCAACTTCGCAATATGGGTTTTTGTCAAGAAATCGATTCAGGTATTCTATAGCTTCTTCATGTTGTTCGAGGAAATCAAAGCAATAGATGATATTGTATAAGGCAGAGTAATCTTCTCCATCAGCCTCCAGGCATTTCATGAAGTTAATTTTGGCATTCTCAAAATCATCCATAAAAAGATATTCCATTCCTAATAAAGAAAATACATCGGCTTCATTAGAAGTGTAACTCAGCGCCATAAATAATAAATCAATGGCTTCTTTATGTTTGTTTTGTTTGGAAAGGATATTTGCTTTTTGGATATAAATTTCTTCGTTTTCAGGCTCAATAGCATGGAGTTGAGCAAGTAAGGTATCTGCTTTTTCCAAGCGATCCTCAAATACCAATACCTCTACCTGTAAGAGTTTTAAATTAACGGATGAAGGATGTTGAGAAAGACTTAAGGAAATAGCTTTTTTAGCTTTGGCTATTTTTCCGTTTTCTAAATAATGATGAATAATTGATTCAAATTCATTAGAGTCAAAGAATTTGACATCATTCGATCGTAACATGGATTCGTATCGTGTAAGTGATAAGTTATCCTCTTCTTCGTGGTTAAATTTCATACATCTTAAGTATTAGGTCATTATCTAAGATGAATAGTGAAATAAAATGACTTTTAACCGTTAGGAAAAATCTAGCCCCTGTAAATATTCCTTATTAAGTTACTATTTTTATTTCGCTTTCCAAAATAAATTTTGGTGATACTGCTCTATTTCTTATTTAAAATTACAAATGATTTTTATTGAAAAATCAGCTGAATACTAATTGTTTTTAACAAACTAATTAACAAAAGATATACCACAGTTAGTCGATGTCAGTATGTATTTCATCTAAAATACTGAGAATGATATCACATCCCATTTTTATTTCCTCTTCACTTATTGTCAGCGGAGGGGTTATTCGAATTGCTTTGGGCTCGAAAAGAAGCCAGAAAAGTATGACTCCGGCTTCCTGGCATCTAAGGATAGCCTTAGAAGTAATGTCTTCGGATGGGGTCATTATTGCCAGCATAAGACCAGTGCCTCTTATTTCCTTGATTAAAGGATGGATTAGTAAGGATCGGAATAGTTTTTCTTTTTCAAGTGAAGCTGCCATTACGTCACTTTCGGTTATCTCTTGTAAAGTAGCTAGTGCGGCGGCGGCAATGACCGGATTTCCTCCAAAAGTGGTGATATGTCCTAGTTTAGGATTGTCTTGTAATAGGTTCATCGTCTTAGCGTCGGTTGTAAATGCTCCGATAGGCATACCTCCTCCCATACCTTTGCCCATAACCACAATATCTGGAACAATATCATAATGCATAAAACCAAATAACTTTCCGGTTCTTCCGAAACCAGGTTGAATTTCATCTAAAATTAACAAAGCACCTACTTCAGAACATCTATTGCGTACTTTTTTTAAGTAGTCATTTACAGGAGTTATAAAACCGGCTCCTCCCTGAATAGTTTCTAAAATAACGGCAGCAGTTTTAGTGGTGATTAGGGATAGCTCTTCTTCTTGGTTAAACGTTATGTAATTAACATCCGGAATTAAGGGTCTAAATGCCTGTTTCCGTTCTTCAAACCCCATAACACTCATGGCTCCCATAGTGTTTCCGTGATATGCTTTTTTTGCAGTGATAATCTGACTTCTTCCAGTGGCTCTTCTGGCAAGCTTTAAAGCTCCTTCGATCGCTTCTGTTCCTGAATTGGTCAGATAGGTTTTTTGAAGAGGGAATGGTAAGTGTTCTGCCAATAATTTCGTGAGTGTTACAGCTGGCTTTAGAATGTATTCCCCATATACCATTACATGCAGGTAACTGTCTACCTGCTCTTTGATAGCATTTATAACTCTAGGGTGTTGATGACCTAAACTACAAGCAGAAACTCCTGCTACAAAATCCAGATATTTTTTATGAGAAGTGTCATAAATAAAAGAGCCTTTGGCATATGATACTTCCATGGCCAATGGTGTAGAAGTCGTCTGTGCCTGATATGTGAAAAAATCCTTTTTCATTTTTTTAAAAAGCGTTTTAAAGCGTACGGTAATAAAAAGGTCAAGTCTTAATTATCCGGAGGAAGTGTTTCCTCATTTTCATCCTCGGGAGACGGATTTAGTTCTTTATTTGTCTTTTTGAGTTCTGCATCTTTTAGGTGTTGTTCCATAAGACGAGACCCTTCAGGGTTATTGTCTTCGAGTCTTTTTAATGTTTTTTCGTCGAAGAAATCCTCTTCTTCCTTTGGGAGAGGGATTCCTTTTATTTTAGTAAGTACAGGTTTTTTCTCTCCTTTGAATAAATCTTTTTTACTCATGATTTGTTCATCCCCCCTCCAGTGAAAACCGGATAGTTCTCGAGCATTTTCTGGTAGGTCAATTTCTCTATAGAGTGTGCCGTCTACATTTTGATAATAATAGACATCCTCAATTTCTCGATTGGTAAATAATAACCGTATTGAACTTGATAAAACTTTATTAATTCCAATGAGTTTTAAGTCTCCTTCACTTTCTCTTTGATAAAAGATAGTTTCTGTGTTTTTATCTATATCTACTTGATAGAGTTCGTTATCTTTGAATAAACCTGTTAGTGTTTGTCCTTTGACCTGATTATATCCTGCCTGTAAGGTGTCTTCCTGAACTAAAAATGCATTTTGATATACCAGAAGTGAATCTAGTTTTTCGGTTTCTGTATTAGATATTATTTTTATGGTATCTCCCGTCATTTGATTTTTTTCGGACCAGATGATAGGACGTCCGATTAATTTGGTATATCCTGTAGTTTGATTCACATTAATAGAATCACTTTTGCCGCTCATATTACTCTTGTATATTCTTACATCATAAAAACCATTCATGATCCGATGATTAGGTTTTCCTGTTACCATGAGTGTATCGCTATGTATGTATATAGAGTCGTTTTCCTGTAAGGTAGCTGCAAGTGCCCTTTTGGTAATAAAAACAGAGTCTTTGTCTTTAAAAACCTCGGCATAATGACCGGTAATGACCGATTTATTAGTGGTATCCAATACTTTAATATTATTAGTAGCCGAAGCAAACTGAATACTGCTGTTATAAAAAATACTATCCCCAAACACGGTGCGATTGTTATAGTCAATTCTAGCATTTTTTATCGCATATCCTACATTGACCTTTGTATCATAAAAACCCCTCTCACAATATAAAGTACTTTCTTTTCCTTTTACAGTAGAAGGTCCGTAAAGATATGTGTGACCATTTTCTGAAAAATAGTCCAAACGATCTGAATTGACTGTGTTTTCCGGGTTAATAATTTCTACATTAGTATTAAAAGAATATTGTTTTCTATCCATGTAATAGCGTCCAATCAGACTGGTCAATGTATTAGAAGAATCTTTGACCGTTCCTCCACTTCTGTAATATGCTTGTTGTTTTAAGCGGTCAAAAAAGAGCGTATCCGTTTGCAATGTATTTGATGGGGTTTCCATAAAAACATCATCACTGGCATAGGCAAACTGAGTATTACCATTGTATTCAGCATATTTACTAGTCATGGTAATTGTATCTCCTTGTTTCATTTTTACATTACCAAGTGCTTTTACAAACTTATTTTCGCTATAATGAATTGCTTGATCACACCAGATTTCAATTCCTTCGTGTTCCATATATACTTGCTTGTCTACTTTAGCAAGGATAGTTGCTCCAGGAAAACGTTCCTGATCCTTAATAGTACGATCCGATTGTACCTTTATTTTTTTGCCTTCCTGAGCCGAGGTAAAAAAAGAACATAAAAGGGCGAATACGATAAATATTGATGTGTTTTTCAAGTCTACTGAATTTGTGTGCAAAATAACGAAAATTGTATCTAATAGATGAATGTTCCAATGGTAAAAAATGGCTTAACAACACATTAAAAACGTCACAAAACAAAAAGTGTTACAAGGAATTCAATATAAATATACGTATCTTTAGAAAGTACTGATTGTGCCGTTTATCGGTTGAAAAAACATTTTTAACGTATAAATCATGCTTAAATTTATAAAATTAACATAATTTTACGATTTGGTAATTGTGGAATTATAATTTAAAAAAAGTAGATCCTCATGAGAAAAATAATACTTGGATTGTGTATTGGTTTTAGTCAGTTGATATTTTCGCAAGTTGACGCTGATGCCATTTTTGCGTTACAGCGAGTTACTACGACAGAAATGAATGCAATTGTTTCTCCTGCAGAAGGGGCTATGGTATATAATACTGATACGGAAAGAGTTTATGAGTACGATGGCGCACAATGGTTGAAATTGATGGTAGAAAAAAGTATTATTAAGAATGTAACCGCTAATTATACATTAGTATTAACGGATAATGGATGTGCTATCACAGCTAATAGTACTACAGATATGACGATTACGATTCCGGCAGGTTTGCCAGTAGGATATAATGTTAGTATTTATCAAATTGGAACAGGGGTGGTTACTATTCAGGGAGCAGCGGGAGTTACCGTTCGACACCGATTACTTCGTTTTAAAACAGCTGGACAAGATGCAGGAGTAGGGGTGTTGTCGACTGGCACAGATACATATCATATAACTGGAGATTTGACAAAATGAAAAAGATAATACTTTATATATGTATAGCACTTGTTATGTATGAAGGGAATACTCAGATAGCTTATTATAATCAATTCCCAACATTGAATTTACACCACGTATTAGACGATAAACTGGATAATATCAGTTTTGCTTTTTCTATGCGATTGGTGCATTCTGATTATACAGGTCCGCTGGTACGGTTGAGAAGGGTAAGTGATAATGCGGAACAAGATTTTTGTGCGGGACAAAATGATATTGTAGATATAGACTTAATCAATACCTGGAGAGGGGGAGCTAATGTATTTGTTGTGACCTGGTATGACCAAAGTGGCTTAGGAAGAAATGCAACCCAAACAGATATAAATAGACAGCCTCGTTTTTTTCCGGATGTTACAATCCCTCACTTTCAGGGTGATGGAACCAATGATTTTTTGATAATAGGAACCAGTATTCAGGTGTTGACTAATAATGGAGTTAATGGAACTGTATTGGGAGTTATGAGAGCGACTACGAAGTCACAGCACTCATTTGGAGTATTGACGAATAGAGATCGATGGTCAACTCATATTAATTGGAGTGATAACAGAATGTATTTTGATCCTGGTATTTGTTGTAATTCGAGTAGAAGTATTGCTAATGGAGCCAGAGTAAATGTATGGGATCATTATTCCTTTATGAAGACAGATACTAATGTGATTATCCGGGTAAAAGGGGTAGAGTTGCTAAATGGAGCACATACAACAGGTCGTTGTACAGTGAACACCAATTTCTCTATTTGCTGGGCTAATGGGAATGGAGTAAATAATTTTTCTACAACTTCTTTTAGTGAATTAATCATGTACAATACACATATCAGTGCGACTTTTTATGAGGGAATAGAAGATAATGCTGTTGAGTTTTGGGGGTTGTAATTAGAAAAGATAGAGATTTCTGAAAAAATAAAGGCTTTCTGAAATTCCAGAAAGCCTTTTTGTATGATAAAGGATCACTTTTTTATCTGTGAATTGTTTGTTTTCTGTCAGGTCCGACAGAAACAATTGTGATCGGTGTTTCAATTTCTTTTTCTATAAATGCTATATAGTCGTTTAATTCCTTAGGGAGTTGAGAAGCTTCAGTCATTTCTGTAAGATCTTCAGACCATCCTTTTAATTCTGTGTAAACAGGAGTTACATTTTCAGGTTCGATATTGTAAGGAAGGTGTGTGATAGGTTCTCCCTTATATTTATATGAAGTACATACTTTTAAGGTTTCAAACCCGCTAAGTACGTCTCCTTTCATCATCATTAATTGAGTGACTCCGTTTACCTGAACAGCGTATTTAAGAGCGACTAAATCTAACCATCCACATCGACGAGGTCTTCCGGTTGTTGCTCCAAATTCATGTCCTACAGTTGCCATGGTTTCCCCATCTTTATCAAATAATTCGGTAGGGAAGGGACCACTACCTACTCGGGTAGTATATGCCTTGAAAATACCAAATACATCCTTAATTTTATTAGGAGCAATTCCTAAACCAGTACATGCTCCGGCAGCAGTAGTATTCGATGAAGTCACAAATGGGTATGTACCAAAGTCAATATCCAGTAAAGATCCTTGTGCTCCTTCTGCTAATATTGTTTTTCCTTCTTTTTGCGCATTGTGAAGGTATTCTTCGCTATCTATAAATGTCAGTTTTTTGAGGTTCTCAATTGCTTCAAAAAACTTGCTTTCCAGCTCAGCTAGATTGTATTCAACTTTTACGTTGTAAAAAGCAATCATCGCTTCATGTTTATCCGCTAATGAACGATAACGATCTTTCCAGTCATCAAGCTCTAGATCTCCAATACGGATTCCGTTTCTTCCGGTTTTATCCATATAAGTAGGGCCAATTCCTTTTAGAGTCGAACCAATTTTTTCTTTACCCTTTGCTAATTCTGAAGCTTTATCAAGAATTTGATGGGTTGGCAGAATCAAGTGTGCTTTTCTGGAAATAAGAAGTTTTGATTTGTAATCAATATTATATTTGTCCAGATTTATTAATTCGTTATTGAATATTACAGGATCAATTACAACACCATTACCAACTACATTAATGGCTTTATCATGAAAAATACCACTAGGGATTGTGTGTAATACATGTTTTATACCATCAAACTCCAAGGTGTGTCCTGCATTTGGTCCTCCCTGAAATCTGGCTATTATATCATAATCTTTTGTAAGAACGTCTACAATCTTTCCTTTACCCTCGTCTCCCCATTGAAGACCAAGTAATAAATTTACCGCCATTAGTTATCTTGATTTGTTGATTTTTTTTTCGTTCCGTAGAAATACAAAGAATGATTTGTAATGTCTACTTCAAAAATTTCTTCGATTGTTTTTTTTATTGATTGAATCCTGGGATCACAAAATTCCAGTACTTCTCCAGAGTCTGTGAGGATTAAGTGATCGTGTTGTCTGTCGAAATACGATTTTTCGTATTGCGCCTGACTCTGACCAAATTGGTGCTTTCGTACCAATTTACACTCCATCAATAATTCGATAGTGTTGTATAAAGTCGCACGACTCACTCTGTAGTTTTTGTTTTTCATTTTGATATAAAGAGACTCTATATCAAAATGATCGTCACTCTCATATATCTCTTGAAGGATGGCATATCGCTCAGGCGTTTTTCTATGCCCTTTTTCTTCTAAGAAGCTTGTAAATACATTCTTTACAATATTCTGATCGTTTTGTGTGTTTGATTTATTGCCCATAGACCTAAAAAATGCAAATTTACATTATTTTTTATTCTCTTACTACTTTATCTATACCACTTATCTTAGAAAGATTATTTATGGCTGTTTTTAAGGTGTTTTGATTTTTGACTCCTACTGTAATTTTACCAGTAAAAACCCCATCATGCGTATCAAAGTTCATATTATAGATTGCAAGGTTCATATTGTTGGATATGATTTGCGTTACTTCATTAACGACTCCGATATTGTCAATTCCATTCAGACGAATTACAGCTTTGAATTCTTCCTGGCTAGAGTCAATCCATTTGGCTTGTATAATTCGATATGCGTAATTGCTCTGTAATTGGAGTGCGTTAGGACAGTCTTTTTTATGAACCTTTATTCCTTCATTGACAGTAATAAAACCAAAGACATTATCTCCCGCAATCGGATTACAACAGTTTGCTAGCTTATACTCTAATTTATCAGCATCTTTTCCAAAAACAATTAAGTCATATTTAGAAGTGATTTCTTCTTTATGAAGATCATTCGAATTGTTCCTTCTCATTTTATTCTTGATAAAATTCATGAAGGCATTACTCTTAGTGGTAGCGAATTCTTTGATCTTTTTATTGTCTATTGTACCAATACCAACTCTGTAAAAAAGGTCAAGACTGGTTTTAAGTTTAAAATACAATACGAGCTCATTAACTACTTTTTCATTAAGGGTAATTTTTTGAGATCGCAGTTTTCGTTTTAAAATGACTTTTCCTTCTTCAGCAATATGTTTTTTCTCTTCTCTTAGTGCTGATTTAATTCTTCCTCTTGCTCTGGCTGTGGTTGCATAATCCAACCAGTTAGAAGATGGTTTTGATTTTTCAGAGGTA
Organism: Aquimarina sp. TRL1; assembly: GCF_013365535.1. Lineage (NCBI taxonomy): Bacteria > Pseudomonadati > Bacteroidota > Flavobacteriia > Flavobacteriales > Flavobacteriaceae > Aquimarina > Aquimarina sp. TRL1. Next base: position 54,493 of record NZ_CP053590.1, on the reverse strand, counting down.
ATAATCTCTACCTGATCTCCACTTTTTAATTCGTGGCTGAGTGGCACGAGTTTACCATTAACTCTGGCGCCTCTGGTTCTAAGACCTATTTCTGTGTGGATAGAAAAACCAAAATCTAGAGCTGTAGCTCCTTTTGGAAGGGATTTTAAATCTCCATTCGGAGTAAAAACGAAAATTTCTTTGGCATAGAGATTCAATTTGAATTCCTCAACAAAATCCACCGCATTTGCTTCTGAATTTTCCAGGGCTTCTTGAAGTCGATTTAACCATTCATCTAATCCTCGATCTTGTTTTTCTCCTTTGTTCTTGTATTTGTAATGAGCAGCATATCCCTTTTCAGCGATCTCATGCATTCGCTCACTTCTGATTTGTACTTCTACCCACTTACTATCAGGTCCAATAACAGTGATGTGAAGAGCCTCGTATCCCGTGGATTTTGGTTGTGAAATCCAATCTCTTAATCGTATCGGATTAGGACGGTAATAATCAGTGACAATTGTATAGATTTTCCAGGCAATAAATTTTTCGTTTTCTAAATCCGATTTGTAGACAATTCGAATCGCAAATTTGTCATATACTTCATCAAACGCAATATTTTGCTTCACCATTTTTCTCCTGATAGAGAAAATAGATTTAGGGCGTCCTTTGATATCATAATTAAGCCCTTCCCGGTCTAAACCTTCTTTGATTTTGTCTGAGAATCGTTTTATATATGCATCCTGTTCTTCTTTACTTTCTGTTATTTTTTCCAGGATATCATTATATACTTCTGGTTCAGTATATTTTAATCCCAGATCTTCCAGTTCTGTCTTGATGTTATATAAGCCAATTCTATGTGCTAAAGGAGCGTATATATACAGCGTTTCAGAGGCTATCTTTACTTGTTTGTCAGATCGCATAGCATCCATGGTCTGCATGTTGTGCAATCGATCTGCTATTTTGATAATAATAACCCGGACATCATCATTTAATGTGAGAAGCATTTTTCTGAAGTTCTCTGCCTGAAGTGAAATGTCCTTATCCTTTTTTAAAGAAGATATTTTAGTAAGACCATCTACAATTCGAGCTACGGTTTCCCCAAACATTTGTTCAATGTCTACCAGTGTATATTCCGTATCTTCTACAACATCATGTAATAATGCAGCAGCAATAGAGGTCGCATCAAGACCAATTTCACTGGCAACTATTTTTGCAACTGCGATAGGGTGAAATATGTAGGCTTCTCCACTTTTTCTGCGTTGATTTTTATGTGCATCAACGGCAATATCGAACGCCTGTCTGATTAACTTTTTGTCTTCTTTAGAAAGATCACGATAACTAATGCGTAGCAGTTCTTTATACTGTTTGGCTATTTGTTTATTTTCTTCTTCTATATCCGCTTCTGTCATACATAAAAATTTCTTAGAAAGCCATGGTTAGTTGTTAGATGATTTGTGAAAATGTATCTAAAGTTAAAATAAAGTTAAACCTTCAATTAAGGAAGGTAAAATATTTATAGATAAATGTACGATTAAGAATCGTAACAACCAAGTTGCTTTTATAAGGTTTTACTTGTTTAAATTCCGAATTCGCTGCAATAGTGTTGGGTGTGAGTAATGTACGAAAACCGTTGCAGGGTGTGGGGTGAGGTTACTTAGGTTATTTTTGGATAATTTTTTTAAACTACTGATTAGCGCGTGGGCATTATAGGTTTCTTTGGCAAAATCATCGGCCTGATATTCAAATGCCCTGGAGATATAATTCATAACAAGTCCGGTGATTTCAGAAATTGGGCTATACAGTACCCCGAATGCAACTAGTCCTATGTGGAATGAAGGCTGTTCAACGCCTAATGCTTCTGAGAGTATCGGATTATTTATAAATAAAGAAAGAATCCAAAGTGTAATTCCTGTTACAATGATAGATAGTACAAGGTTGTATATGATATGTTTTTTCTTGTAATGTCCCACTTCATGTGCCAGTACGGCAACGATTTCTTCATTAGAAAGATTTTTGATAAGTGTATCGTAAAGCGTAATTCGTTTTTCACTCCCTAAGCCTGAAAAATAAGCATTCGCTTTTGTACTTCTTTTAGATCCATCGATAACAAATATATTTTTTAATCGAAACCCTACTTTTTCGGAATACGCTTCAATTATATCTTTTAATTCTCCAGCAGCAAGAGGTGTTTGTTTATTAAATAGAGGCACGATAATTTTTGTGTAAAACATGTTCATGCATAATGTAAATAATGAAATCAATAGCCAGGAGTATATCCAGAATTGTTCGCCTGTTAGTTGGTAAAACCAAATTACCAGAAATAAAATTCCTCCTCCGATGAATATAATCATCAGGACTTCCTTTATTTTGTCAATAAAAAAAGTTTTAGTCGAAGTTCTGTTGAAACCAAATTTCTCTTCAATTACAAATGTTCTGTAATAAGAAGCAGGAATTGATAAAATATCACTAGCTACCATTATAATACCGAAGAAAATAAGACTAATGATAGTAGGGTTGGTAGAGATGCTGCGGGCAATAGTATCCAACCAGGAAAAACCATCCAAAAAGAAAAATAGTAAGGTAGCGATTAAGGTAATACTGGATTGTACTATTTTAAACCTGAAGTTCATTGTTTTGTAGGCAATGGATTTTTGATATTCTTCTTCTGGGTAGATGTCTTTTAATTCGTCAGGGATTTTGTTATTGTAATGACTGGCATTGAGTATATCCAGAATAGTGTCGAATAAAAATACGACGACTAGTATCATAATGAGTAGGTAGAAAAGGAGGTTGGGGGTCATATTTTTTGGGTTATGGTTATTTGTATTTAAGAGTAATCTTTTATGCTGATATTATATATATTAAAATTCAAAATTTCTTTGGCGCTTTGCCTCATAAATGAGAATACCGGCAGCAACCGAAACATTCATGGAATCGATTACACCATTCATCGGAATCTTTACATTTTTATTCGTGTTCTGTAACCACATGTCAGAAAGACCTGTTGCTTCTGTACCAACGATAATTGCACTAGGTTTAGTATAATCAATTGAATAGCAATTTACGGCATTTTCCAAGGCTGCCCCATATATATTAATATTTTGTTGCTTTAGAAAGTGGATAATTTCTTCAGAGGAACCTGTTGCAATATGATTTGTGAATATACAACCAACACTCGATCGTATAATATTTGGGTTGTAAATATCGGTTTTAGGGTTGGCAATAATCACTGCATCAATATTGGCAGCATCTGCCGTTCTTAGGATGGCTCCGATGTTTCCAGGTTTTTCAGGAGATTCAGCAATCAAAATAAGTGGGGTCTTGTTTTTGAAAGAGAGTGTGTTAATAGCATTGTCTTTGGATTGTGCAATGGCAATGATTCCTTCAGTGCTATCCCGATAAGCAACTTTTTTATACACGGTTGAAGTAATTTCGAATAAGGGAAGCGAAGCATTTTCTTTTTTTACAAGCGCAAGTGCCTCTTCTCTAGGGAGAATATCAGGGCAATAAAAGACTTGTATAAGAGTGTACCCTCCCTCAATTGCCAGAGTGATTTCTCTTTTGCCTTCTATGACAAAACAATTTTCTCTTTTTCGGACTCTGGATTTCTCTATTAACTGAGATAGAAATTTAATTTTACTATTCTGTGTACTGGTGATTTGTTCAAGCATATGACAAATATAGGCAGAGAATGCTAAAAAGAAGATGTTGAGGCTAAGAGTTTCTTTCTGTAAGAAGCGTTTTTATTTCTTGAATGATTAATGGGAAATCAGAATCTAATTTTTTTATTAATAAAGAATTCTTGTCTTGAGAAGTGATATTTTCAGAAGAATGTTCAATTTCTTTGAGTATTTCAGCTTCTCTGTTGAGACCTAGTGTTTTAAAGCTTGATTTTAATTTGTGAGCCATGCTTTGAGAAGTTAAGAGGTCCTTATCTTTGATCGCTTTCTGAAGAGTCTTGTAATCTTTGGTGCTTTCTTCTAGAAATATATTGAGAATAGATTTTATAATGTCAGGATCATTGTCAAAAGTCTGTTCCAATGAAGAGAAATCACAAAATGTTCTTGTAGGAATAGTACTAATAGTGGTATTGGGGGATAACGTCTTTTTTTGCAAAAGGGGAGAAGGGGACTGCAAACTTATGATGATCTCTTCCAGTGCTTTTTCACTAATGGGTTTGGTTAAATAAAAATTCATTCCTGATTCGATGGCAGCTTTCTTTGATTCGGGAAAAACATCTGCGGAACATGCAATGATTGGAATTTGATTGATTTTTGGATTGCTGGATTTTCGAATATTTATTGTTGTTTCTGGTCCATCCATAACAGGCATATGCATATCCATTAGAATTAGATCGTATGTATTGTTTTCTAATTTTTTTAAAGCAATTTTTCCATGATCCGCTATATCTGCTGCGATGTTCCAATTAGAAAATAATTGTTTGATAAAAAACTGATTCATTTTATTGTCTTCTACAACTAAAACATTTAGACCGGATAGATGTGAAAAATTAGAAATCTTTTGATTTTTTGATTTTTGATTTTTAATGTATGTCGATAGTTTACTTTTCTTATAGGTAATAGAAAACTCAAAAACAGATCCCTTGCCAGGCTCGCTTTTTACATTGAGATATCCATTTTGTAACTCGATCAATTGTTTAGAAATAGACAATCCAAGTCCAGTTCCTTCTATTTTGTTTTTACCCGGTTTATGAACCTGATAAAAACTTCGGAAGATGTTTTTTAACTTGTCTTCTGGGATACCGACCCCAGTGTCTTCTACAGCAAAATTAATAGTACAGGTGTCTTTTTCCTCCTCTTTGGTATATACATTAATACTAACTTCTCCTTTGTGGGTGAATTTAATAGCATTACCTAGTAAGTTTGTTAGTATTTGATTGAGACGAAACTGATCTCCTATGATAAATTTTGGGAGTTTAGAATCGATATTGGTGGTGTAGGTTAAGCCTTTTTCCTCAGCTTTTATGCTAAAACCTCTCGATAGGTTTGTGATTAATTCATGAATATTGAAATCCGTTTTATGTAGGGTGAGTTTCCCTGCTTCGATTTTAGAAAAGTCCAAAATATCATTAATGAGAACTAATAAATTCTCTGCGGAGAACTGAATTCCCTCTAGATTTTTTTTATCTGATTCAGGGTCTTCAAACTGTCCTTTTTTAATGATACTGGTAAGACCTAAAATTACATTAAGAGGGGTTCTTATTTCGTGACTCATATTAGATAAAAAAACAGATTTGGCCTTTGCAGATTTTTCAGCAGATACTTTGGCCTCCCTTATTTCATTATCAATAGTTTTCTTATTAGTAATATCTCTAAAGAACGCATTAAATAAGTAATCGTCTTTGATTTTTATAGCGATGATGGTAAGCTCTATATGAACAGTGGTTTTGTCTTTTCTTTGTACTGAAGTTTCAACTCTTCTGTTGATCAAGAGGTCATCTCCGGTATGGATGTAGTTATAAATACTACTTTTTAATTCTTGCCTGAGCTTGTAAGGAACTAGAGAGTATATACTTCTTCCAATGGTTTCTTTTCTTTTTACTTCTAAAATTGTCTCTGCCTGCTTATTCCAATTGAGTACTATTCCTTGACTATTGACCAGAATGATTCCATCCATAGCAGTTTCAAGGATATTAGCCTTTAGATGTTCACTGTGCTTTAATTCCTCTTCGATTTTCTTGCGCTCTATGATTTCTTTACTCAACTGATCATTTATATCCTGTAAATTATGCAATTGCTTTTTTAGCATTTTCAGCATTTGTTGTTTACTAGGAAAATTGATCAAATCCTTACTTAATATTTCCTCTGGGATTACATTGAGCGTGGCTGTAAAAGAGTCTAATAAGTGATAAGACTGAAAATGTTTTTGATAAATGAGTAAGTATATATTAGCAATTACATTTTCTCCCAGGGAATCTTTTATTTTCGAAAAAATTAATAACGAGTAATTGAGGAGTTTCTTCCGTTCACTGACCAGGTTTGTTACAAGTCCGTCATGTTGAGTAGTCAGGTATTGTTTGATTTGTAATATTTCGGAGTCATTAAAACTTCCGATTAATTCAGAAGCTTTTTTTAAAACTTCCGATAAAAAAATCTTACAGATAGTTAGTTCTTGTTCCTTTAGAGGTTGGAAAATAAGCTTGAAATTGGTGTATTTCCTTAATTCGCCATAAGAGTCTAGTACTTTTGTTCGAAGTTGTTGTTTGGAATAACGCTGAATAATGTTTTTTTCTATAAGATGTTCTTCCAGTAATAAATATATTTCGGTTAGTGAATCTATTTTATGGGTAAAAGATAATTCTTTAAAATAAGAAATTTTCGTTTTTAAATTTATGGCGTTAGAAGGTATGTCGATTTCTTTCCAAAGAAAGTCAATAAGTTCAATTATCTTCTTTTCTTCTGTGTTCTTTGGAAAGTCAACATTTTTATTGGGTGTTATGATTTTTCGAAACCAACGTCCAATCATAGAGGTGTCATATTTTACTGGCTTTATATATCTTATAGAATCCTAACGCTGAAAGTCCCCAGGTAATTATAAGAGCAATAAACCATACATAGTTGCCCAGTGTATCTCCCAGAAGTGTTTTGAATAAATTATATCCAAAAATATGAGCAATTTGCATATGTAGATGCCCAAGGGCCATAACAACAAACCCCCAGGCTAATAGAGCCATTCCTGCTCCTAATTTCCCGCCCTTTAATCGGGTTGCTGTAAGAAAACTAAAAATAAGCGCGATAGCTAGGAAGGGGAGTTCGAGTAGACCAAAAATTTGCTCAGCTCCAAGAGTGCCTTTCTCGTGTAATGATCCTGAATCTTGGGCGATTATGGGGATGCTGTTTAATAGCGAAAGTAATAATACAGGTAAGAGGTAATTTTTTTTCATACGATTCAAGTTTAGTTAAATGTAAGAAAAAAAAGTGTATAATGTGCTATGTTTAATAGATAAAACGCATGTTTTATCCGATAAAATGCATTTTTTTAAGATGAAATACAAAAAAAATCCTGTAGGTTTTACAGGATTTTTTTCTAAATGAGATTATATTTTTATTAAAAAAATTACTTTATTTTATCCGCAATAGCTTTAAAAGCTTCAGGGTTATTCATTGCTAAATCAGCAAGAACTTTACGATTAAGTTCTATGTTGTTAGCTTTTAATTTTCCCATAAATTGAGAATAAGATAAACCGTGTAAACGAGCACCTGCATTAATACGAGTGATCCATAGTGCACGGAAAGTTCTTTTCTTATTTCTACGGTCTCTATAAGCATATGACATTGCTTTGTCAACCGCATTTTTTGCTACAGTCCAAACATTTTTACGACGTCCGAAGTAACCTTTTGCTTGCTTAAGAACTCTTTTTCTTCTAGCTCTTTTAGCAACTGAATTTACTGATCTTGGCATAATTTTAAATTTTTTAGTAGTAGGCGTCTGCTTGCGCAGTACTTTTGTATATCATTTTTTTGATAAGAGCCTAACTCCTGGGTTTATAATAATTCTAACCGGATTAAAGAAGAAATTACTTAATACGTAATTGTTCTTTAATACTATTTTCATCGCTTTTGTGCACTAACGTAGAGTGCGTTAAAGCAAGCTTACGCTTTTTAGATTTTTTAGTCAATATATGACTCTTAAAAGCGTGCTTTCTTTTGATTTTACCAGTACCAGTAAGCTTAAAACGCTTCTTAGCACTAGATTTCGTTTTCATTTTAGGCATTGTATCCTTGTTTTTATAATAATCTCACTTATTATTTTTATTCTTTGTATTTAATGAAAAATAAAAGAAGGTTATTTTGTTTTCTTAGGTGCGATGAACATAATCATTCGCTTTCCTTCAAGTTTAGGCATTTGCTCTACTTTTCCATATTCCTCAAGTTCTTGAGCAAGTTTTAAAAGCAGAATCTGACCTTGGTCTTTGTAGATGATAGAACGTCCTTTAAAGAATACATAAGCCTTTAATTTGGAACCTTCACTTAAGAACTTAATAGCATGTTTCTTTTTAAACTCATAATCATGCTCATCTGTATTGGGTCCAAACCTGATCTCTTTGACAACAACTTTTGTTGCTTTAGATTTTAGGGCTTTGTCTCTTTTTTTCTGTTCGTATAAGAATTTTTTATAATCCATTATTTTACAAACAGGGGGTACTGCTTTTGGTGAGATTTCTACCAAATCTAATTCTTGCTCTTCAGCAAGTGCTAGAGCTTTTTTGGTAGGGTATACACCTACCTCTACGTTATCACCAACTAGACGTACTTCATCAACTCTAATTTTATGGTTGATTCTGTGAGCATCTTCTTTGATTACTCTTAGTGGCTTTTGAGACCTTTTTCTTCTTATTGCTATGACTTAAAAATTTAAATTAAACTTAGTTTATATTAAACATCAAATTTCTTCAATGTCTTATCAATTTCTTCTTTTATAATATTAGAGAACGCTTCGATATTAACAGTACCAATATTCTCTCCTCCATGTTTACGAACAGAAATTGTTCCGTCTTTTTCCTCTTGTTCTCCAACAATGATGATAAAAGGGAACTTGTTCATTTCTGCCTCTCTGATTTTTTTACCAATCGTCTCATTTCTATGATCGGCAAGGGCGCGAATTTCGTTATTTTCTAACAAATTTAAAACTTTTTCCGCGTATTTTTCATATTTCTCGCTGATAGAGAGGATAATGGCTTGTTCAGGCATAAGCCATAATGGGAAATTTCCACCTGTATGTTCTAGTAAAATTGCGATAAAGCGTTCCAGACTACCAAAAGGTGCTCTGTGGATCATAACAGGTCTGTGTAGCTCATTGTCACTGCCTTTGTAAGTGAGGTCAAATCGCTCAGGTAGGTTGTAGTCAACCTGAATAGTACCGAGTTGCCAACTTCTGCCCAAAGCATCTTTTACCATAAAATCAAGTTTAGGACCATAAAAAGCAGCTTCTCCTTCTTCTATGACGAAATTAAGTTCCTTGTCTTTTGCAGCATTAATAATAGCTTTTTCTGCCTTTTCCCAATTTTTTGCTTCTCCTATATATTTCTCCGGTTTCTTCGGGTCTCTTATAGAAACTTGTGCTGTAAAGTTCTCAAAGCCTAAAGAACCAAAAACGTACAATACTAAATCAACAACTTTTTTGAATTCTTCATCTAGTTGATCAGGGGTGCAAAAAATATGTGCATCGTCCTGAGTAAAACCTCTAACTCTGGTTAATCCGTGTAATTCTCCACTCTGCTCATATCTATATACGGTACCAAATTCAGCGTAGCGTTTCGGAAGATCCCTGTATGACCAGGGGTTATTGTTGTATATCTCACAGTGATGAGGACAATTCATAGGTTTTAATAAAAACTCTTCCCCATCAGCAGGAGTATTTATTGGCTGAAAGCTGTCTTCTCCATATTTGGCATAATGACCTGAAGTTACATAGAGCTCTTTTTGACCAATGTGTGGTGTTACGACCATTTCATAGCCTGCTTTCTTTTGGGCTTTCTTTAAGAATTGTTCCAGGCGTTCTCTGAGTGCAGCACCTTTAGGGAGCCATAAAGGAAGTCCTTGACCTACTCTGGATGAGAACGTAAATAAACCAAGCTCTTTACCTAATTTTCTATGATCCCTCTTTTTGGCTTCTTCTAAAAGTTCTAGATATTCTTTAAGCTCTTTTTGTTTAGGGAAAGAAGTACCATAAACACGAGTCAATTGCTTGTTATTTTCATCTCCTCTCCAGTAAGCACCCGCTACACTCATGATTTTTACAGCTTTGATAATTCCAGTGTTAGGAATGTGTCCTCCACGACATAAATCAGAGAATGTATCATGGTCACAGAAGGTAATGGTGCCGTCTTCCAGGTTTTCAATTAACTCTACTTTATACTCATTTCCTTCTTGCTTGTACTTTTCTAAAGCTTCCGTTTTTGAAACAGCTCTCATTTTAAACTCGTGTTTCCCACGGGCTATTTCAAGCATTTTATCTTCGATTTTTTTGAAATCTTTTTCGGAAATTGTCTGATCGCCAAGATCTACATCGTAATAGAATCCATTTTCGATTGCAGGACCAATAGAAAGTTTTACGCCAGGGTATAACTCTTCCAAAGCTTGTGCAAGGACATGAGAGCTTGAATGCCTAAAGGCATTTTTTCCTTCGTCATCTTTCCATGTGTATAAAATAAGATTACCATCGGTTGTCAATTCGGTAGAGGTCTCAATGGTATTGGTATTGAATTTAGCAGAAATAACATTTCTTGCGAAACCTTCACTGATGTCTTTAGCAACTTCCATAGCGGTTATTCCGCTGTTGTATTCTCTAACCGAGCCGTCTGGCAACGTAATTTTAATCATGTTTTTATTATATTATAAGAGACAAAGATAATACGATATTAAAATTCATACAACACTTAGGGGTTACATTTATTATATAAATGATTGATTTTTTTTACAGAAAACATTTAGTTTCTTACGAAGTGTATATATAGTAAGGTAAAAGGAGCGTTTTTGTTTTGGTTTGATCAGGAACTTTTTTATGTAAAGCTAAGTTTTTGTTTGATAGCGGATTGCTAAATAATTTAAAAAAAACGCAAAAAAAGTATTGCTGAATATGAAAAAGGTTGTATGTTTGCACCCGCTTAGCCGAGGGGCTGATGTTCATTGAAAACGGGGATTTTAAAGGAGTAAGTATTTAGAGATACTTGCTTTAAAAAATCATTAAAAAGCACACTTTTTTGTTTCGGTAAAATACATGTTTTCTTGTAAGAGTAGGTGTGAGTTATCGAGTAATTATAGTAAATTTTTTGTTAGGTAAACTATGGTTTATTTAAGATTTAAAAACTGTTATGAAAAAGTAAAAAAAACTTTAAAAAAAGTTTTGTGAGAAACAAAAAAGGTTTGTATGTTTGCACCCGCTTATCGAAAGGATAAGAGTTCATAAAAATAGTTATACTGGAGTAAAGTACTGATATACTTAATAAGGTTCGATTCCTATTTAACGTACGAAAAGACGGTTTAATTTTCGAATTAGACTTACGTTCATAAACATATTGATTGACAGCGCGTATATAGAAATATATAAGCATTAGAATTAAGACTAGAAACATCATTGAGAAGACAAAATTCCATAGTTGTTGAATCTAAATAATATTTAAGAATTCACGATGAAGAGTTTGATCCTGGCTCAGGATGAACGCTAGCGGCAGGCTTAACACATGCAAGTCGAGGGGTAACAGGAGATTGCTTGCAATCTTGCTGACGACCGGCGCACGGGTGCGTAACGCGTATAGAATCTACCTTTAAGTAAGGGATAGCCCAGAGAAATTTGGATTAATACCTTATAGTATTATTTGATTGCATAATTAAATAATTAAAGATTTATCGCTTAGAGATGGCTATGCGTTCTATTAGCTAGTTGGTATGGTAACGGCATACCAAGGCTACGATAGATAGGGGTCCTGAGAGGGAGATCCCCCACACTGGTACTGAGACACGGACCAGACTCCTACGGGAGGCAGCAGTGAGGAATATTGGACAATGGAGGCAACTCTGATCCAGCCATGCCGCGTGTAGGAAGACTGCCCTATGGGTTGTAAACTACTTTTATAGAGGAAGAAACCGCAATACGTGTATTGCTCTGACGGTACTCTACGAATAAGGATCGGCTAACTCCGTGCCAGCAGCCGCGGTAATACGGAGGATCCAAGCGTTATCCGGAATCATTGGGTTTAAAGGGTCCGTAGGCGGGCGTATAAGTCAGTGGTGAAAGTTTGCGGCTCAACCGTAAAATTGCCATTGATACTGTATGTCTTGAATAATTGTGAAGTGGTTAGAATATGTAGTGTAGCGGTGAAATGCATAGATATTACATAGAATACCGATTGCGAAGGCAGATCACTAACAATTTATTGACGCTGATGGACGAAAGCGTGGGTAGCGAACAGGATTAGATACCCTGGTAGTCCACGCCGTAAACGATGGTCACTAGCTGTTTGGTTTTCGGACTGAGTGGCTAAGCGAAAGTGATAAGTGACCCACCTGGGGAGTACGTTCGCAAGAATGAAACTCAAAGGAATTGACGGGGGCCCGCACAAGCGGTGGAGCATGTGGTTTAATTCGATGATACGCGAGGAACCTTACCAGGGCTTAAATGTAAGTTGCATGATTTAGAGATAGATCTTTCTTCGGACTACTTACAAGGTGCTGCATGGTTGTCGTCAGCTCGTGCCGTGAGGTGTCAGGTTAAGTCCTATAACGAGCGCAACCCCTGTTGTTAGTTGCTAGCAGGTTAAGCTGAGAACTCTAACAAGACTGCCGGTGCAAACCGTGAGGAAGGTGGGGATGACGTCAAATCATCACGGCCCTTACGTCCTGGGCTACACACGTGCTACAATGGTATATACAGAGAGCAGCCACTTGGTGACAAGGCGCGAATCTATAAAGTATATCACAGTTCGGATCGGAGTCTGCAACTCGACTCCGTGAAGCTGGAATCGCTAGTAATCGCATATCAGCCATGATGCGGTGAATACGTTCCCGGGCCTTGTACACACCGCCCGTCAAGCCATGGAAGCTGGGGGTACCTGAAGTCCGTCACCGCAAGGAGCGGCCTAGGGTAAAACTAGTAACTGGGGCTAAGTCGTAACAAGGTAGCCGTACCGGAAGGTGCGGCTGGAACACCTCCTTTCTAGAGATTACGATACAATTATGGTTATTCTTATTTGTTTTTAGTCTTAAGCTGTTAATTAAGATATGCAGTCTCATAGCTCAGCTGGTTAGAGCGCTACACTGATAATGTAGAGGTCGGCAGTTCGAGTCTGCCTGAGACTACGAAGTTCATATTTATAGATACTGGAAATTTTAGAAGTTGAGTTTAGCTACTTCATTTTGTAGGAGTTTTTAAGACGCTTCTTGGATATATGGGGGATTAGCTCAGCTGGCTAGAGCGCCTGCCTTGCACGCAGGAGGTCATCGGTTCGACTCCGATATTCTCCACAAGGTAGTATATTTATTATACTACAAGAATAGATATTGATTTTTAAAATTAATTATCTGTTTTATAACGTTCATTGACATATTGATCAAAATAATACGAGCGCACAAAAAAAGTGTGTTAAAAAAAATATAGTAAATAAAAACTAAAGAGCATAAAAGCAAAACGCATAAGCTAATTAAGGGCGTATGGGGAATGCCTAGGCTCTCAGAGGCGAAGAAGGACGTGATAAGCTGCGAAAAGCTACGGGGACTGGCACATACAGATTGATCCGTAGATATCCGAATGGGGCAACCCGGTATATTGAAGATATATCACTCCGTAAGGAGGGCAAACCCGGAGAACTGAAACATCTAAGTACCCGGAGGAGAAGAAAACAACAGTGATTCCGCTAGTAGTGGCGAGCGAACGCGGAGCAGCCCAAACCTATATAGCTACGGCTATATAGGGGTTATAGGACTACAATATTTGATAAGGATTGAATTAGAAATGTTTGGAAAGACATACCATAGAGGGTGATAGTCCCGTATAGGTAAGCTTCTTATTGATAGTAGTATCCTGAGTAGGTCGGGACACGTGTAATCCTGATTGAATTTGGCGGGCCCATCCGCTAAGGCTAAATACTCCTGAGAGACCGATAGTGAACCAGTACCGTGAGGGAAAGGTGAAAAGAACCCTAAATAAGGGAGTGAAAAAGATCCTGAAACCATACGCTTACAAGCGGTCGGAGCCTATTAAGGTGACGGCGTGCCTTTTGCATAATGAGCCTACGAGTTACTTTATCTAGCAAGGTTAAGGTGTTCAGCACTGTATCCGTAGCGAAAGCGAGTCTGAATAGGGCGTTTAAGTTAGGTTGAGTAGACGCGAAACCGTGTGATCTACCCTTGGGCAGGTTGAAGCTTTGTTAACCCAAAGTGGAGGACCGAACCCGTTGACGTTGAAAAGTCTTGGGATGACCTGAGGGTAGGGGTGAAAGGCCAATCAAACTCGGAAATAGCTCGTACTCCCCGAAATGCATTTAGGTGCAGCGTTGATATAGTTTTATAGAGGTAGAGCTACTGATTGGATGCGGGGGCTTCACCGCCTACCAATTCCTGACAAACTCCGAATGCTATAAAATGTTTATCAGCAGTGAGGGCATGGGTGCTAAGGTCCATGTCCGAGAGGGAAAGAACCCAGACCATCAGCTAAGGTCCCTAAATATATGTTAAGTTGAATAAACGCGGTTGAACTGCTTAGACAGCTAGGATGTTGGCTTGGAAGCAGCCATTCATTTAAAGAGTGCGTAACAGCTCACTAGTCGAGCGGTTTGGCATGGATAATAATCGGGCATAAACATATTACCGAAGCTATGGACAGAAATATCTGTGGTAGGGGAGCATTGTAGTTGCGTTGAAGGTGAGAGGCGATTCTTGCTGGAGTATCTACAAAAGAAAATGTAGGCATAAGTAACGATAAGGCAGGCGAGAAACCTGCCCACCGAAAGACTAAGGTTTCCTCAGCTATGCTAATCAGCTGAGGGTTAGTCGGGCC